>JBLNBQ010000091.1:0-25886 GCA_050260095.1 Chitinophagales bacterium
CGAGGCGCCTAGGCCGGACCGGCACCGGCCGCCGGGGCGGCGGACTTTGCCGAATGGGCGGACCCCCGTTGGCGGGACGACCATTCGGGGACGAGATTGAGAGCGGCCGGAAGGCCGCTGACGATAGCCCCAGATCGTTCACCCCAACGGCACGGCGCAGCCGGGACGCTTGGGGTGAACGGCTGGGAGTAGTGCGCTCTCCGCTAGGAGCGCCCTTCGCCGGCCTCCTTGGCCGGGAAGGGGCGAAGCGCCGCAAGGGGGTGAGGTTATGTCTAAGCTCGGGAGCCCGGTCCACCAGGTCAATGAGGCTTTCCGCTCGATCACCAAGGAGGGCGTCTCCAAGCACGCCGAGAAGGCGAAGAACAACGGCCAGTCCCCAATCATTCACGCCTGGAGGACCGCCAAGAACTACACCGAAATCGGCTGCGCTTTCGTGAAGTTCGCCGGAGTTCGGGATGTTCGCACGCTCACGCCAGAGCATGGCGCTGCCTACTTGAAGCACCTCGAAGAGCACGGAGGCAAAGGCGGCCAGCCGGGGTCAGCCTGGACGGTAAAGCAGGCAGCGTCGGCGCTACACAAACTCGAGCTGGGCATTGAAGCCCGGTACGGGGTCAAAGTTTCCCTCATCCCGGCAGACTGGGTCGGACCGGTTCGGCACGAAGAAGACAAAAAAGACATCCGGGCACCGTACACGAGGGAGGAGATGGCGAAGCTACTGTCAGTTGTGTCCCAACGGAGGCCGGAGATGGGCACGGTCTGCAAAGTCATGGCCGAAACCGGGCTGCGCATCTCCTCGGTCATCGGCCACAGAAACGGCATGAGCGGGGGCCGGGGCATCCGGGTCAAGGACCTGGACGTTGAGGGGTGCCGGGTCCGAAATTACGGGAAAGGCGGCCACCCGACAGGCTGGCTCCAGGTCTCGAACGAGACGATGGCCGAGCTAAAAGCCCTGGCGAACGGCAAGAAGCCTGGCGAGCGGGTCTTCAGCGTGAAGTATGACCAAGTCCGTCACGAGGTCAAGGCGGCTTGTCAGACTGTCAAGGCCGAGTACCGGGCGCTGCATGGGTTCCGGTATCACTTCGCCAACGCCCGCTACCAGGAATACCGGCAGCAGGGCATGAGCGACCTGGAGGCCTGCAAGGCGCTCGCCAAGGACCTTCAACATCACCGGGTCAGCGTCACCCGGGTTTACGTTCCAGGCGTCGGCTGGGTCACCATCTCGGCGAGCGACGCCTAGACGCACGGCCTCAAGACGCAGCCTCACGACAGATTTGGAGTTGCCGGGTCTCTTGTGCTATAATGCCCGCAACAACGGCGACGACATGGCCGAGACAATTTCGGTGGCGGAGGCCCCGGCCTCCTTTCTGTGGCTTTTCTTGGTCTTCGGCTAACCTCGCTTCAACGCAACTTCAACGGGTCGTGTCTCCCAAACGAAGGGAGCACTGGCCGAGGTGAAGGTTCTCACTTGCCCCGAGTTCATCGAAGAGATTACCCTCGACACCCCCCCGGCTCGACTGCCTCATGGCCTACTACCAGCAGCGTCAGGCGGAAAACGACTTCCGGCAATCAAGCTTCGTCGCCTACCGGACTGACCTCATGCACGTCGTACGCTACCTGGAAGGTCACAACCTGCCCCCCACCCTGCGCCATCTCACCCGGGAAAACGTCCGGCGGCTCGAGATCCTTTGGGTGCAGCAAGGCCATGCCCGCACGACTATCGCCCGCCGTCTCAATTCCCTCCGGGCCATCGTTCGCTACTGCAAGGACTTCCTTCCCGAGCTAGTCGACCCGTTCGCCGGGCGACGCATCGCCAGGGGAGACCGTCACCAGCGGCCGGACTGCCTCTCGGGGGCGGAATATGAACGGGTGCTCGGACCCAGAGCCGACTTTGGCCGCAACCCGCTCCGAAACCGGGCACTTCTCGTCCTCATGTACTTCACCCTTTGCCGGCTGAGCGAAGCGGCAGCCCTGACCTGGGGCGACATCGACTTCCGGCGGCATCAGATTCACTTCCAAGCCCCAACCAAGAACCACGACCCGAAGACTGTGCCGATGGCGCCAGAGTTGAAGGCTGTGCTGAGAGCGCTCCAGCGTTCCCTGCCCTCTCTCCCCCGGGCGAATGCTCCCGTCTTCGTGAGCGAGCAGGGTGTCCGGCTCACCGAGTCCGGGATCAAGAAGATGGTGAAGGACCACGGTATCCGCAACGGCGTTCCCAGGCTCCACTCGCACCTGTTCCGCCACACGGGCGCCACCCGGCTCGCTTGCCAGGGCGTGTCCCTGCCGGTCGTCGCCAAGCTCGCCGGCCACCGTGACCTCGGCACGACGATGAAATACTATATCCATGTCCCTGATGAAGCCAGCCGGGAAGCCGTCTCCCTGCTCGGCCAGATGAATGGCACTGAATTCTTCTGGATGGAGAAGGAAATCGACCCTCGCCGTCGAAACCAATCTGCAAATCATAGCGGAGTGAGGGTCTGGAGGCCTTCCGCTCCGGTCAAGGAACTCGGTAAGGGCCGTAAGGTTGCGAAAAACGAAGAGCGGGCGAGCAAGACGCTCCCCGCTCCGGAAAATGAGCAACCAGGTCTGTAAGCCGAGTTCTGTCGTCGTACGGTCATCTCTCTGGGACGCCTGTCGCCAGACGCCTCAAGCGACCAACCCGGGAGAAAGGCGGGCCGCCTTGTCTCTCCCCTATTTGGTCTTGCTCCGGGTGGGGTTTACCAAGCCAGCCGGTCACCCGGCTGCTGGTGCGCTCTTACCGCACCGTTTCGCCCTTACCGCCGGCCATGCGGCCGGAGGCGGTTTGATTTCTGTGGCACTTTCCTTGGGGTCGCCCCCACTGGGTGTTACCCAGCACCCTGCCCTGCGGAGCTCGGACTTTCCTCACGGGTCTCCCCGCGCGACCGTCCGACCTGGTTGCCAAAGTCAGCCCAATTATTCTACCACAGGCGGCTGGGCCGGTAAATGGGAACTCCCGCCAACGTGGCGGTCGATCCCCTCGTTGCTCAGCCGGTCCGCCTCTTTGTTCTTCTCCCGGGGCACGTGCGTGATGCTCCACCGGTTGAACCCGGCCAAAAGCCGCCGGGCCTCGTTGTACAACGGGAGCAGCCCCGGATGCTTCACCTGGTAGACCCCGTTGAGCTGGCGCACCATCAACTCACTGTCGGAGTACACCTGCACCGGCCCGCCCGAGAGAATCTGAGCCTTCTCCAACGCCCGGAGCAGCGCCGTGTACTCCGCCACGTTGTTGGTGGTCTCCCCCAGGTAGTCGGAGTCGGCGACCAGTACCTGCCCCGCCTCGTCGTAGATGAGATAGCCGATGCCCGCCGGACCCGGATTGCCCCTGGCCGCGCCGTCCGTGTAAATCACTACGCCGCTCATGTCTTCCTCCGTGACTATTCTGTCCCTAGCTGCGCGTCGCTCCGAGCAGGTCGCGGTAAGTATCCGGATCCATGCCCACTTCGCTGCGTTTGCCGTGCACGTCTGAACCGTTCTTCGCCGCGCACTCCACGCATCTTTTCGTCTCTGGCAGCGCCTCGAGTCGTTCCGTCGGGATTGGCCGGCCGCAGATTTCGCACGCCCGTTCCACGTGCGCCCCCCCTTTGCCCCCGCTCAACCCAGTTGCCAAAGGACCGGCTTGGTCCGTTCCTCGAGCACCTCAAGGTCGAGCCGCAACCGTTCGAACTCCTCCCGCAGCCGCTGCGCCAGCGCCGGCACGACCAGACGCTCCGTGGCATCGTGGCCGGCGGCGATCACGGCCAGCCCGCTTTCGGCTGCGCTCAGCCCCTCGTGGTACTTCACCTCGCCGGCCACGAAGAGGTTCGCCCCCCGGAAAGCCGCCCGGGCGACCAAGTCGCCCGCGCTTCCGCCGCAGACTGCTGCTTTCTCGATCGTCGCGCCGGGATCCCCCAGGTACGCGACGTGGGTGACGTCGAGTGCCCGCTTCACCCGGCCGACCATCTCCCCCAGGCTCACCGGCGCTGGCAGCCGGCCGATCCGGCCCAGACCGGAGAGCTGACCCCGGTTTCTGAGCGGGTAGACGTCGTAGGCCGGCTCCTCGTACGGGTGAGCCTTCAGCATGGCCGCCAGAACCTTGTTCAGCAGGCGTTCAGGAAGGATGGTCTCCAGGCGGACCTCCGCAACGCGTTCGAGCACCCCCGGCCAGCCGATGAACGGCTGCGACCCTTCACCGGGGAGAAACGTGCCCGTCCCATTGGTACCGAAGGTGCAGTGGCTGTAGTGCCCCAGCTGTCCGGCGCCGGCCCGGCCCAGCGCCTCCCTGACCGCTTCGACGTGGCTCTCCGGCACGAAGACCGCCAGCTTCAGCAGCGGCTCCCCCTCGGCCTCGAGCGGCTCTACGTCGTGCAGGCCCAACCTCTCGGCCAACACGGAAGAGACTCCGCCCTCCACCGCATCGAGGTTGGTGTGGGCTGAAAACAGGGCCAGCCCACCCGCCAGGGCCCGGGCGATGGCCCGCCCGGCCGGCTGGTCGGTGCGGATCGCGCTGAGCGGACGGAACAGGAAGGGATGATGCGTGATGAGGAGTCCGGCGCCGGCGGCGAGGGCCTCCTCGATGACCTGCTGGGTAGGGTCGAGCGCCACCATGACCTTCTGCACCATTGCCTCTGGCGAGCCGATCGACAACCCGACCCGCTCCCGGTCCCATTCCTGGGCCAGGCTACGGGGTGCGAGGCGCTCCATCACTCCGAGAATCGCCGAGACCGGTGCAACCACTCGCTGATCAACTCCAACTCCGCCGTTTCCCGGGCCAAGTATTCCCGGCTCAGCTGGCCGCGCGTGCCCTCCGCGTCCTCCAGACGGACGAGCAGCGCCCGGCGCTCTGCCGCAAGCCGCGCCACCTGCCGCGCCAACACGGGGTGACGTTCGCCCAACAACACGGGGCCAAGCTTCAAAACCCACGCCCGGGTGATCCCGGGCGGCCAGGAAGCCTGGTTCCCTTCGCTCCACCCAGCGCCAGGGCTCGCCACCGTCACCGGGTAGAAGTGGCCCCGCTCCTCCACCAGGTCTTCGGCGACCAGCCCGAATCCGTTGGCGAGCAACCATTCCCGCACCCGTTCCGGGTGGCTCTGCGGTTGCAGGATCAGCCGGGAAGCTCGCCCGGCCGTAGCCGAGCCGCGCTCCAGGATGCGCCGGATCGTCTCGCCACCCATCCCCGCGATGCAGATCTGCTCCACTTCGCCGGGCAGCACGGCGTCTAAACCCCAGCCCAACCGCAATGTCACGCCGGTTATCCCGGCCTCTCGCACGTTGCGTTCGGCCTCCCACAAAGGGCCGGGAACAGATTCCGTGGCGATGACCAGCGGCGCCCGCCCCGTTTCCCGCAGGGCGATCGCCAACCGGCCGTGCCCGGTCCCGATATCGGCGACCGGCGAGCCAGGAGCCACCTGGCGAAAGACAGTCGCAAGCCGCGCCGGGAGAGGTCGTGACAGCCTTCGCACCCCCATATCTTCGCCTCGCCGGGAATCAGTTCCTGCCATAAACAGGAACCCGTCCGGCGCAGCAAAAAAGGCCTCCGCCGGTGAAGGGGGAGACCCTGGATTGGCTTTGGTGGGCCCGCTAGGATTCGAACCTAGGACCAAGCGGTTATGAGCCGCCAGCTCTACCGCTGAGCTACGGGCCCATGGGACGCGCTCCGGCATAGCCGGCCCGCGACTCCTAACATTATAGGGTATCGAAGGGCTTGCGGTCAAGGCGAACGGCTGTCAGCTCACTTATGGTACTCCTCGGCCGTGATCCCCATTCGGATGACATCCCAGTATCGTCCGTCCCAATAGCGGTTCTCCCGCACCCGTCCTTCCTCCTTGAACCCGCACTTCTCGTAACACCGGCGCCCCCGCGCGTTGTACTCGAAGTAGACCAGGTTCACCTTGTGCAGGTTGAGGAAATCGAACGCGTACCCCAGCATCAACCGGATGGCCTCGGTCCCCAGACCCTGGCCCTGAAGCTCCTTCCGCCCTATGACGATCCCCAGTTCGGCATTCCGGTTCCGCCAGTCGATGCCGTGGAGACCGACCCCGCCGATGTAGGTTCCCTCAGGGTCGTCCTTGAGCGTGATGACCAGCTCTATGTCCGTGAACGGCGCCTCCCGGCCCAGCTGACGCTCCAGGTACTCCAGCGTCTGCTCCTCTGTCTGGGGAAACGTCCAAAAACCCAGATAACGGTTGGTCTCTTCGTCGTTGACCCACTTCCGAAGCTCCGCCAAGTCTGAGCGGCGGAACTCCCGCAATAGCACCCTATCGCCCTTAAGCACCGTCGTGTCCCCCCCACTGAAATGGCCGGAGCTTTCGCTCCGGCCACCGTAAAGCCACCCGGCTTCCCCATCGTCAGTCGAGGAAATCCTTGAGCTTGCGCGACCGGCTGGGGTGGCGCAGCTTCCGAAGCGCCTTGGCCTCGATCTGTCGTATCCGCTCGCGGGTGACCCCGAAGACGCTGCCTACCTCCTCCAAGGTCCGGGCGCGACCATCGTCGAGGCCGAACCGCAGGCGGAGGACCCTCTCCTCCCGGGGAGTCAGCGTGTCGAGTACCTCTTCCAGTTGCTCCTTGAGCAGGAGGAAGGAAGCAGCCTCGGCCGGGGCGGGAGAATCGTCATCGGGGATGAAGTCGCCCAGGTGCGAATCCTCCTCCTCGCCGATCGGCGTCTCGAGCGAGACCGGCTCCTGGGCGATCTTGAGAATCTCCCGGACCCGGTCGACCGTCATATCCATCTCTTTCGCGATCTCCTCCGGGCTGGGCTCCCGCCCGAGTTCCTGGAGAAGTTGCCGGGAGACCCGGATGAGCTTGTTGATGGTCTCCACCATGTGCACCGGGATGCGGATCGTCCGCGCCTGGTCCGCGATGGCCCTGGTGATCGCCTGCCGGATCCACCAGGTCGCATAAGTGGAGAACTTGAAGCCCTTGCGGAAGTCGAACTTCTCGACGGCCTTGATCAGCCCGAGGTTCCCTTCCTGGATGAGATCGAGGAAAAGCATGCCGCGGCCCACGTAGCGCTTGGCGATGCTGACCACGAGCCGCAGGTTGGCCTCGGCCAGCCGACGCTTGGCCCGTTCATCGCCCTGCTCGATCCGTTTGGCCAGCTCGATTTCCTCTTCGGCCGAAAGCAGCGGAACCCGTCCAATCTCCTTGAGGTACATCCGGACCGGATCGTCGAGGCTGATACCCTCCGGCACCGACAGGTCGAGGTCGGCCGTGTCTTCCTCTTCGGGCTCGGCTTCGTCGGCTTCGAGCGCTCCTTCGCCTTCTCCGGCGTCCGGAATGATGTCCACTCCGAGCTGGGCAAAACGCTCATAGATCCCGTCGATAGTCTCGGGATCCAAGTCGACGTCTTGCAGCGAATCCATGATCTCGCGGTAAGTCAAGGTGCCCTGGCTTTTGGCCTTGGTGAGCAGTTCCTTGAACCCCGGTATCGCAGTCAGCTCCCTGCCCCTGGTCACGGTCTCCCCTCCTTTCCTGTCGAATCGCCTTCCCGTTCTTGCCACCATCTATATTCAACCAGCAAGTCGTTGAGCCGGGCGAGCCCGCCAGCGGCAGCCGCCGCTTCGATCTCCCGCTCGAACTCGGCCAGCCGGCGCTCTCGCTGTCTCATCCGGAACCTCCGGATGAAGGCGGGCGCCTCGACCCCCTTAAGGTGGGCGTCCTCGTCGACCACCAAAGCCGAAAGGAAAGCCTGCGCCTCTTCGGTCACCCGTCCGGCCAGCCCGGCCGCATCCACCACTTCACCCGCGGCGGCTGCGTCGAGCAGCGCCCGAACGATCTCCCTGACTGCATGGTTCTCCAAACTCTCGGGCGAAACCTCCCGGGCAAACGTTCCGGCGGCCTCCGGATGGAGCAGGAGCACTCTCACCAGGTCGCGCTCGTCGTCCGCGCCTCCCTGCTCTATGCTGGACTGGCCCCGGATATTCTTTGCCCGCTCCGGAAATTTATTCCTCCCGACCGCCCGCCCCCCGCCGGCCATCGCCCGCGACATTTCTTCCTTGAGCGCCGCGGCGCTGATCCCGAAGGTCGCCGCCACCTGGGACAGGTACTGCTCCCGGGCGACCGCGCTCTCCAGGCCGGTGAGCACCGGCAGAATCGCCTTGACCGCCTGCACCTTGCCTTCGGTGGTGCTGAGGTCGTGGCGGCGGGCGATGCTGCTGAGCTTGTAACTGAGCAGCGATTCGGCCTCGGCCAGCCGCGCCCCGAAGGGACCCACTCCCTGCTCTCGCAGGAAACTGTCCGGGTCATCCCCGGGCGGCAGCGACACCACCTTGACCCGGAAACCACCCGCCGAGATCAGGTCGAGCCCCCTCCAGGTGGCAGCCTGCCCGGCCGCATCGGCGTCGTAGGCGATTCTGACCTCGCTGGCATACCGCCCGAGCAGGCGCACCTGTGCTTCTGTGAGCGCGGTGCCCAGCGACGCCACCGCCTGCGGGTAGCCGTGCTGGTGACAAGCCAACGCGTCGAGATAACCTTCGACCACCACGGCGTAACCCGCCTTGCGTATCCCCTCCGCGGCCAGGTTCAAGCCGTACAGGGTTTCCCCCTTCCGGAACAGCCTGGTCTCCGGCGAGTTGAGATACTTGGGGTCGGTGCCGTCCACCGACCGGCCACCGAAGCCGATCGCCCGCCCCCGGGCATCCCTGATCGGCAGCATCAACCGGTTGCGGAACCGGTCATAGTATCCCCCATCGCGGCGGCGCAGCAGGAGACCAGCTTCTTCTGCCAGTGCCAGGTCGACCTGACGCTTCGCGAGGAACTTCACCAGCCCGTCCCACGCGTTGGGGGCGAACCCGACTTCGAAGCGGACGAGCGTCGACGCCTCCAGCTTCCGCTGGGCCGCGTACTCGCGCCCGGCCGCTCCCAGGGGGTGCCGCTCGAGGATGGACCGGTAGAACCGAGCAGCGAGTTCGAGCACGCGCCGGAGTTGGTCACGCCGCTCCTTGCCTGGGGTGGTCTCCTCCACCCCTTGTTCCGGCAAGGGTATGCCGGCCCGCTCCGCCAGGAAACGCAGGGCCCCCGGAAACTCGAGATTCTCAATCTTCATGATGAAGTGGAAGACGTTGCCGCCGGCCTGACAGCCGAAGCAGTAGAAGACCTGCTTGTCGGCGGAAACGGTGAACGAGGGCGTTTTCTCGCTGTGAAAGGGGCAAAGCCCCTTGTACGTGTTACCCGCCCGTTTCAGCCGGACGTAACCGGAGACGACCTCCACCAGATCGTTGGCTTCCCGAACCCGGTCGATCAGTTGGTTGTCCCTGGTGCTTTCCACGGCACCCTCCCCCACCGGCCGGAAAGACTACGCCCTTTTATTCAACGCCCCTGCCAACTTCCCTTCCGGGAGGCCCCAAAATGGCTAATCTCTGCCCCATCCAGCGGGCATGACCAGGCGTTGGAACTCGGCCAACGCGAAACGGTCGGTCATGCCGGCCACGTAGTCGCAGGCCCGCCTGGCCACCGCCGCCCCTTCGTCCTCCACCGGCTCTCCCGTCCGGGTCCAGGCCGGCAGCTCCTCGGGGTGAGCGAAGAAGTGCCGGTAGAGGGCGACCAGCAGCGCCTGCGCCTTGCCTTCGTCGCGCTTTGCTTCCGAACCGACGTACACTCGTTCAAACAAGAACTCGCGCAGCCGGGTCATCCCATCCCAAACCTCGGGACTCATCTGGACCGTCGGCTTGTCCCAGCTCTGTCTGACCAGATCGTGCACCATCAGGTCGATCCGGTGGTTTTCTCCCAGCACCTCAAGCACGTCCCGGGGGAGATCCTCCGCTCTGAGCACCCCAGCGCGCACCGCGTCATCCAGGTCGTGGTTCAGATACGCGATCCGGTCGGCGTAGCGCACGATCCGGCCTTCCAGCGTCGACGGCCAGGCAGGCCCGGTGTGAGCCAGGATGCCGTCCCGCACCTCCCAGGTCAGGTTGAGGCCGGCGTACTTCTCGGACCGCCGTTCGAGGACTTCAACCACCCGCAGGCTCTGTTCGTTGTGCCGGAAGCCGCCCTCGACCACCCCGTTCAACGCGGCCTCGCCCGAATGGCCGAACGGGGTATGCCCTAGGTCGTGCCCGAGGGCGATCGCCTCTGCCAAATCCTCGTTGAGGCGCAACGCCCGGGCCGCCGTGCGGGCGATCTGGGCCACTTCCAGCGTATGGGTCAGGCGGGTGCGGTAGTGGTCGCCCTCGGGGGCGAGGAAGACCTGCGTCTTATGCTTCAAGCGGCGAAACGCCTTGGAATGGATGATCCGGTCCCGGTCCCGCTGAAACGCGGTACGCAGATCGCACTCGGGTTCGCTGACCGCCCGGCCGCGGGACGCACCGGCGAAGGAGGCAACCGGCCGCAGGCGCTGCCTCTCCTCCCGTTCGAGTTCCTCCCTGATGGTGGGCTCACCCATCCGTCTTCCCCCCCGAAGGCTCCGCCGCCGGCCTCAGAACTTGCCGAACAGCATCAGGACGCCGATCAGGATGAAGCCGACCGCCGCCGCGGCGGTCAGGAAATGGGCCGGGATGAAGCGCGAGAGGGCTTCGCCAGCCATTACGCCGATGAGCGAGGTCAGCACCAGTGCGGAGGCCGCGCCCGCAAAGACAGGCCAGAACGCCCGGTTCTCCGCCGCCAAGGTCATCGTGGCGAGTTGCGTCTTATCCCCCAATTCGGCCAGAAAGACCAGCCAAAAGGTGGTCAAGAAGATCTTGAGCACCGCTCGCCCATCCCCTCCTTAGCAAAAAGGGGGTTCCGGCGCGGCGCCGGAACCCCGCTCGCTGGTGAATCCCTACTTCGCCTTCAGGCTGGCGTGCGCCGCCGCCATCCGCGCCACCGGCACGCGGTACGGCGAGCAGGAGACATAGTCGAGGCCGACCTTGTAGCAGAAGGCCACCGAGGCCGGATCCCCGCCGTGTTCGCCGCAGATGCCGCACTTCAGCTTCGGCCGGGTCGCCCGCCCGCGCTCGACGCCGAGCTGCACCAACTGGCCGACGCCCTCTTGGTCCAGCGATTGGAACGGATCCTTCTCCAGGATGCCGGCCTCGACGTAGGCAGGCAGGAACTTGCCGGCGTCGTCCCGGGAGTACCCGAAGGTCATCTGCGTGAGGTCGTTCGTCCCGAAGGAGAAGAACTCGGCGTCCTTCGCGATCTCGCCGGCCATGAGCGCCGCCCGCGGGATCTCGATCATGGTCCCGACGTGGTAAGACACTTCGACACCCGCCCTGGCCATGACCTCTCTACCAACCCGCACGGCATTCTCCTTCAGAATCTGGAACTCCTTGACCGTGCCGACGAGCGGGATCATGATCTCCGGCACCACCTTGAAGCCTTCCTTGGCCAGGTCGCAGGCGGCTTCGAAGATGGCCTGGAACTGCATGTCGTAGATTTCGGGGAAGGTGATGCCCAGGCGGCAGCCGCGGTGGCCCAGCATCGGGTTGAGTTCCTTCAGGGACTCGACCTTCGCCTTGACCTCGGACACGCTCTTGCCCATCTCCCGCGCCAGATCCTCGATCAGGTTCTCCTCATGCGGGAGGAACTCGTGGAGCGGCGGATCCAGCAGGCGGATAGTGACCGGGAGGTCCTTCATCTCGCGGAAGATTTCCTTGAAGTCGCCCTTCTGCATCGGCTCGATCTTGGCCAGCGCCCGCTTCCGCTCCTCGACCGTATCGGAGAGGATCATCTCACGGACGGCCTTGATGCGGTCCTCGGCGAAGAACATGTGCTCCGTGCGGACCAGGCCGATGCCTTCCGCCCCGAACTCCCGGGCGACCCGGGCGTCGACCGGCGTGTCCGCGTTAGCCCGCACACCCAAGGTCCGGACCTCGTCGACCCAGTCCATGAGCGTGGCGAAGTCGCCGGAAAGCGAGGGCTGCACCAGGGGGACCTGGCCGAGGATGACCTCGCCGGTCGTGCCGTTCAGCGTCAGCCAGTCGCCTTCCTTCACCACCAGGTCCTGCCCGGCGATGGTGAAGGTCTTGTTCTCCTCATCCACGTTCAAGGCGCCGCAACCAGCTACGCAGCACTTGCCCATGCCCCGGGCTACCACGGCCGCGTGGGAGGTCATGCCGCCGCGGGAGGTCAGGATGCCCTGCGCGACGTGCATGCCGCCGATGTCCTCCGGGGAGGTCTCCATCCGGACCAGGACGACCTTCTCACCCTTGGCCGCCCACTTCTCGGCGTCTTCGGCGTGGAACACCACTCTGCCGACGGCTGCGCCCGGGGAGGCCGGCAGACCCTTGGCCACCGCTTTGGGCTTGATGGAGGGGTCGATGATGGGGTGCAGCAGTTCGTCGACCTGCTCCGGCTTGACCCGCAGCACAGCCGTCTTCTTGTCGATCAGCCCTTCCTTGACCATCTCAACGGCCATCCGGACCGCCGCCATCGCCGTCCGCTTGCCGACCCGGCACTGCAGCATGTAGAGGCGGCCTTCCTGGATGGTGAACTCGATGTCCATCATGTCCTTGTAGTGCTGTTCGAGCTTGAGGTAGATGTCGGTGAGCTGGCGGTAGGCCTCGGGGTTGGTCTCCTCGAGCTGGGACACCGGGTTCGGCGTCCGGATGCCGGCGACCACGTCCTCGCCCTGGGCGTTCATCAGGTACTCGCCGAAGAATTTCCGTTCGCCGGTGCGGGCGTCACGGGTGAAAGCAACGCCGGTGCCGGAGGTCTCCCCCATGTTGCCGAAGACCATCGCCTGGACGTTGACGGCCGTGCCCCACCAGTCAGGAATCTCGTTCAGCTTGCGATACTTGATCGCCCGGTCGTTGTTCCAGGAACGGAAGACCGCGTTGATCGCGCCGACGAGCTGTTCCCAGGGATCCTGCGGGAAGGGCTTGCCCAGTTCCTGCTGGACGATTTCCTTGAACTCGCCGACGAGGTCCTTCCAGTCGGCCGCGTCCAGCTCCGTGTCGAGCTTGACGCCCTTCCGCTCCTTGCGGGCGTCGATACGGGCCTCGAACTTGCTCCGCGGCACCTCGAGGACCACGTCGGAGTACATCTGGATGAACCGGCGATAGGAGTCGTAGACGAACCGGGGATTGCCGGTCTTGGCGACCATCCCTTCCGCGACCACGTCGTTGAGGCCCAAGTTCAGGATGGTATCCATCATGCCGGGCATCGAGGCCCGGGCGCCCGACCGCACGGAGACCAGGAGCGGGTTGTTCGGGTCGCCGAAGCGCATCCCCATCTTCTCTTCCAGGCGCTTCAGGTTGGCCCGGACGTCTGCCTCCAACCCGGCCGGCCAAGCGTGCGCCTTGTAGTACTCGGTGCACATCTCGGTCGTGATCGTGAATCCCGGCGGAACCGGAATCCCCAGGTTGGCCATTTCGGCGAGGTTGGCGCCCTTACCCCCGAGCAGGTCCTTCATGTCGGCGGTGCCTTCGGCCTCACCTTGCGCGAAGAAGTAGATTCGCTTGTCTGCCATCCTTACTCATCCTCCCAAAAAGGCTCCTTATGGGAACCCTCGTTGACCAAACGGCAGGATTATAGAAAACCCTTATCGTTCCCACCGCACAACGTATTCTTTAGGCTCCCACTTTTTCCTTCCAACCCGAAAAAACGGCGAAAAGAGAAACCGGGGTGAAGCACCCCGTGTTTCAGACGTCGCTCTCGACGTGGATGGGACCGGCCGCCGCCCCGCTGGCCACCGGCTCCCGTGGTTCCGCTCGCTCGATCTCGATGCTGCACTGGGTGGCGATGGCGGCGACGGCCCCGAGCAGCGCCAGATAGGGGGCGAAGACGGCCACCGCAGCTCCGGCTGTGACGGGGATGTCCAGGATCACGTCGTCCTTCGTCTTGACCCTGATCTTCGTGACGTTCCCCTGCCGGATTATCTCCTTGACCTTGTCGACGATATCCGTTCCCTTGGCGTAGATCTTCTCTTTGGTGAAGTTGCCCTTCTGCTCCAGCCTGACGAGGGCGTCGATCACGTCGCCGCCGCACTCGACGAGCAAGTCACGGGCCTCCTGATAGCTCAACCTGCCCCGCTCTCGCAGGATATCCACCTTTTCCAGGTCACTGAGCTGGGTCACGTGCGACCTCTCCTTCCTCTGATTCACCACAGACCAGGTCGAAGAACTCCCGGGCCTTCAGCGGCCCCTCCCGGCGAAAATCGATGAACCCTCTGAGCAAACGGACGACCTCCCGCCGCTGCGTCCCCAGGTCGATGACGTGCAGGCGCTCCCAAGGCGTCTCGGAGAGGCGGCGCAGAACCGCCAGTGCCCCAGGACTCACCGGACGGGCCGCCGGGTCCCGGACAAAACACAAGGGGCAGAGCGCCCCACCCAACCCCAGGCTGAAGCGGACCTGTGCCCCTAACTCAGCCCCGCAGGCCGCGCACCGGCCGACCTCAGGCTCGTAGCCTAGTATGCGCATGAGCCGGAGTTCGAATACGTTGACCCCCTTCACTAAGGCCGCCGGCCCCTCGGCCCGGGAGAGGTAGGTGAGAACCTCATGGAACAGGGCATACAGGTCGGGGTTGGGCTCTCGTTCACCGACGAAGTGGTCGAGCAGCTCCGCCGCGTAAGATGCACCGGCAAGCCGGCCCAAATCCTGCTGCAGGCCGCGAAAGGCGTTGAGCGGCTCGGACTGGCTCAAGTTGTCCAGTCCCCGCCCGCGCCAGACCATCACCCGGCTCTCTGTGAAGGGTTGCGTGGCCGAAAGCAGGCGGCTTCGCCCGCGCCTCGCCCCCCGCGCCACCACGCTCACCTTGCCTTCTTCCTGGGTGAGCAAGGTCAGCAGCACGTCCGCCTCTCCCAGCGGCCGTGCCCTGAGGACGATCGCATCGGTGGTGTATAGCGCCATCGTGTCTCTCCTAACGGCGTCCGAACAAACGGAACAGCAGGGTGAGCACGGCCGATACGAGAAGGCCGGTGGTCAAAGGGAAATAGAATACAAAGTTCTCCCGCTTGATGAGGATGTCGCCCGGGAGACGCCCGAGCGGGAAGCGGCCCAGGCCGGGAAGACGGCCCAGCACCATGAGGGCCAGCCCCGCGGCCGCCAGGGCGACTCCGGCCAGCACCAGCACGCGGCCCAGCGCCGGTAGTCCGTTCATCTCTGATACCGCTCCCTCTCGCTGAAGATGCAGCCGCAGTAAGGCTGACGGTAAAGACCAAGTTCGCGGGCCTTCGCCTGGGCGGCCCGGAACCCCGGGCGGAAGTCGCGGTAGACGAAGGGGACGCCTTCGCTCTGGCCCACCTCTTCGGCGATCTCGCGCAACCGTTCATGCTTCTGATAAGGACTCACCAAGAGGGTGGTGGAGAAGGCGTCGAAGCCGTCCTGGCGCGCCTCCCGGGCCGCCACGGACAACCGCCGCCGGTAGCACGCCTCGCACCGCCGCGGTCCGGCCGCCAAGGCGCCGGCCAGAAATTCCTCAAGGTCGTAACCCTTTGGCCACCGCATCGGCAACTCCTGGGTGGCGGCGTAACCCCGCAGCGTCTCCCGGCGCCTCACCCACTCCTGGTACGGGTGGATGTTCGGGTTGTAGAAACAGCCCTCCACCTCCCATCCCTCCGCCCGCAAGACATCGAGCGGGTGGATCGTGCAGGGTGCGCAGCAGGTGTGCAGGAGCAGGCGGGGCATGGCTCTCCCCTCCTAGAACAGAGCGGCCTGGGCAGGCTCCGGACCGCGCAGTCCGAAATACGCATACGCTGCGGCAGTCGCGGTTCTTCCCCGCGGGGTCCGCTTCAGCAGGCCAAGCTGCATCAGGTAAGGCTCGTAGACATCCTCGATCGTCTCGACCTCTTCGGCGGTCGCGGCGGCCAGCGTCTCGACGCCCACCGGTCCGCCGCCGAACTTGTCGATGATGGTTCGCAAGAGGAGCCGGTCCGTCTGGTCGAGGCCCTGGCGATCGACCTCCATCTGGAAGAGCGCGGCGGACGCCACTTGGGCCGTGATCTCTCCCCCCGCCTTTACCTGGGCGTAGTCACGCACCCGCCGGAGCAGCCTGTTTGCGACGCGGGGCGTGCCGCGTGCCCGGCGCGCCAACTCCCGCGCCCCCTCGGGCTCGATGGGAATCCCCAAAAGGCCGGCGGCCCGCGTGACGATGTGGGTCAAATCATCTTCCCCGTAGAACTCGAGCCGGGCGATGATGCCGAAGCGATCGCGCAGCGGCGAGGTCAACAGGCCCGCCCGCGTCGTCGCCCCGACCAGCGTGAAAGGCGGCAGGTCCAGACGGACCGACCGGGCGCCTGGTCCCTTGCCGATGATGATGTCCAGGGCGAAGTCTTCCATCGCGGGGTAGAGGATCTCCTCCACCGTACGGTTCAGCCGGTGAATTTCGTCGATGAAGAGCACGCTCCTGGGTTCCAGGTTGGTCAGGATCGCAGCCAGATCGCCGGGGCGTTCGAGCGCGGGCCCGGAGGTCACGCGCAGCGACACCCCAAGCTCGTTGGCGATGATGTTGGCGAGGGTCGTCTTGCCCAGGCCCGGCGGCCCGTACAGCAGGACGTGGTCCAGCGCCTCGCCCCGCTGCAGGGCGGCGGTGACGTAGATCTGGAGGTTCTCTTTGACTTTCTCCTGCCCGACGTATTCCGTGAAACGGGCCGGGCGAAGGCTCTGCTCCAGATCGAAGTCTTCGGCCCGGCGCCTGGGAGAGATGACTCGTTCCGAGTCCGGGGAACGCTCGATCACCGTTTACCAGCCTCCGTCTTACGATACGCGCCTGAGCGCTTCCCGGATGAGTTCGGGCGTCCCGAGGACTCCAGCCTTCTCGGCGGCGGCAACCGCCCGCCCGGCTTCGACGGCGGAATAGCCCAGCACCATGAGGGCGGCCACGGCTTCGGCGCCCGGGGTGGCAGCCCCCGCCACCGGGATCATCTCTTCCGACGCATCGTCTTCGGCCAGCCGGGTGGCGGCGACCCCCATCTGCTCCTTGAGTTCCAAGACGATGCGCTGTGCGGTCTTCTTCCCCACCCCGCTGATCGCCGTCAGCCGGGTGACATCGCCGCAGGCCACCGCCAGTACCAGGTCGCGGGCGGGCAGTGCCGAGAGGATCCCCAGCGCGACCTTGGGGCCGATCCCAGTGACCTTGAGCAGCGCCTCAAAGGCCTCTTTCTCTTCGCTCCCGGCGAAGCCGTAGAGCTGCAGGACATCCTGGCGGAAATGCAGGTGCGTGAAGAGGGTGGCCTCTTCCCCCAGCCGAAGCCCCGCCCGGGCGCCCGACGTGAGATGGACGGAATACCCCACCCCGCCGACGTCGAGGATCACCCGGTCAGCCTCTAGGCGGGCCACTCGCCCGCGCAGCAGTTCGATCACTGTTCCTGCTCCTTCCGCCGGTTCAAGTGGCACAGGGCGATCGCCAAGGCGTCGCTCACATCGTCAGGCTGCGGCACGGCGGCGAGGCCGAGCAGGGCAGCGATCATGTACCCCACCTGCGCTTTGCCGGCTCGCCCCTGGCCCGTTACCGCCTGTTTGACCTCTTGGGGAGTGTACTCCCGGATCGGGACGCCGTGCTGGGCGGCTGCGAGAAGCACCACCCCGCGCGCTTGGCCGACCGCGAGGGCCGTCGTGGTGTTGCGGTTGAAGAAGAGCTTCTCGATCGCCAGGCAATCCGGGCGGTGAAGGGTAAGAAGTTCAATCATATCGGCGTGGATCTGGCGCAACCGCTCGGCCGCGGCAAGCCCAGCTTCGGTGCGGATCGCCCCATAGTCGACCACCGCCAGGCGGGAACCCTCCTGCCGCAATACGCCGAACCCGGTGATAGCCGTCCCTGGGTCTACGCCGAGCACCAGCATTCTCCCTGCCTCCGCCGCCTTACCCTTTCGACGCCCGGCAGGGGGACTCCTTCGCTCGCCCGTGCGTCAGTCGTACCCGGACCCGGCCAAGTCCGCGTAGCTCTGCAGGATGCGGCTGAGTTGCTGGTCGCTGGTGATGACGATCCCGCGCCGCAACTCTTCCACCTCGCGGTCCGGCAGCCGTTCCACCTCCACGTGCAGCAGAGGTTGACCCAGCCGGCTGCCGCGTCCGCCCGGCGGTCCCAGCGACTCCACCAGGTCGCGCCCGGAAAGGGTGAGGTAGCGCTGCGCCGCATGCCGGGGACACGCCTCTTGGAGCGTCGTGAGCAGGTCCACCTCTTGCGCGGAAAAGGCCTCCACCTGGGTATGGGGGCTGCCGCGGGTCAAGTCCTCCGCGAGCTTTCCGGCCAGTTCCGGGCCGGCTTTCCCCCGGCTGGTCTCGTACTCGTCTCCGCAGGTGGCATAGTAGGTGCGGCGCACGATGAGCGTATCCGGCGTGGTCCGGGGAGCGGGCTCAGGGTTCCGGCTGGATGGGGTGACCTCCTGCAAGGCAGGCGGGCGAGCGGCGGGCGCCGGCTCCGGCACCTCCGAGCGGAGCGATCTGCCGGCCTGCTGCGACATGACCCAGTAGGTGAAGGCGAACCCCCCCGCCGCCACCGCCGCAACCAGGGAGACCACGAGCAGGGGCCTCCGGCGTGGCGTCATGAGTCTTCCTTTCCTCCTTTGGCGTTCTCGCGCGCCTAGCTTGCCACCGGGCCCACAGGATATTCCAGTTTCGGGAAAAGCGACGAGGGGCGGCATGCGCTGCCACCCCTCAAGATCTCGTCACCTTCATGTTTTGCGGGCTCAGTCTTCGTCCGGCACCTGCGCGTTGGTGTAGACGTTCTGCACGTCGTCGTGATCTTCGAGCACCTCGACCAATCTCGCCAGCTGCTGGCTCTCCTTCTCCCCGACCTCCACAGTCGTCTTGGGGATCATGGCGAGTTCGGCCACTGCGAACTTGACCTTCAGCGTTTCCGCCAGGCTCTGTTGCACCGCGGCGAAGTTCTGTGGGCTGGTGGTGATCTCGTAGGCGTCGTCGCTGGCGCTGAAGTCCTCAGCCCCGGCCTCGAGCGCAGCCATCATGACCTCGTCTTCCGAGAGCTTGGCCAGGGCCGGCTGGTCCCGTTCGAGCACGAGCAGCCCCTTCTGATCGAACATCCAGGCCACACACCCGCTCTCCCCCAGGTTCCCGCCGTGCTTCGCGAAGAGGTGGCGAATATCGCTGGCCGTCCGGTTCCGGTTGTCGGTGAAGATCTGCAGGAGGATGGCGGTCCCACCGGGGCCGTACCCCTCATACTGGAGTTCTTCGTAGTTGACGTTCTCGTCGCCAATCCCGGCGCCGCGCCTGATCGCCCGCTGGATGTTCTCCGCCGGCATGTTGACCTCGCGCGCCTTGTCTATCGCCATGCGCAAACGGAAGTTGGCCGCCGGATCGGGGCCGCCCTCCCGGGCCGCCACCATGATCTCCCGGGCGACGCGGGTGAAGGCCTTGCCCCGCTGCGCGTCCTGCTTCTCTTTGCGGTTCTTGATGTTCGCCCACTTGGAATGTCCAGACATGTGCGTCTTTCCCTCCCAAGCCATTCTAGCACACAGGAGGGGCTGTGCCAAGCCCCCTCCCGTAACAAGGAGCCAGGGCGCTACGTTTCGCCGTCATCGCCCTTCGTCGGCCCAAACGAGGAAATTCTCTGGGCCTGCCGAATCCGCGCGGCCAAAGCCGCGTAGGCGAACCCGGCGACCAGCAGCGAGTACGTGGGCGCGAGCTTGGAGAGGATCAAGAAGTCGTACACGGCGTGGAGCAGCACCGCAAAGAACAGTCCCCGGATGATCCGCCCTCGCCGGCTCTCCGGCGGCCCCAGTTTCGCCAGTCCCAGGTAGTAGCCGGCCAAACCGGTGAACGAGGCGTGGGCCAACGCCGTGAGCAAAGCCCGGGCCGGCGCTACCCCCAGGCCGTACCGCTGGATGTAGAAGAAGGTTTCGAGGCTGGCGAAACCCAATCCGGCGGTGGTGCCGTAGATCACCCCGTCGAGCACCTCATCGAACTCCGGCTTGCGGTAGGCGCTCCAGTACACCACGAGCAGCTTGACGCCCTCTTCGACCAGCCCGATCCCCACCACCACCGCGATGAACATCGTGACCAGGGATGACGAGTTCAAGATGAAGGGGCGCACTGAGGTCTCGAGCACCGCAGCCGGAAAGACCGCGATCATCCCGGCCACGAAGGTGCGAAAGACCATGCGCTTGGGTTCCGGCTCGTAGCGGTCGTAGCGATAGAAAAACCAGACCCAGAGCAGGCCTGGAACGAGGGCGGAAAGGACGGCGAGAAGCAACGGTCATTCCCCCTTGGCGGTGTAGACGGCCCGCCGGGTGTAGTTTAACCCTGCGGCAACCGAAAAGCCGAGCCCCAACAGAATGACCGCTTCGCTCAAGCGGGGATAGCCAGGCAGCAGCAGGCCGCTGAAAATGCCGGCGTAGAGGAGCACCGACGCAGTCTTCCCCACCCAGTTGGAGGGAAGCATCTCCCGGCGCAGGGCATAGAAAAGCGCCCCGCCAGCCATGAGCAGCGTTTCCTTGAGCACCAAGACCCAGGCGATCCAGGGCTTGAGGTTGCCGGCGAGGACGAGAAGCCCGATCCCGGTGAGGGTGACGAGCTTGTCAGCCAAGGGGTCCAGCAGTCGCCCGGCCAGCGACTCCTCCCGGCGCAGGCGCGCCAGTCGTCCGTCGAGGATGTCGGTCAGGCCGGCGAGGGCGAGCGCACCAGCGGCCCACCAGCGCCCGGCCGCCCCGGTATGAAAGTATGCAGCCGCAAAGACGGGCACCAAGGCCAAACGGAGAAGTGTGAACCAGGTCGCAAGGGTCATGATCGGTCCTCCTGACTTGGTGATTCGCTTCCCCCCTGGTTAATCCTCTCCTGCGGGCAGCGCCAGGACGAAAGAATAGTCCCGGCGGGCCAGGACCAGTCCCTGTCTGACGCCTTGCCGCGGCTCGACGCGGACCCGCAAGTCCGTCATGTCCGGGAAGCCCGCGGCTGCCACCCGCTCCCACGCCTCGACCGCCACTTCCTCGGGCGACGACTCCGGTTCTCCCTCTGCCAGGGCAACCGCCACGAGTCCCAGAGCCATGCTCTGGCCCAGCTTCAGGCAGGCTTCGCCGAGCCATGCCCGGTCGTGCGCGGCCCGCACCGCCCTGAGCGCCCGCGCTTCCGCCTGTCCCCCCGCCGCGTCCCGCCGGCCGTATTCGCCACGCATGGGTACGAACGTCACCGGGATGCCGACGAAGGATCCGGCGAGTTGCTCCGGGGCCTTCTTGTCCAGGCGGAGCAGCAGGGCGGGGAGTCCCGGAACGGCGAAAGGCGCCAAGTAACGGCCGCCGGCGCGGATCTGTTCAACCAGGGGCGCCGCCAGGTCGCCGGCCTCGAAGGTGACGATCACCCGATCGAAAGGCGCCCCCTCCGGGTAACCGAAGGACCCGTCACCGGCCCGGACGTGCACCCCGCTGTAGCCGGCGCGCTCCAGGGCGGCTCCGGCCAGGGCGGCCAGCCGGGGTTCGATCTCCACAGTGTACACCAGGTCAGGCTCGCCCACGAGTTCGGCGAGGAGAGCCGCGTTGTACCCCGAGGCCGTCCCCAGTTCGAGCACCCTTTGGCCCCGACCCACACCCAGCTCCTCGAGCATCAGGGCCACGATGCTGGGCTGGGAGACCGTGGCCAACCCTGGAATGAGCGGCACCACCTCATCCCGGTAGGCCGTCTCAGGACTCACCCCCGGCGGGGTGAACAGGTGGCGGGGCACCTTGCGGAAGGCGTTCTCGACGGCGGGCGTCCTGAGGGAACCGCTCTGCCTGAGCGATCCCACCAGTTGCTCCCTGAGTTCCGGAAGTCCGCAAACCTTTTCCGTGCCATCCCCTCCCCAGGGGCCGGCGGTTGAAGCGGGCGACCGCCGCGCGTATAATTGGTACGCATCCCAATCACTGCTATTCCCGGGAGGCCGACATGACCGACGACCAAGACGCCCTCCGCGCGCAACTCCGCCAAACAGCCCGGGCCGCCCGGGCGGCGCTGGCTCCCGCAGCCCGCGCCGCCGCCGACTCGGCTATCGCCCGGCGGTTTCTCGCCCTCCCACCGGTGGAGGCGGCGCAAGCGCTCGGCCTCTACCTGTCGTTGCCTGGCGAGGTGGCCACGCAGCCGATCATCGACGCCCTGCGGCGAAGAACCAGCCCCCCAATCCTCGGTGCACCGGTAGTGTTGCCCGGAAGACAGTTGGCCATCTTCCCGCTGCCCCAGGATCCCGACCGGCTCGAGCACGGGCCCTTCGGACTTAGGCAACCGCCCACGGCCGGCGTGTCCCCTCTCTCCTTGAGCGCGTTGGACGTCCTGGTCCTGCCCGGGCTCGCCTTCGACCGGGCAGGCCATCGCCTTGGATTCGGCGCCGGTTACTACGACCGGCTGCTCGCCGGCCGGAAAGAAACAGGGCGACCCCTGCTGGTCGCCCTGGCCTATGCGGTGCAACTGGTCCCGTCGGTGCCCTCCGCCCCTCATGATGTTCCCGTGGACTTGATCGTGACGGAAGGCGAGCTTATCCAGCCGCTCAAAGCTTGAACTTGGCCACTTCGCTCTGCAGTTCCTGCGCCATCCGGGCCAACGCGTCGGAAGAGGCCGCGATCTGCTGAACCGAGGCCGTCTGCTCCTCGGCCCCCGCCGAGACCTCTTCGGCCGAGGCGGCCGCCTCTTCCGTAATGTTGGCGATGTTCTCGACCGCCTGAACCACCTGCTCGGCGCCCTGGGTCACCTGCACGGCCGAATCGGTCACCTCGTGGATGCGCTTCACCACCGTCTCGACGGCGGCGGCGATCTCCTGGAAGGCCCGGCCGGTCTCACCGATCACGGCCGTTCCCGCAGCCACTTCCTTGGTCCCGGCTTCCATGGACGAAACCGCTTTGCCCGTCTCCGTCTGGATCTCGCGGATCAGGCCGGCGATCTGTTCGGCGGCCTGCCGGGACTGCTCAGCCAGCTTTCGGACCTCTTCCGCGACAACCGCGAAACCGCGCCCCTGCTCTCCAGCCCGGGCCGCCTCGATCGCGGCGTTCAGGGCCAGCAAGTTGGTCTGGTCGGCGATCCCGGTGATCACGTCGACGATCTGGCCGATCTCCCTCGACCGCTCCCCCAGGCCCTTGACCACCTGCGCCGAAGAGGAGACGGTCTCCGAGATGGAGGTCATCTGGTCCACCGACTTGTCCGCCGATTGCCGGCCCGAGTTGGCCAACTCCGACGCCCGGTTCGACTCGGTCACCATCGCCTGCAGCCGTTCCGTGACCCCGCGGAGCAAGCCCATCATCTGCCCGGTGGTCTCATCGGCCAACGCCGCCGACTTGGACTGCTCTTCGGTCCCCTTGGCCAACTGTTCGATGGTGGAAGCCACCTGCGAGGTCGTCTTGCCGGTCTCGCTGGCTGAGGCGGCCAGTTGCTCGCTCGAGGTCGCCACCTGTTCCGCTGTGCGCGAGACCTGGAGGATGAGCCCCCGCAGGTTCTCGATGGCCAGGTTGAGGGCGTTGGCCGCCGCACCGATCTCATCCCGGCTGTGGACATCGGCCGTCTGGGTCAGGTCGCCCTGGGCCACGCTCTCAGCCGTCGCCACGATCTTGTTCAGCGGCTTGGTGATCAGGCCGGCGATGAAGATGCCCATCAGCACGTTGATGACGATGCCGAAGAGCATGATCCAGATCTGCCCCCAAAGGGCGCTCTGGTACGTGCCCTTGCTGCCGTCATACGTCTTGGCGGCTTCCTCCTGCACCTTCGCGACCAGCTTGTCCAGCGTCGCCGCGACCGAGCTGGCCCGGATATTCAGCGAGGTGGCCATCGCGTCCATCGCCGACGTGTGACCGTTCTGGACCATGCTCCGCACTATCGCCTGCTCATCCCGGAGAAGGGCGGCCAGGTTGTCGCCCACCTTGCCGAACTCCGCCGCATCCTCGCCGACCAGGGTCGTCTTGACCGCCGCCACCGCCTTGTTGACGTCCTTCACTTCCTTATCGAACTCCGCGGCGGCTTTCTCCCGCGCGTCAGCGTCCATCCCGGCAGCCACGCGCTGCCTGGCGGCCTCCATCTGCCCCAACTGGGTGGTCACGGATTCAAGACCGGCCACCTGCACCAGATGCTTGGTGTAAATTTCCTCAGCGACCTTGTTCACCGCTCCCAGCTTCAAGAGCGCCGCACCGCTGATCCAGAACAGGTTAACCGCCAAGAGGATGTTCAGGATGAGCATCTTGCGTTGGGTCTTGAGATTGTACAACCACTGCATGCGTTTCCCTCCCCGCCCAATGGTCAAGCCGTAAGGCCGGCTTCAGCCAGAGAAAGCCCGGGCATCAGCTTCTCGAGATCGAGCAGCATAAGCAGGCGCTGGTCCAACTTGCCGACGCCTGTCAGAAAGCCCTGATCGGCCCCGGCCACGGCGGGCGGTGGGTCGATCGTTCCGACCGGCAAACGCAGAACTTCGGAGACGTCATCCACCGTGATCCCGACGGTCTTGTCGCCGACTTCGACCACGATGATCCGGCTCTTGTCGTCGTGCGCGCTCTGCCCCAGGTCAAAAAGGCGCTTCAAGTCAACGACCGGGATGACCCGTCCACGTAGATTGATGACGCCCTCGACGAAGGACGGAGCCTTGGGCATCTGGGTGATGGCGGCCATGCGGATGATCTCTTGGACCTGACCAACGGGTACGCCGTACTCCTCCTCGCCGAGCGAAAAGACAACCAACTGAACCTCCTGCTCGATTCCAGAAACCACAGGCACCACCTCCATGATTTGCCCTGTTGTCCTGAATTCTCCAATGAACCTGCAAATCCTGCCACCGCGCGGCCCTTTGCTACGACATCTGAAGCAAATTGGTGAGTTGCTTCGCGTTGAGGGGAGCGCTGCCCTGGAAGTGGTTGTTCATGGCGACCAGCACGAGGCCAACCTCGGCCTCCATGCGTCTCAGGACGGGAACCCACTCGGCGAGTTCCTCTTCCGAGTAGCGGTAGTCATAGCGTTCGTGGCTGGCCTCGTGGCGCCACCATTTGGCGTAGTTCCGCCCGTGAAACCTGACGTAGCCAGGCCGGGCCGTCGTCCACGGCACCGGCGGGAGCAGCCCGGGCAAGCGAGGCTCGTCCACTGCGACGAAGCCCAGTCGTTCCTGCCTGAGCAAGGCCTGCACCTCATCGGTGAGCCAGGAACGATGCCGGAACTCGACCAAGACCGGCAGTTCGCCCATCTCCGCTCGCCAGCGCTTCAGGAAGGCCTGGTTGGGAGGATTGTTCCGAAAGGCATTGGGGAACTGGGCCAGGATTGCGGCCAGCCGCCCATCGGGAACCAGGCATTCGACAGCGTTTCGGAATTGGGCGAACGAAGCGTCCAGCGCGCTGGGACCGATCTCCCGGTGCTGGTGGGTCAGGCCCTGGAAAGCCTTGACCACAAACGTGAACCCCCCGGGCGTGCGCTCGGCCATCGAGGTGAGCAGCCGTTCATCGGGCATCCGGTAGAAAGTGGTGTTGACTTCAACGAAGGGAAAATGCCCGGCGTAATAGCCGAGCATTCTCGATGAAGGCAGGTCGGCCGGGTAGAAAGGACCCCGCCAATCCTGATATGAGTACCCCGAGGTGGCGACCAGGATCACTGCTGAATCCCCTGCCAGATGGCCTGGAAATCGCAGTAGCGGTCAAGATTCTCCCGGGCCACGGCGATGCCCCGGCGGTCTCCCGGTCGCAGCTTACGAACGACCTGATGCAGTCGTTCGATGGTGGCGTACGTGTCGGTCGGCACGAGCAGAACCGGTACCCCCTTTTCCGCCGCCTTGCCGAGCACCTTCACATCCGGATAGAGGCCGCCTGTCAAGATGAGTATCGACGTGCTGGTCTCGAGAGCCGCAAGAGCAATGTCCGCCCGGTCTCCGCCGGTGATGACCGCCTTGTGGAACGACCGTCTGAAATAGCTCAAGGCCGACTCCGGGGTCATGGCGCCAATGACGACTTCCTCGACCAACTGATCGGTCTTCTCGTCGCCGACCAGCATCTCCCCGCCGAGAATGTCCCAAACCTCCCGCACCGTCGGCGCCGTTAGTTCGGTTCGAGCCGGCACGATCCCCAGCACCTTGCCCCCCCGCTGTTCGGCCAAGGGCCGCCACA
>JBLNBQ010000092.1:0-7188 GCA_050260095.1 Chitinophagales bacterium
GAGGGTCCAGACCACCGGTGGTCTGGACCCTTTGCGTGTGGCTTGGCGCGGCGTCCCCGGCTCAGGGCATCGGGAACGATTTCCAGATCAGGACGCGCGGGCCGGGCTGCGGTTTCGGCGCGACCGTGGTTTCCGGTGGAACGGCCAGCTCCGGCACGGGCCGGAGGGCGGGGCCGGGCTCCGGGGCCAGGTCCGGCGGCACGCTCGGGGTCGCCTCAAGGCTGGGTTCCGTGATCATCTCCGGGCCGGGTTCCGTCATCATGTCGACCGCCGGTTCCGGTGCGGGGGCGGGAGGCGTCTCGAAGAAGAACTCCAGGTCGGGGAAGGCCGGCAGGGCGACGTCCTCGACCGAGACGGGCAGCTCGCCTTCGGGTATCGGACGGAAGGCCGGGCCGGGCTCCGGCGTCACCTCCGGGCCGGGTTCCAGCGTCATCTCCGGGCCGGGCTCCGTCATCATCCCGGTGGCCTGTTCCGGTGCGGGGGTTGACGCAGGTAGCTCGTCGCTCAAAATCACCTCGACCAACAATTCCTCACTCTCACTCACTGGGGTTTCCTCCCTCTTCTCATCCTCTGGTTCAGCGCCGGCCGGCGCCGGTGTCTCGTTCCGTCCGGCCGGGCGGGAAAAGCCGGCGGGGGTCAGTTGCCGGGCGGCCCACTGCAGCGCCAGGGTCTCGATGAAGACCTCCCGCTCTATCTCGCTGCGGGTCACCCGGCTCAGGCGGCTGCGGTGCGTCTCCCCGCGGCGGAAGTGAAGATGGCCCAGCCGCCAGAACGCGTGGGGGAACCTGAGCCAGGCCAGCAGGACCTCCCACTCCGCCTCCCGCAGGGGCTCGGTTTCGTGGTAGGCCTCCAGCGCGGCGTAGGCCCGGTCGGGGTCGTAGGCAGATGCCCCGGGCAGGTAGCGCGCCAGGTCGATCACGGGCAGGTCCACCCCCAAGTGGTCCCATCCGTCGATGATGATCTCCTGTCCCACCCGGCGCAGGTGGTGGCTGCTGAACCGACGGTGGGCCAGCCTCCGCCGTGCCGCGCAGTCGGCCAGCAGGTCGTCGAGCGGCGCTGCCAGAAGGCCCGTCAGGGCCCGGTCGGACTGCTCGAGGAAGTCGTCGGCGTACTCGGCGTAGAGCCTGGCGAAGTCGCCCCGGGAGTGCGCAGCCTCCCGCCGGAACAACTGGAGTTCGGAGTGGCGTTCCTGCAACACCCCGGGCCACCGGTCGAGCCGGGTCCGGACGCCGTGTTCCGGCAAGGGCAACCCCTCCCCGGCCTGGTGGAAGGCGGCCAGCAGGGCGGCGGCCTGGTGGGCCTCACTGCGGCGCCCCGGGTCGAACCGGCGGCCCCGCTCCCCTTCGACCAGGTAGAGCAGGCTGCTGCCGTGGCTGACCCCTGGTTCACCCTGCTCGGTCGGGCGCAGGCGGCGGCACCAGGAGAAGCCGTTCTCCTCCAGGTGGCGCAGGGCGCCGGCGATGAACGCCAGTTCTTCGGGTGTGCCGCCGAAACGGCGCAACTGATAGGGGCCGCGGTCCGTCAGCAGTTGCCCGCCTCGCCGGTCGATCCCCCGCAAGGTGAGCCCGTAGTGATCGAGTACCTCCTGCAGGGCGCGCCGTTCTTCGGCCGGGAAGACCTTCTCCCGCTCCGGCGCCCCACCGGTTCCTCCGCCCATCGCTGGTTCCCCCCCGCGGGGAGTATATTCCGGTGAAGACCCGTCTGTGCCGTAGTCCCCGGCTGCGGCCGCCGGCGTCAGGCGGTTCCTTGCGCCGCCCGCTCCAGCGCGAGCAGAGTGAGGGTGGCCGCACGGTTCCAGGAGAACGCCGCCGCCCGCCGCAGGCCAGCCGAGCGCAGGCGGTCGCGCTCGGCGGGACGGCTGAGGATGGTCTCCATGGTCTGGGAGAGCGCCGCCGGGTCAAGCGGGTCGACCAGGGCCGCGGCGTCGCCCACCACCTCCGGCAGGGAGGACGCCCGGCTGGCGACCACCGGGATGCCGCAGGCCATCGCTTCGAGCGGCGGGAGGCCGAACCCCTCGTAGAGGGAGGGGAAAACGAACAGTTCCGCCGCGTTGTAGAGGGCGGGCAGGTCCCCTTCCGCCACGAAGCCGGGGAACTTCACCCGTTCAGCCAACCCCAGCCGGGCGGCCAGCGCTTGGCACTGGGCGTAACAACCGCCCCCCGGCCGCCCGACCAGGACGAGCGAGTGCGGCAAACCCGTCCGCCGGGCGAGGTCGGCAAAGGCCTCGACCAGCCGGGGAAGGTTCTTGCGGCGGCTGAAGCCGCCCACGTTCAGGATGAAGGGCCCGGCGAGGCCGTATTTCCGGCGTATTTTCAGCCGGCAGGCGTCCTGGTCGAGGGGTTGGAAGGCCTCGTCCGGCGCCTCGGGAATCACCGCGATGCGCCCTTCCGGCACGCCGAGAACCTCCTGGAGGTCCCGCTTGGAGTGGGTGGAGACGGTGATGATGATGTCCGCTTCGGCGACGGCCTGCGGCACGTCTTCCAGCGCCCGGCTCAGAAACGTGGGACTGCAGGTTTGGGGCAGGACGTAGGGGATCAGGTCGTGGACGGTCACGGCCAGCCGGACGCGGCCACCCTGCGGCCGGTGCGCCCGGCGGGGAAAACCCAGGCCGTTCTGGGGCACCAGGTAGACGGCCAGCTCGGTGGGGAGGGGTGTCTCGGGCGGGCCCACGGCTTCCCAGAAGTCGGGCTGCTTCTGGCCGCACCAGGCGAGCAGCTCGCCTACCCCGGGCGAGCTCTCCACCCACCGGTCACCGGGCAGGAGCAGGTGGTAGGAGTTGAAGCGGTCGATGCGCAGCAGGTGGCGGAGGAGTTGCGTCGTGTAGGTGCCGATCCCCGTGCCCCGGTAGGCGATGGCGGGCCGGGCGTCCACGCCGATGTGCATTTGTCATCACCCGCTTCAACATATCCAGGGCCGGGCGCTTCGGCCACCGGCCGCGGGAGAGGGAATGGCGGGACGGCGGCGAACTGCTCCTCTGTGAACGGCAAGGCGCTGCTCCTAATGGTCCTGATCTGGGCGCTCCTCCTGGCGGTTTCGCCGGGGACGGGGGCCGCGGAACTCGGCCGCCCCACGGTCTACGCCGACGGGTGGCTGGGCGCCTACGCGACTGGCCAGGCGGGCGGCGAAGCCCAGGAGAACGGGCTCGGCGCGGGCCTGGTCGCGGGGGCTTACTTCGACCTCGGCAAGCATGAGGCCGGGGTCGTGCGCTTCAGCTTCCTCGAGGCCTCCGACATGCAGACCTTCGACCGTCTCTACTCCGTCCTCGATGTCCTGTTCGGCTGGCAGGCGGGCGGCTTTCGCCTGGTGGCCGGCCCTTCGGTCTTCGACCGGCGCGACTTCGACGGGGCGACCTGGGGCGGCTGGGGCTGGCGGGCCGGGGTGATCGCCGAGCGCGTCGTGGGCCGGCTGGTCGCCGGGGGCGGTCTGTACGCCACACCCGATTTCTTGCTGCTCAAGCGGGTGGGCGGGCTGGCGACCACTGCCCGGGCCACCAACCTTGAAGGCGAAGTTTACCTGGTGTTGCCGCTCGGCAAGGCCTGGGCCGTGCGGGGGGGCTTCCGCGGGTTCCAGCTCGGGATTCGGGAGGGAGCCGGGCGGCGGATGGAGGAGGGGGCGGGGCTGTTCGCCGGTCTGACTGCCCGGTTCTAGGACCCTCCCGGCGTCATCGGATGCCGCACCAGTTTATGAAGGGGATGCTTGGCTTGGACCCCGGACTCTACACGCAAGATCGCACCTGTCCCATCTGCACTCACCGTTTCCTGCTCCCGAAAGTCCGCCCGTCGGCGCTCCGGGTCGTCTCGCGCGACTCCGACTTCTGCGTCCACTACGGTGGCTTGAACCCCAACCTCTACGCCATATGGGCCTGCCCGCACTGCGGCTACGCCGCGACGGAGACGACCTTCGACGAGCTTCCGCCATACCAGCGCCAGATGGTGAAGGAGGCGCTCGGCGAACGGCCGGTGCCGGCGGGGGCGGTGGGCGAACGGACCCCGGAAGTGGCCATCGCGCTCTACCAACAGGCCATCTACCTGGCGGGCGTGCGGAAGCTCAGCCCGAGTAACGTGGCGGGGCTCCACCTCAAGCTTGCCTGGATCTACCGGGAGCTGGGTGACCAGGCGGCCGAGCACGAGCAGCTCGTGGCCGCGCGCGACAAGTACCTGCAGGCGTTCAACAGCGAGCGCCTCGGCGGGGAAGGCAAGATGTCCGAAGCCACCGTCGCCTACCTCGTCGGTGAACTGCACCGGCGGACGGGGGATTTCAGGGAGGCGATCAACTGGCTGAGCCGGCTCGTCTCCGACCCCCGCACGCAGCGGGAGCCGAACGTGCTCAATCTCGCCCGCGACGGCTGGCAGCTGGCCCGGGCGCAACTCAAGGAGGAGGGGGACGATTCGCTGGCCCCGCCCGCGGCGCCGGCCCCCGCGCCGGAGCGGCCGGCTCCTACCCCGGCGGCCCCGCCCTCCGGAGGGGCGCTCTCGGGGCGCCTGGCGGCGGCCCTGGCCGCCGCGCCCGCCGCCGGCGCCACCGGGGCGGCCGCCCCAATCGCGGCACCGGCTGCCGCCCCCGCACCGGTTGTCCCCTCGACGCCGGCTGTCACCCCCGCCGGCGCCGGTCGCCTTCGTCTTCCAGACCGGGACCAGCGCCGGGCTAGCCGCATTGGCACGAACGTCTCGCTCTACACCGATCAGGTGGAATGGCTGCGCCGGGTGACCGTCGCCGCGGAGCGCCGGGGCGCGCAACTGGCGATCCCGGAGATCGTGCGGGCCATCCTCGACGTGGTGGTGGGCAACGTGGCTCCCGAACGCCTCGACGTGCAGGACGAGGAGGAACTCCGCCGGCGCTTGATCGCGCTGCTCGACCGGACTGAACAGGGGTGAACCAAGGCCTCGAAGTGTCAAGAATGCGAGAAACGGAAGAGGGGCGGCCCCGCTGGTTTGGGATGCCGCCCCTCCCGCTTGCCGGTCCGGTTATCAGAGGTAGAACTTGAAGCCCATCGTGGCGTCGGTCGAAGTGGTGAGTTCGGTGTCGCCATCCTGCCACTTGGTGTAGTCCCACCAGACTCCGATCTCGCCCACCAGCGAGAAGTTCTCGGCGAGCTCCTTTTCCAGCCCCAGACCGAGGGTCACCGACCCCAGAGACAGGATCCCGCGCCGCGAACAGAAAAGGGGCGGACCGCTGCAGCGCGGCCCGCCCGGAAGTCCAGAACCTATCCCCTGTGAGATGAAATGCCCTGGCTCACTTCTTGACGCCCTTGATGTCCGGCTTTCCGACCGTGACGTGGCAGGCATCGCAAGCGATCTTCTGCTTCTGGTGCGAATCGTGCATCTTCTTGTTGAGCGCCATCGGGCCGCCGGCCTTGTGGCACTTCAGGCAGGCGTTCACGTCGGCGGTCGCGGCGACTGGCGGGTGCTTCGGGAGGGTCTTCACAGTGGCGGAAAGGCTCTTGTCACCCTTGTGGCAGTCGGCGCAGCCATTGGGATACTGATCCGCGGCGGCGACGGTCAAGGAGACGCCCACCAGCAGAACGACCAGAACGGCGAGTAGCAGCGCCAGCTTCTTCATGATTTTCACCTCCTTACCTGCGGTTGGGTAAGTAGGAGTTTCGCCCCGGGTGAGGCATTTCCTTCAAATCTCGCGAAATCCGAAAACAGCACACAAATGCAAAGGGCGCCCTTTCGGACGCCCTACGCAGCTACCCCTCCCGAGGAGTCAAGGGTTACTTGACGCCCTTCACCTTTGCGGTCGGCTTCCCGTCGGCGCCCAGCACGTGGCAGGCGTCGCACGTGACCTTCGCCTTGGCGTGGTCGTCGTGCATCTTCTTGTTGAGCGCCATGGGGCCGCCGGCCTTGTGGCACTTGAGGCACGCGTTCACGTCGGCGGTCGCGGCGACCGGCGGGTGCTTCGGGTAGTTCTCCTTCACCACCGTGGCGAGCGGCTTGGAGGTGCCGCCGGCCTTGTGGCAATCGGCGCACCCGTTGGGGTACTTGTCGGCCGCGAGGGCCATGACGCTGAGGGCGGCCATCACGCAGACCACCAGAGCCAGGACCAATGCGAACTTCTTCACTTTCTCCACCTCTTTTCCTTTTGTGCTAAAAATCACCAGGGTGGAATTTCCGCTTACGCCCTGGCAACTCCTTCCTTCTGGCCAAAAAACAGGTCCGCGGTTCTTCCGGTACAACTTATGCGCCACCTGGCGGGGATAGTCGTCCCCGGAAACGGCTGTCGCTCGGAGGAGGAGAATTCCCGTTGCTCCAAAATATTAACAGGAAATTCGCAGGGAGGGGTGGGGCGCGTGGCGCAAGGCCCGGTGACCCGGGGGATAAGAACGATCATCCTTGTAGGTGTGTTGTTCGGCTTGGCCTCGGTGGGGGCGCAAGCGGCTGGATTGGTGTTCGGCTTGAGCTTGGCCGACCAGTCCACCCTGTCGCAGCAGATGCGCCAGGGAGTGGAGGCTGCCGCCAGCCAGTGGAACGTGGAGGTTAAGGCGGAAGACGCCGCCGGACAAGCGACGAAGCAGGCGGAGGACATCGGAAACCTCGTGAAAGCGGGAGTGCAGGCGCTCCTGGTGCAGCCGGTCGACCCGGTCGCGGTCGCTCCGGCCATCGCCGCCGCCGTGAAGGCGGGGATTCCCGTAGCCACCCTGGTCACGCCGGTGGCGGGCGAGGTGGCGACCTTCCACGTCGTCCCGGCGTACCGGCTCGCCGGTCGTTGGGCGGGCGAGCACCTGAGCCGCCTGGTGACCACGGGCACCCTGGTGGTCATCGGCCCCGGCGATGGGCTGTCCAAAGAGGTGGCCGGCGGGTTCGACACGTTCTGCAAGGGGCTTCCCTACGTGGTGACCCGGCTGACGGCGGCCACCCGCGCCGAAGCAGCCGAAGCGCTCAAGAAAGAGATCGAGAGCAAGGGCCTGCCCGCCGGGGTCTTCGCCCTGACGCCCGAGACCCTGCTCGGTGCGTTGCGCGCTCTCAACGGCGCCGAAGGGGGCAAGGACGTGCCCACCGTGGGCTACGGCACGACCCCCGAAGTGAGCAAGGTGCTGCGGTCCGGACGCCTATCCGCGGTCGTCGTGGACAAGGGGTACGACCTGGGCGTGATCGCGACCGAGAGCATGCTCGGGCTGATCCACAAACTCAAGAAGCCGGCCAAGGTCATCCTCGCCGACCCGGGGATGCTCTTCCAATAGCGAAGACC
>JBLNBQ010000093.1:0-18882 GCA_050260095.1 Chitinophagales bacterium
GCTTTTCTGGTGGGTGACCCTCGCCAACCTGCCGCTGATGGCCTTCGGATGGTATCAACTGCTCTGCGCCGCCAGCCTCTGGTGGCGGTTCCGGGGACTCCAGGCGGTGACGGGCACGGAGCCTGCAGCGTGACCGGCATCTGTGATGCGCGGTCAGACGTGCAATGAGGTGAGGCCGGCCGCCTGGCCAACCGAAAAAGCAGAGGCTCCGGAGCGGGAAACCGCCCGGAGCCTCTTTTCGCCTGTGGGAGAAGGCTTAGTAGTCCATCTCGCCGCCCGGCATCGGGGGAGCCGGCTTCTCCGGCTTGGGGATGTCGGCGACCAGGCACTCGGTGGTGAGGACCATCGAGGCGATGGAAGCCGCGTTTTCCAGCGCGGTGCGGGTGACCTTGGCGGGGTCGACGATCCCGGCCTTCATCATGTCGACGTACTCCTCGGTCAGGGCGTTGAGCCCAAAACCCGGCTCCGCGTTGCGGACCTTGTCGACCACGACCGAGCCTTCCAGACCGGCGTTGGCGGCGATCTGGCGGAGCGGCTCCTCGAGGGCGCGCTTGATGATGTTCACGCCGACCTTGATATCGCCTTCGGCCTCGATGGCGGCTACGGCCGGGATGATGTTGATGAGCACCGTCCCGCCGCCCGGCACGATGCCTTCCTCGACGGCGGCGCGGGTCGCGGCCAGCGCGTCCTCGATCCGGTGCTTCTTCTCCTTGAGTTCGGTCTCGGTGGAGGCGCCCACCTGGATGACGGCGACGCCGCCGGCCAGCTTCGCCAGGCGCTCCTGGAGCTTCTCACGCTCGTATTCGGAGTCGGTCTCCTCGAGCTGCTTGCGGATCTGGTTGCAGCGGGCCTTGATGGCATCCTGGGTGCCGGCGCCCTCGACGATGGTGGTCTTCTCCTTGGTGATGCGGACCTTCTTGGCCCGGCCGAGCATGTCGAGGGTGGCGTTCTCGAGCTTGATGCCGAGGTCCTCGGAGATGAACCGGCCGCCGGTGAGCACGGCGATGTCTTCCATCATGGCCTTCCGGCGGTCGCCGAAGCCCGGCGCCTTGACGGCGGCTACGTTGAGGATGCCGCGCAGCTTGTTGACGACCAGGGTGGCCAGCGCCTCGCCCTCGACGTCTTCGGCGATGATCAGGAAGGGCTTGCCGCTGCGGGCGACCTTCTCGAGCAGCGGAAGCAGGTCCTGGATCGAGGAGATCTTCTTCTCGAAGAGAAGGATGTAGGGATCCTCGAGCACGCACTCCATGGCTTCGGCGTTGGTCACGAAGTAGGCCGACAGGTAGCCCTTGTCGAACTCCATGCCTTCGACCACGTCGACCTCGGTCTTGGTGCCCTTCGACTCCTCGACCGTGATGACGCCGTCCTTGCCGACCTTCTCCATGGCGTCGGCGATCAGTTCGCCGATGTCAGGGTCGTTGCCGGAGATGGACGCGACGTGGGCGATGTCTTCCTTCCCGACGACGGGGATGGACTTCTTCTTGAGTTCCTCGGCGGCGACGGCGACGGCCTTGTCGATGCCGCGCTTGATGAGCATCGGGTTGGCGCCGGCGGCCACGTTCTTCAGGCCCTCGATCACGATGGCCTGGGCGAGGACGGTGGCGGTGGTGGTGCCGTCGCCGGCCACGTCGTTGGTCTTGGAGGCGGCTTCCCGGCAGAGGAGCGCGCCCATGTTCTCATAAGGATCCTGGAGCTCAATCTCTTTGGCGACGGTCACGCCGTCCTTGGTGATCACCGGCGAGCCGAACTTCCGGTCGAGGACGACGTTGCGCCCCTTCGGCCCCAACGTGACCTTGACGGCCGAAGCGACGGCGGAGACGCCCCGTTCCAGCGCCTTGCGGGCCTCGACATCGTAGGCCAACTGCTTGGCTGCCATCAACAATTACCCCCTTTGTGGTAGGATCGGAAGCTTGACTACTTGACGGCCAGGATGTCGCTCTCGCGCAGGATGAGGTACTCCTCGCCGTCGACCTTGACTTCGGTCCCGCCGTACTTCGAGAAGATGACCTTGTCGCCGGCCTTGACAGCCATCGGGACAAGCTTGCCATCCTCGTACTTGCCAGGCCCCACGGCCACGACTTCGCCTTCCTGCGGCTTCTCCTTGGCGGTATCCGGAAGGACGATTCCTCCCCTGGTCACTTCCTCCTGGGAGAGGACTTTGACCACGACCCGGTCTGCGAGCGGCTTGATCATGCAGACACACCTCCTTCTCTGACGGACTGTTAGCAGTCTGCCCTGGCGAGTGATTAGCACTCGCTAGGGTAGAGTGCTAAGACCAATTCTGATAATATCGTCCGCCTTTCCCGGTGTCAAGGGTTTCCCCGGAATTTTCTCCTATGCTGGTAGAAACCCTGGAAACCGTCTTTCGGCCCCGGCCGAGGCGTATCAGGGCGGGAAAATCTGGCAAGGCTACAGGGCAGAACGTGCGAGGGGAGTCGGGCCTGGTGGAGATGATCGTCATCGAGGGGGGCCGGCCGCTGGCCGGTTCGGTGCGCATCAGGGGAGCGAAGAATGCGGCGCTCCCCATCCTGGCTGCCGCGCTCTTGACCGGCGAGGAGGTCTGGCTCGAGGATATCCCGCCTCTGGACGACATCAGCACCATGTGCGAGGTGTTGTCGCACCTCGGCGCCCGCGTCCGGTGGGACGGCCGGGGCATGGTCAGGGCCGCCTCCCCCGAGCTGACCAATGTGGAAGCCCCCTTCGACCTGGTCCGGCGCATGCGGGCCTCCTTTCTGGCGATGGGGCCGCTGCTCGCCCGGCGGGGCGTGGCGCGGATCGCGCTGCCGGGGGGCTGCGCCATCGGCGCCCGGCCGATCGATCTGCACCTCAAGGGGTTCGCCGCCCTCGGCGCGGAGGTCGTCGCCGGGTACGGCTACGTGGAGGCCCGGGCGGCGAAGCTCGCCGGCGCCGAGGTCTACCTCGACTTTCCCAGCGTCGGCGCGACCGAGAACATCATGATGGCGGCCTGCCTGGCCGATGGGGTCACCACCTTGAGCAACGCCGCCAAAGAGCCGGAGATCGTCGACCTGGCGAACTTCCTGAACGCCCTGGGGGCGCACATCCGGGGGGCGGGGACCGACGTCATCCGCATCGAGGGCGTGAAGGCGCTGGGCGGCGCCCGCCACCGGGTGATCCCCGACCGGATCGAGGCGGGGACCTACCTCATGGCGGTGGGCGCGGCGGGGGGCGACGTGGTCCTGGAGAACGTCATCACCCACCACTTGGAGCCGGTCCTCGCCAAGGCCCGGGAGGCCGGGCTCGAGTTGTCGGTGGAGGAGAGCGGATCCGGCGCCGACCTGGGAGAGAGACTGCGGGTGAGGGCGCTGGGGCGGCCGGAGGCGACCGACATCCGGGCGCTCCCCTTCCCGGGGTTCCCGACCGACCTTCAGCCGCCCTGGATGGCCATGATGACCGTCTGCACAGGGCGGGCCACGGTTACCGAGAACGTCTTCGAGGACCGCTTCCGGCATGTGGAGGAACTCCGCCGGATGGGGGCCCGCGCCTGGGTGCAGGGGCGCACGGCGGAAGTGGCCGGGGTGCCGCGGCTCATCGGCACCCGGGTAAGCGCCACCGACCTTAGGGCCGGGGCGGCGCTGGTCGTGGCCGGGCTCGCCGCCCAGGGCGTGACCGAGATCGCGTACGTCCACCACATCGACCGGGGCTATGCCGGTTTGGAGGAGAACCTGCGGGCCCTGGGCGCCGAAGTGACGCGGGAGGACCTGCCGGTGCCGCAGTCCGCCCTGGCCTGAAGGCGTTCGCAGTTCTAGCGCAGGAGACAGGCGCATAACCATCCTCCGGGAGACAAGCCGGAAGCGGAGGGAGAAGGGTGCGCCTTTCTTTGTCGACGATCCTCTGGTTTTGCCTGGCCGTGGTGATCGGCGTGCCGGTCGCGCTCGTCCTCGGGCTGAGCGGCGGCCGGCCGGGGCCGGCTCCTTCGGAAGCCATGGAGAGCATCTCCGTGTACGTCGAGGGGCAGGGGCTGACCCAGATGGCCCTCGAAGACTACGTGGCCGGAGTGGTGGCGGCCGAGGTGCCGGCGCTCTTCGAGCCCGAGGCGCTCAAGGCGCAGGCGGTGGCGGCGCGCACGTACGCGGTCCGGGCCATGCCTCGCCACGGGGGCACCGGGTGCGACCAGCATCCGGGCGCCGACGTCTGCACCGACATCAAGCACGGTCAGGCCTGGGCCAGCCAGGCCGAGCTGCGCCGCAAGTGGGGTTTCGTAGGGTACCTGCGGCTCTGGCGGCGGGTAGCCCGGGCGGTCTTTGAGACCCGGGGCCAGATTCTGACCTACCAGGGGAAGCCCATCGTGGCCGTGTACCACTCGACCTGCGGCGGGCGCACGGAGAACGCCGAGGAGGTCTGGGGCACCTACGTACCCTATCTCCGTTCCGTCCCCTGCAGTTGGGATAAGGCTTCGCCCCGCTACTCCGAGACGCGCCGCATCACCATCCCGGAGTTCGACCGGCTGCTGGGCGTCAATCTCGCCGTGCCGGCGCTCTCCGGCAATAAGGCCAACCCGCTGGTCATCCTCGAGTCCGACGCCTCGGGGAGGGTCAAGGAGGCGATGGTGGCCGGGACCCGTTTCTCCGGGCTGGAGCTGCGGGAGCGCCTCAGCCTCCGCTCCACCCGGTTCACCTGGAGCCTGCAGCCCGGCGCGGTGGAGATCCGCACGACGGGCAACGGGCATGGGGTGGGCCTCTGCCAGTGGGGGGCCAACGGGCTGGCCAAGCTGGGACGGGGGTACCGGGAGATCCTCGCCTACTACTATTCCGGCACGGCGGTGCAGAAGCTGGACACTCTGGAATAGGCAGGAAGCGACGCGGGCCAGACTAGACCCGGGTGATGACGATGCGCGATCTGCGGCGTCTTGTTCGGGCGGGGCTGGCCCTTTCCTTCTGTTTCATGCTGGGCCTCCTGGCGGCGGTGGTGGCTCCGGTCTTCTTCCGGGCCTCCGGTCCGGCCCCGCCGCCCGCCCCGGCCGCATCCAAGCCGCTGGCCCCGGCCGCACCCCCGTCTCCGGCGCCCGCGGCCAGGCCGTCCCCTGCGCCGGCAAAGCCGGTTACCTCGGCGCAGACGGTCGCCTCGGCGCAGCTGGCCGCCCCTGTCTTCCCCAAGCCGCAGGGGCCGGCCGACTTCGCCCAGCCCGTGTCGGGCCGGGTGGCGGTCGCTTTCGGCTGGCGGCGCGACCCCGTCTTCTCCGACTTCCGCTTCCATCCCGGCGTCGACCTGGCGGGGCGGGCGGGCGAGCGTGTGAAGGCGGCCTACCCAGGCCAGGTCCGCGCCGTCGCCCGGGCCGGCCAGGACTACGGCCGGGAGCCGGCGGGGTGGGAGATTACCGTCGAGCATCCGGCCGGCTGGAGCACCCGCTACCGGTTCGCCGGAGACCCTTCCGTGCTGGCCGGACGGAACGTTCTCAAGGGTGAGAACCTGGGGACGCTGGCCGGCGACGGGACCCTGCACTTCGCCCTCTACCGGGACGGCCGCCCGGTCGAACCCGTCCTCTCGCGGTAGCGCCTCCGGCCGGCGGTCCGGATGCAGAGAGTCCGGCATATCGCCCCAGCCCTCGCATATGCATTTAGCAAATCAAGCGAGGGGGCGGGTGGCATGCGGGACTACATCCGGCGACGCGTTTTGGAGGTGGGAACGTACATCCTCAATACCAAGGCCACCGTGAGGCAAGCCGCCGAGGTGTTCGACGTCTCGAAGTCCACGATCCATAAGGACATGACCGAACGCCTGCCCCGGGTCAACCGCGATCTGGCCCGGCGAGTCAAGCGCGTCCTGGAGAACAACAAGGCCGAGCGGCACATCCGGGGCGGGGAAGCGACCCGCCGGAAGTACCGGCGGAAGGCGTCCTGAGCGCCGGCGATCCTTGCGGGCCGCCCCTGTCCGGCAATCCCGACTCCGAAATCTCCCCTTCCAAGGCTGCGGCACACCGCCGCGGCCTTTTCTTTAGCGCCACAAGGAATTCCTCAGCGGGCGTGGAAAAAGTTACTCCCGACAAGGGGGTGGCGGCAGTGTCGCTCGACATCGGCATCGACCTGGGGACGGCGACCATTCTGGTTTATGTCCGCGGGCGGGGGATCGTCACGAGAGAGCCGTCCGTGGTGGCTATAGCGACCGACACCGGGCAAATCCTGGCCGTGGGCGAAGAGGCCCGGCAGATGATCGGGCGCACCCCGGGCAACATCCAGGCGGTGCGGCCGTTGCGCGACGGCGTCATCGCCGACTACGACCACACCCGGGCGATGCTGCAGCACTTCATCCATAAGGTTTGCGGCCGCAGCCGCTTCTTCCGCCCCCGCGTCGCGGTGGGCGTGCCCGCGGCGGTGACGAGCGTGGAACGCCGGGCGGTTCGCGACGCCTGCCTCGAGGCCGGCGCGAAGCAGGTGTGCATCATCGAGGAGCCGATGGCCGCCGCCATCGGGGCGGGGCTGCCCATCGCCGAGCCCTCGGGCAACCTGGTCGTCGATATCGGCGGCGGTTCGACCGACGTGGCGGTGATCTCGCTCGGCGGCATCGTGGTCGGGGAGTCGCTCCGGGTGGCCGGGGACAAGTTCGACGAGGCGATCGCCCGCCACATCCGCAAGATCCATAACCTGATGGTCGGCGAGCGCACCGCGGAAGACATCAAACTCCAGGTGGGCACGGTCTTCCGCCACAGCCCGCTGCTGGAGATCCAGGTCAAGGGGCGCGACCTGATGACCGGCCTGCCCCGCATCATCACCTACACGTCCGAAGAGGCCTATCAGGCCTTGCAGGAACCGATCAGCGCCGTCGTCGACTGCGTGAAGGGCGTGCTCGAACGCACCCCGCCGGAACTGGCCGCCGACATCTTCGAACGCGGCATCGTGCTGACCGGCGGCGGGGCGCTCCTCAAGGGCCTCGACCGGCTGATCAGCGACGAGACGGGCGGCATTCCGGTGATCGTGGCCGACGATCCGATGTCTTGCGTGGCGATCGGCACCGGCCGGGTCCTGGAGGGCGTGAAGGGCCTCACCACCGCCGTGTGGGGCAGCAGCAAGACCGGTTGAGCCAGCCCGCGCCAAGCGAGGGAGACTGGTATAAGACCTCCGGCGTCACGCCGGGGGTCTTGCGCTTTTCTCCCGGCGGCGGAGGAAGACCAGGAGCAGGTGACTGGCCACGAGTCCCCAGAGGGAGGCGCTCACCACCCCAGCGCCCGAAGGTGGGCGGTCCCGGCCAGGTAGGCCCAGACGCCGAGGGGGAAGCCCGCCGCGCCGACCACACTACCCCAGCGTGACATTTTGCATGAACGTGCGCCACCGTGTCGATGGCTTAGAACAAGTCTTGAACCACTGCCGCCCCGAGGTAGGCCGGTCCCGGGGCGCATACCCCCACCTTCAGGTCGAAGTGCAGGTCTTCCTGGAGAGCGAACCGGCGGCGCAGGGCGGCGAGCAGCTGCGCTTGGCCGGCGGTGGAGAGGCGGGCGCCCAGGTCGAATTCGGCGACGGGCAGCCACTTCAGGTGGAGAGCGAACGGCCGGTCAAGTTCCACGGAGAAACCGGCGAGGCCCGCGGCGTCGGTGAGGGCGGTCGCCTCCAGCCGGAGGCTCCACAGGCCGGTCTCGGCCTGGACGCCGAGCCCCGGGGAAGGGGCGATGACCAGGGCCGGGGAGACCGCCGCAGCCGGATGCGCCCCCGGGAGCGCCAGGACGACCGCGAGCAGGAGAAAGGCAAGTCTGAGGCGCCGCATGGCTGGCTACAGCTCCGAGAGCGGGGAAACCCCCGTTCCGCCCGGGCCGGGCTGGCCGGGGGCGGTGGGCCCCCTCCGAGTGGCGTCGAAAGAGGGCAGGTTCGCCAGGGCCTTCTGTTTGGCCTCCATCTGCTTCAAGGCGATGTTGAGACGCCAGAACAGGAAGCCCTTGAACAAGACGTAGACCGCGAAGAAGCCGACCAGCCAGCCGACCGAGACCTTCACGCCGATCCCCCCTTGATTTCCACCCCCTCCTCCAAATTGGCCATCTTCCGGTCAATCCCTGCTTAAGCGCGGCGTTCCCCCGGCCGAAGAATGAGGTGAACAGGTGCGAGGAAGGAGGAGTGGCGATGATCCGCGGGCTGTTCATCGGAGCTTCCGGGATGCTCGTCGAGCTTCGCCGCGCCGACCTGATCGCCAACAACCTGGCCAATGCCACCACCACCGGCTTCAAGCGCGACGATCTGGTGGCGGAGAGCTTCGGCTCCCTGTTGCTCCGCCGGCTCGACGACGAAGTGGGTCCGGGCCTGCGCCCGGCGGTCGCGCCGGTCGTCGGCGAGCTGGGACTGGGGGCGGCGGGGGCTCGCAGCGCCGTCGATTGGGCGCAGGGGGGGTTCACCGAGACCGGCAACCCGCTCGATGTGGCCCTGGACGGCGATGGGCTCTTCGCGGTGCAGACCCCGGCGGGGGAGCGCTACACCCGCGATGGTTCCTTCACCCGCGACCGTGACGGCTATCTCGTGACGGAGGGTGGATACCGGGTGCTCGGCGAGCGAGGGGCGATCCGGCTCGACGGCGCCAAGGTGGAGATCGCTTCCGACGGAGCGGTGACGATCGACGGGCGGCGGGTGGACCGGCTGAGGCTGGTGCAGTTCCCGGCCGGATCCCTTGCCAAGCTGGGCGGGAACCTCTTCGCGGCGAGCGGGCAGGCGGGCAGGAGCCAGGCGACGGTCCTGCAGGGGCAGCTCGAGCGGTCCAACGTCAACGTGGTGCGGGAGATGATCAACTTGATCGCTGCCCAGCGCAACTACGACACGAACCAGCGCCTCTTGCAGCTCGAGGGCGACCTGCTCCAGAAGGCGGTCACCGAGGTGGGGCGGGTCTAGGCCCGCCGGCAGGCAGGATAGCGGCACAACTTGATAGGACAGGCCAGAGGGGCATGAAGGCTGGACGGCCCGGCAACGGGTCGAAGCCACGGTCGCCGAACGACTGACGCGACCGACGAGAAACCCTCCGGCGGTCCGAAGAACCGGGGAGGGTTTCGTTATGATCCGTTCACTCTTCACGGCGGGCTCGGGCATGATGGCCCAGCAGCTCAACATCGACACCATCTCCAACAACCTGGCCAACGTCAACACGAACGGTTTCAAGCGGAGCCGGGTCGACTTTCAGGACCTGCTCTACCAGACGATGCGGGCTGCCGGCACCCAGGTGGTGCAGGGCTCGACCGTGCCCGTCGGCATCCAGGTCGGGCAGGGCGTGCGCCCGGTGGCCACGCAGAAGGTCTTCGCGGTGGGCGAGTTCAAGCCGACCGACAACCCGCTCGACGTGGCGATCGAGGGCGACGGGTTCTTCCAGGTCGTGATGCCCGACGGCACGGCGGCCTACACCCGTGACGGCGCCTTCAAACGGGACGGCTCCGGGCGGATCGTCAACTCCGACGGGTTCCCGCTCGAGCCGGAGATCATCATCCCTGCGGAAGCCACCGAAATATCGGTCGGAACCGACGGCACGATCATGGCGCTGATGGCCGGCGAAGCGCTTCCCCAGAACCTGGGCCAGCTCACCTTGGCCCGCTTCACCAACCCGGCCGGCCTCTCTTCGATGGGCCGCAACCTCTTCCGCCCCACGGCCGCCTCGGGCGACGCGGTGACCGGCAACCCGGGCCAGCCGGGCTTCGGGACGGTCGCTCAGGGCTACATCGAGGCCTCGAACGTTCAGGTGGTGGAGGAGATGGTCAACATGATCGTGGCCCAGCGGGCCTACGAGATCAACTCCAAGGCCATCCAGGCCTCCGACGACATGCTCCAGCAGGCGAACAATCTGAAGCGCTAGTCCCAGGAAGGAGCGCCGCACCATGAACAGGCCGAGCCGCACGACAAGCCGCCGCGGGCGCGCCGGAGCAGCGATGCTTCTGGCGGCTTTCGCCGTGGCGCTCGCGGCTCTTCCGGCGGCCGCCTTGGGGCTCGAGTTCTCCGGCTCGGCGGTGGTGCCGGGGGAGGCGGTGAGGCTGGGCGAGGTCGCGCAGATCTCCGCCTCCGCCGGGGAGCAGGACCGGGCCGCCGCTCTCCAGGCCGTGGTCTTGGGACAGGCGCCCCGCCCGGGGCAGACCAGGGTCTTCACCCGGGCGCAGATCGCGCTGCGGCTCAAAGCGGCCGGCTTCGCTCCGGCGCAGCTGACGCTTTCCGGGAGCGAGCAGGTGACGGTGCGCCGGCCGGGACGGCCGCTCGGCAAAGAGGAGGCCGAAAGCCTCTACGGGCAGGAGATCGCCCGGACCCTCGGGGTTCCGGCGGAGAAAGTCAAAGTTACGCTGGTCAACTGGACCGACCCCGTCCTCCCGGAGGGGCGGGTCCGGCTGGCGGTGCGCGCCGAGGCGGACGCCATCGCCCGGGCGGCCGCGACCGGCACCTTGACCGGCCAGGTGGACGTGTTCGTCGATGGGCAGCCTCAGGTTGCCTTGCGGCCCCGGGCGCTGGTCACCGTGAGCGTCACGGCGGTCGTGGCCCGGGAAGGACTCGCCAAGGGCAGCCTGGTCCTCCCCGGCCAGATCGAGGAAGTGGAGTTCGACCTCTCCCGGCTGCCCGAGGGCGCCCTGCGCAGCGCCGGCCAGGCGGTGGGACAGCAGGTGCTGCGCCCGGTGGCCCCGGGGGCGCCGCTCAAGCGGGCGGATCTCACAGCGCCGCTGCTCGTCCGCCGGGGGGATAAGGTGACGCTGGTGGCCGAGGCAGGACCGGTGAGCCTGTCGGTGCCGGGCGTCGCGCAGGGGGATGGCGCCGCCGGACAGGTCGTGCGGGTCCAGAACCTGCAGTCGGGGCGCATCGTGGAGGCGACGGTCCGAGGGGAAGGCCTCGTGGTCATGGACCTCGGCGCCGCGCCGGAAGTCTGAGAGGGGAGCGGAGGGTGACCATGTCACGCTTCACCGTTGCCGAGAGGATCGCAGGGGCGCTGCTCCTGATCGCCGGGCTCTCCCTGCTGGCCGCCCCAGCAGTTTTGGCGGCGGGCGGTTCGCTCTGGAGCCCCGACGCGCCAGGCGCCGCGCTGCTGGCCGACCACCGGGCGAGGGCCGTCGGCGATCTGCTCACCATCATCATCGTGGAGAAGGCCGAGGCCAACCAGAAGGCGACCACCACCAACGAGAAGCAGGGCGGCGTGTCCGCCGGGCCGGGCCTGGGGTTCCTGAAGTTCTTCCCGGAGGTCAAGGTCAAAGGCGGAGACGACTACGACGCCACCGGCGCGACCACCCGGGGCGGCACGCTCAACGCCAGGATCACCGTGCAGGTCACGGAGGTGACCGGCAACGGGCTGCTGAAGGTCGAAGGCTCCCAGGTCATCATGCTCAACAAGGAACAGCAGAAGATCGTGCTCAAGGGCATCGTCCGCCCGGAGGACGTGACCCGGGACAACACCGTGCTCTCCACCTACGTGGCGAACGCGGAGATCACCTACCTCGGCAACGGCGCCGTCGGCGACAAGCAGCAGCCCGGCATCATAAGCCGCATCTTCAGTTGGCTGTTCTAGGGAGGACGCAGGTATGATGGACGGAGTCAAGCGACACGGACTGCTCACGGTCCTGGCGGTCACGGCGGTGCTGGCGCTGGCCGGTTCGGCGGTGCAGGCGGCTTCCCCGCTGACGGCCCGCCTCAAGGACCTGGTCCGGATCGACAACGACCGGCCCAACCAGTTGAACGGGCTGGGCCTGGTGGTTGGCCTGGAAGGCACCGGCGACTCGGGCGGGACCATGGCCAACGTCCAGATGGTCACCAACGCCCTGAGCAGGCTAGGGGTCAATGTGCCGGCGAGTCAGATCAGGGTCAAGAACGTGGCCGCCGTGATGGTCACGGCCACGCTGCCCTCGTTCGCCCGGACGGGGGACCGCCTCGACGTCACCGTCTCCTCCTTCGGCGACGCCAAGAGCCTCCAGGGCGGGGTGCTGCTCCTGACCCCCCTGCAGGGCGTCGACGGCCAGGTGTACGCCCTGGCCCAGGGGCCGGTCTCCATCGGCGGCTTCAACGCCAGCTCCGGCGGGGGCAAAGTGCAGAAGAATCACCCGACCGTCGGCCTGGTACCCGAGGGGGCGCTGGTCGAGCGGGAGGTGCCCAACGCCGTCGCCAGCGACAACCTGACGCTCGTCCTGAACCAACCCGACTACACGACCGCCGCCCGGGTGGCCCAGGCCATCAACCAGGCCTTCGCCGGGGACACGGCGCAGGCGGTGGACAAAGGCGCCGTGACGGTGCGCGTGCCTGAGGCTTTCGAGAAGCGCCCGGTCGAGTTCATCGCCGCCCTGGGCGACCTGGCGGTGGCTCCCGACACCGTGGCCAAAGTGGTGGTCAACGAGCGCACGGGAACCATCGTGATGGGCAGCGACGTCCGGATCTCGCCGGTGGCCGTCGCCCATGGGAGCCTTTCGATCAAGGTGGCCGCCGACGCCGCCGTCTCCCAGCCCGCCCCGCTGTCGCAGGGCGAGACCAAGGTGGTGTCGAGGACTTCCCTGGTCGCGACGGAGCAGCCGGCCCGGTTCATGACCGTGGGCGGCGGGACGAGCGTGGCCGACCTGGTCAAGGCGCTGAACGCCATCGGGGCGACGCCCCGCGACATGGTGGCGATCCTGCAGGCGATCAAGGCGGCCGGGGCGCTCCACGGCGAACTCGAGATCATCTGAGGCCGCGACGGTGAACACCAGCCTGGCGCCGAAGTTCTACCCGCTCAGTTCAGGCCCGGTCGCCCGGCCGCTGGCCCCGCCCGCCGCCGCCCGGCCCCTCAAGCCGGCGCATGTCGCCGGGAGGACCACCGCGGTGCCATCCTTTGCGGAGGTGCTCGAAGGCGTGGCGAACACCGCCGCCCGGCGCCAGGCGGCCGCGCCGGCGGCGGCCGCTGCGGCGAGCGCGGCGTCCAGTGCGCCGGGCCCCGAACGGCTGGCCCAGGCGGCCCGGGAGATGGAAGGCGTCTTTCTCAACCTTCTCTGGAAAGAGGCCTGGAACACGGCGGGAGGAGCGTTCTTCCCAGCCGGCCTCGCCGGCGACATCTACAAGGACTTTCTCACGGAGGCGCTCTCCGACCGGATGGCGGAAGCCGGCGGCATCGGGCTGGCCAACCTCATTCAGGGGTCCCAGGCGCAGGCTGCGCCGGCCAAAGGGCACTGACCAGAGGTGGAGCAGGAGATGGCACCGGACAGGGGGCGGCGCGCCGGCAAGCGGAGCGCCGCCCCTAGTTTTGGCAACGGCAGGAATCGACAGGCAGAGCGGCCAAGTAACCGGAGTGACCTTGGGAAGATCCACGTTGCCGCAGCCTGGGGCTGCGGCCGGGAGGAATGGCTTACGGCTTTGCGATACTTGGTGCGGCGCGGAGCGGCGGGAAGCCGGCGCCTGGCTTGTGTTCCAGCCCTCACAGGTTTGCTGCTGCTCGTGCTGTGCCTGGCCACCGCGGCCGCCGCGGCGGGGCGGGAGATCCTGCCGCTGGCCGAAGTGAAGGCCGGGATGAAGGGCACCGGATTCACCGTGATCCAGGGGACCAGGATCGAACCGTTCGACGTCGACATCCTCGGGGTGGTGCCGGGCGCCGGTCCCACCGGCGATCTCATCCTGGTGCGCGTGGGCGGTCCGCTGATCGAGAAGACCGGCGGCATCGCGGCCGGGATGAGCGGCAGCCCGGTTTATGTGGATCGCCGGCTGGTGGGCGCCGTGAGCTACGGCTTCTCCTTCACCGACCACCGGGTCGGTTTCCTGACGCCGATCGAGAAGATGCTGCCCGTGCTCGATCTCGCTCGCACCCAGACAGGGTCCTCGCTCGCCCGGACGCCTCTTCTCCCGGAGTTCCAGCCGGTGGCCACGCCGCTCATGGTCTCGGGGATGGGCGAAAGGGCCCTGAGGCGCCTGAAGGCGCTGGTCGAGCCGCTCGGTTACCGGGTCGAGACCGGGGGACGGGCCGGCAACGGGCTGGGCGCCGGGGATGCGGCCAGCGGAGCGGCGCCGGCGGGCCCCGAGGCCCTCTCGCCAGGAAGCGCCTTCGGCGCCTCGCTGGTCACGGGCGATCTCTCGGTGACCGCCATCGGCACAGTCACGTATGTCGAAGACGGCTATTTCCTCGGCTTCGGCCATCCCTTCCTGGGCAAGGGGCCGGTGGAGATGCCGGTCAGCCTGGCTGAGATCCACGAGACGGTGGCGAGCCAGGAGGCGCCGTTCAAAGTCGGCTCTCCCGTAAGGCTCGTCGGCACGCTGACCCAAGACCGGCCCGCGGGAGTCGCCGGCCAACTCGGGGCGGCGCCGCCGGGCATCGAGGTCAAGGTCACGGTCGAGGATGAAGATCGCCACACCACCCACGGCTTCAGGGCCACCGTCTCCCGCGACGAGGCGCTCGCCGCCGGTCTGCTGACCACGGCCGCCCTGCAGGGAATGGACTCCGGCCTGGAACGCATCGGGCGGGGCACCGCGGACCTGCGGGTGAGCATCGCAGGCGCGAATCTGCCCGGCGGGGAGGTCGTGCGCGAGAACACCTTCTTCAGCCCCGGCGACATCGGGGCGTCTGCCCTGCGCGATCTCGTCCGGGGAGTGCAGCTGCTCACCACGAACCCCTTCCGCGAGGTGGACCTGAAGCGGGTGGAGATCACGGCGAAGGTCTCGGAGCAAAGGCGGACCGGCGTGGTGGAGAAGGCCCGCCTGGTCAAAGCCGGGCCGTTGCACGCCGGGGAGGCCGTGGAACTGGAGGCCTGGGTCAGGCCCTACCGGGGCGAGCCGAAACGCGAGCGGATCACCCTGAACCTGCCGCAGGATCTCCGGGCCGGGCGGTATACGATCACGGTGCACGGCGGGACCGTCTCCTTGAGCGCGCCGGAAGACGAAGGTGCGGAGGAGGCGCCGCCGGTCGAGGGCGGTGGCCACGTCCCCAACCCGGAGAAGCCCAAAGCGGGCCCGGTCAAGGCCCAGGAGCCGAAGACGAACGCGGAGAGCTTCGAGGCCCTGCTCGACGAGTACCTGAAGCGGGAGCGGAACAACGAGCTGGTGGCGGAGTTGCTCAATCTCGGCCAGGACGAAGAGGCGGGGGGTGGGCAGGCGCCGGAGAAGCGCCAGCTGCCGGCCCGGCACCCCAAGGTGGAGGCGGCCGCCCCGCCGGCGGAAGAGCAGGCGGACCGGCCCAGCGCCAAGGCGCGGCTTCCGCTGCCCTACGTGGTGTACGGCAGCGCGGAGGTCGAGATCGAGGTGCTGGGTGGCGGACCAATCGCCCCGCCCCTCAAGCCGCCGCCGGAACCCCGCTGGGAACGGCCTTGGCGGGACCCTTGACCCTCTCCGGGCGTCCTGAGTTTTTCCACGCCTGACATCATTTGCGCCCTGCCCCCGTTCCCTGTAGGGAAGGAACGACAATCTCCATCGTCGAAGCAGTACGAGACCTTTTTGCGTGCTGGACGGGGGTTGGGGCGTGGCAGTCACCGCACTTTCCCGGCGTAAGTTGGCGGCCCTGGTGCTGGCGGCGGCACTGGGGCTGTCGTTTGCCGCGCTCTCGTCCTACTTGCTGCTCTGGGGTGACCACCGCCTCGAAGTGCCGCTCCGGAACACGGTGATCGCCGCCCTGGAGCGCCGGGGCGGCCTGCGGGTGAGCCTCGGAACGCTCCGCCCGGCGCCTTTCGGCGTGGTGGCGCTGGAAGGGCTCTCGCTGCGGGAGCCTTCCGGCGCCGAACTGCTCTCCGCCGACCGGGTAGAGATTCATCTCAGCCTGCTCTCGTGGCTGCGGCGCCGCGGCGGCCCGGCCAACCTGGTGAGCAGCATCGAACTGGTCCATCCCAAGGTCGAACTCGCGCAAGCCCCGGACGGCACCTGGAACTTCAGCCGCTATCTCGGCGGAGGCAACGGGCCGGCCGGCTGGAGCGGGCAGATCCGCTTCCGCGACGGAGAAGCGACCGTCCGCGGCTTGGATGCGGCCAAACTCGCCGGCCAGGCCGGGCTCACGCGCCTCTCGCTGCCGGCAAGCCTCAGGTTCTTCGATCTGGAGGGGAACGTCGAGGCCCTGCCGGGCGGCGTCCTCAAGGCCTCGGCGGCCGGTCGCAGCAACCTATTGCCGGGCACCGCCGTGGCCGCCCGGACGGAACTCCGCCTCCCGGCCGGGGGTACCGTCGCGGTCAAGCTGAGCGAGGTCGACCTGGCCCGCGTCCAGCGGCTCGCCGGGCTGCCCAGGCAAGTCGGCCGGGTGTCCGCCGGGCGCGGCGATCTCGCGCTGAGGCTGGGCCTTTCCGGCCGCCGGTGGCGGCTGGCCGGCGCCGAACTCACCCTTCGGGAAACTTCCTGGCGGCCGCCCTCCCTCAGAGCGCCTCTGACCGGGCTTTCCGGCCGGGTGGCCCTGCATGGCGACGCGCTCGCCATCGACCAACTGGCCTTCGACTTCCTCTCCACCCGTTGGACGGCGCAGGGCCGGGTAACCCGGCTCAGCAACCCCTTGCTCGATGTCAGGCTCTCCGGGGAGAACGCTTACCTGCCGGCGCTGGCCGCCATCCTGCCTCCCTCGGCCCCAGCGGTTAAGGCCAGCGGCCGGGCCAGCCTCGACCTCACCATCCGGGGCGGCTGGCGCGACCCGCTCTTCTCCGGTTTCCTCAAGCTGAACCAGGTGGCTGTCTCTGCGCCGGGTCTGCCCCCGGTCTCCGACGTGAACGGCACGGTGGAGCTGGCCGGCGCCGGAGTCAGGCTGAACCGGCTGACGGCCAGGGTGGCCGGCGGCGGGGTGGCGCTCAGCGGGGAAATCCGCCAGTGGGAGGCTCCGCATGGCCGGTTGCAGCTCACCCTGCAGGGCCTGCCGCTGGAGGAAGCGCGGCGCCTCCTACCCGGGAACGTGAGGAGCAAGGCCAAGGCTTGGCCCCTGGCCGAGGGGCGCCTCAGCGCCGAGGTGGAACTCGACGGGGCGCTGTCCGACCCGGCGGTGAAGGGGCACGCCTCCCTGGTCGGGGCGCGTTGGAACGACCTGCCGCTGGAGCGCGTCGAGGTCGCCGGGGCCTACGCCGGGGGCTTCGTGAAGCTCGACCAGGTCAAGGTGGGCGCCGCCGGCGGCCAGCTCGACCTGGCGGTCGCCGCGCAACTGTCTCCGACTCCCAGCTATACCTTCTCCGGCGAACTCCGCGACCTCGACCTGGGCCGGCTGTTCGCCGCGACCGGCACGAAGCTGCCGGTGGCCGCCGGGGGACGGCTCAGCGCCGTCATCACCGGCGAAGGGCGAGGGCTTGCGCCACAGGACGTCTCGGCCCGGGGCACCGCCTCCCTCCAGGACGGCTGGCTCGCCGGGGAACGCCTCACCAGCGGACGGCTGGGCTTCAGCCTCGCCGGCGGCAACCTCGACCTGGAGTACCTGAACCTCTCCTCTCCCGACGGGGAAGTCAACGGCTTCGCCCGGCTCGCCGCCGATGGCCGTCTCTCAGGGAGCATCGCCGGCCGCGCCCTCCGGCTCGACGCCATCTCCAAGTACGCCGGCGGCCTGCCGCTGGAGGGTTCGGCCGAAGTCCTGGCCGACCTCGGGGGCACGGCTGGCGAGCCGCAGCTTTCCGGCACCTTCGACCTCCTCCAGCCTACCTTCCGGGGGCAGGCCTTCTCCGACGGGCAAGGGCGTTTCACGCTTACCCGGAGCGGGCTTGCGCTGCAGGACATGGTCGTCCGGCAGGGCGAGGGGAGCCTCGGCCTGGCGGGCACCATCGGCTACGGGCCAGACTACCCGCTCGACCTGCGGCTCACGGTTGCCTCCCTTCCGGCGCTGACCGCGGTGCCGCTGACCGGCGTCAAGACCGACCTTACGGGAACGCTGGACGGTGCCTTCACGGTGCAGGGACCGGCGGAGCAGGCGGTGGTCGCCGGCGCCGCCCAACTGAAAGCCGGGAAGGTGGCAGGCTTCGCCTACGAAACAGCGGAGGCCCAATTCCGCTACGCGGGAGGCGTGGTGGATTTCGAACGGTTGTCCGGAAAGGCGGCCGGCCTCTCCGTGACGGGGAGCGGGCGCCTCTCCGGCGAAGAACTGGACCTTACGGTGCAAGTCGACCAGATCGACCTGGCCCAGCTCACCTTCCCGCACAAGCCGGCCGGGCCGTGGCAGGGCCTCGGCTCTTTCCAGGGAACCGTGCGGGGCCCCTTACGCGCTCCGGTGGTGGAGGGGCAGGTCGAGGGGCGTGACCTCGCCTACCGCAAGTACGCGCTGGCAAGCCTGGCCGGGAAGATCCGGTACGAAGGGAAGAGACTGTCGCTCGAGGACGTGGAACTCCGGCACGGGCAGGGCCGCTACCTGCTCTCCGGGGAAGTCGAGCCGGCCCTCTCCCGGATGGACCTGAGGCTCCGGTTCGACGAGACCGACCTGGGCGAACTCTCCCGTCTCGTCGAGGCGAAGCTCCCGGTGGCGGTGAGCGGGAAAGCCACCGGCGTGGTCCACGTCTGGGGCGCCTTCAAGGACCCGTCCGCCCGGTTGATCGCCGAGACCGACCAGGCCCGGTTCGCCGGGCTGGAGGTCGCCGGCGACCTCGACTTCGCGCTCCACAACAAGCAAGTGACGGTCAACCGCCTCAGGCTGGGCGAGATTGCCGGAGACGGCCTCCTGGTCGCCCAGGGTGTCGTGGGTCCGGCCGGAACCGACTTGCAGGTGCGGGCGACCAGGATCAGCGTGGGGCCCTTGGCGGTGGCGCTCGGCCTGAAGGCTGACCTCACCGGCAAGGCCGACGCCGACCTGACGCTGACCGGAACCCTGGCGGACCCGCAGGCCGAACTGAAGTTCAACGTGGCGGAGGCCAAGGTCAACGGCACGGCCCTGACCGAGGTCGACGGCCAAGCCACTTATGCGGGCGGCGCCGTGCGGGTGGGCAGCTTCGTGCTGGCCAGCGGCGAGCGCCGGCTCGAAGTCACCGGCACCTGGCCCCTCACCGCGGCGCGCCAGGCGGCGCGGGGCCGCCAGGGCGGACCCGCGGAGGGTAAACAGCGGATGGCGGTGGCGCAGGGC
>JBLNBQ010000094.1:0-4442 GCA_050260095.1 Chitinophagales bacterium
TTGGCCGCGCGGGGGGGGGCCTGGGCGTCCACCCCGGCGCTGGCCTTACCGGGCGCGGGCCGCGACCGGCTGAGTTCGGGGTCCCCCACCCCCCGCGCCGGCCCCACGGCCGGGCCGCGCAGAGAGGTCTTGTGCTTGCGGGCCGGCTCCGTGACCACGGCCACGCCGTTCACCTCCGACCCGGTCCCCGAGGTCGTCGGCACGGCGATGACCGGTGGCCCGGGCCTTTCCAGCGTAGTGCCGCACAGTTCATAACAGGGCTTGCCATTGGCCAAGACCTGCGCGATGCCCTTGGCCACGTCCATGGCGCTCCCGCCGCCGAGTCCGACGATGACCAGGGCCCCTTCCGCCCGGGCCAGGTCCGCCCCCCGGTCGACCTCGACGGTGGTCGGGTTCGGCGACGCCTCCTCGTAGAGGACCGCCCGCGCCCCCGCCGCGCTCAGTTGGCGGACCAACCGTTCCGTGACGCCGGACCGGCGCATGGCGCCCCGCCCGGTGACGAGGAGGGCGGTCCGGCCGAACGCGGCCGCCTCGGCCGCTACGTTGGCGAAGGCGCCGACGCCGAAGCTCACTCTGGTCCTCAGGTTGAACGGAAACTGCGTTGCGACGTCCATCAGGCACACCTCTTTCGCGTACAGTAGACTCCTTTGTTTTTACCCCCTTCCCTGCACACTCCTGCCGGGTCGGCATTGAATGAACCGGGCCGCCACTCTCGGCAGCCCGGTCCAGGTGGGAAGGCCGGCGGCCGACTGGCCCTCAGGCCAGAAACAGTGTCTTGAGGCCGCGTCCGGCGGCCGCCTCCGCGAAAGCTGACAGTGCATCTCGGAGCGCGTATTCGCCGGTGACGAGCGCCCCGGTGGCAATCCTCCCGGAGGCGACCAGGTTCAGTGCTCTGACGTAGTGGGCGGTGTTGGAGCGGGTCGTCCCGGTGACGGTCAGTTGCTTGTAGTGGATGGCGTTGGCGTTGAGCGGGACGATCTCGCGCTCCGCGGGCAGTCCACCGAAAAGGGAGATCCGGCCAAAGGTGGCGGCATTGACCAACGCATCGGCCTGCGCCTGCGGGGAGGGGCAGGCCACGATGGTCACGTCCACCCCGTGCCCGCCGGTTTCGACCATCAGCAGATCCCCAAGGTCCGGCCGGCTCGGATCTACCACCACGTCCGGGCAGAAGGCCTCAGCGCTGGCCAGCCGCTGTGGCAATGGGTCTGCCAGGATGATCTTGGCCGGGGAGACCATCCTCGCCAGGAGCAGGTGGAAAATGCCGATTGGACCAGCGCCGTAGATCATGACATACTCGCCGGGCGCCGGGCGCAACACCTCGAAACTGTTGTAACAGCAGGCCAGTGGCTCGACGAGGGCAGCCTCGGCGAAAGAGACGCCGTCCGGCAAGGGGATCACGTTGCCGTGCAAAACGCCTTCCGCCGGAATCCGGACATACTCGGCGAAGCCGCCGTCCACCTGGATCCCGATGGCGGTGAGCGACGGGCACATGTGGACTCGCCCGCTGACGCAGAACGCACAATGCCCACACCCGATATTGGGGGCAATCGTCACCCTCTGACCCAGCTCGAATCCAGTGACTCCCGGCCCGGTTGCCGCCACTTCTCCCGCCACTTCGTGGCCGAGAATCCTGGGAGGCGTCGGACCGGTGCTGGCCAGCCCATTCTTGAAGGCGCGCAGGTCGGTGCCGCAGATGGCGGCGGCGCGGACTCTCACCACCAGTTCTCCCGGCCCAGGCTCAGGGGCCGTCACTTCCTCTATCCTGAGGTCATTGGGGCCATAAAGGCGTGCGGCGAGCATGGTGCTTCATCCTCTCTTGCCGACTGATCCGCTGGTTCGGAGGTCAACCCACCAGTTTGACGGGCACCCCTTCGGCAATCGATCGGTTGGCGGCCAAGACAATGGCCAGGGCCGCCCGGCCCTCGGCGGCTCCGACCAGGGGCAGATCCCCTTTCAAGACGCAATCGACGAAATGCCGGTCCTCGGCCAGATAGGCTTCGCGGTATTTGACGCGCCAGCTGGCGCCGATCGGTCTGACCACGCCGGAAGTCTTCGTGCAGGTGACGACGTTCTCTTCGTGCATCTGCCCCACGAAGACCATGCCCTTTGTGCCGACCACTTCCAGGCGGGAATCGTAGCCGTACTCCGCGGGGCAGGCGCCGTCGATCACGCCGAAGCGCCCCGAGGCGTACCGGAGGTTGACGACGGCACAGTCGTAGAAATCCGGATGCTCGGCCCGGATATCCGGCCGGTAGAAGGCGCCCGCCTGGGCGAACACCTGCTCCACTTCGCTGCCGCCGAACCAGCGCAGGGTATCGCAGTCGTGGCTGTTCACCTCGGCCAGGAGGCCGTTGCTGCGCCGGAGGTCGTAATACCAGGGCGGCGGTAGGCCGGGACCCCGCGTCAGGGACCGGACCAGCGTGACCTCGCCGATCTCCCCCGATTCGACCATTGTTCTGGCCAACTGGAAGTTGCGGTCGAACCGCCGCATGAAACCGAGCTGCAGGATGACTCCGGCCCGCTGGGCGGCGCCGGCCATGGAGTCGCACTCCTCCAAGGTGGTGGCCATGGGTTTCTCGCAGAGGATGTGCTTCCCGAGGGCCGCCGCTTCCAACGCCACCTCGCAGTGCACGAAGGTCGGCGCCCCGATGACCACCGCCTCAAACGGAACCTTCTCAGCCGCCTCGGATAGCGTCGTGTACCCCTGCTGCAGGCTCAAGTTTCGGGCGGACGCCTCGGCCGCAGATCTGTCGGCGTCGACGACCGCTACTAGATCGGCTTCGGGTAGGGCCTGCCGGAAGTTGAGACCATGGACCATCCCCGCCCTTCCTGCCCCGACCAGGCAGACTCGCACGCGACCCTTGCTCATCAGCGGCTCCTCCTTCGATTGGTGTCAGGCGGTCCGTTCGTACTCCCGCAACCGTACGATGCTCTCCCGGGCGTAGGAATCCCAGAGCGGTATAAACCGTTTCGTCTTCAGGGCGATGTAGGGGTTGGGCAGGGGCGGCAGCGGCTCGAGCGCCAGGCTGCCCTGGTAGCCGATGTCCTTGAGCGCTCTGATCAAGCCCCGGAAGTCGAAGTGCCCGCAGCCCACTGCCTGTCGGTTGCTGTCCGCGATGTGGACGTTGATCAGCTTCTCGCCGGCCCTGCGGACTGCGCCCACAGGATCCCCTTCCTCGATGTTCAGGTGGAAAGTATCGAGGTGCAGCCCGACGCAGGGCGAGTCGACTTCGGCAATGAACCTGAGTCCCTGTTCGGCGGTGTTGACGAGGAAGGTCTCGTAGCGGTTGATCGGTTCGACGGCCAGGGAAACGCCTTTGGAACCGGCGTGCCTCGCCGCCTGGCGGACGGAGTCGACGGCCAGGCTCCATTCCCGGTTGACGGACCGTTCCCACGCCTCCTCGTCGCCCGAAGGTCCTGCCGGGAGCGCCTTTCCGACGGCCGAGGGAACCACGATGACGAGCGGCGCCCCGACTTCCACGGCGAAGTCGGCCGTTCGGCAGAGGTAGGCGACCGCTCGCTCCCGGATGGCCGGGTCGGGGTTGGCGAGATCCCGATCCTCCGTGGGCCAGGGGTACATGCCGGCGAGCGAGAGAACCCGAAGGCGATACTCCTCACAGAGGCGCCTCACCTCCCGCGGGTCGTAGAGGTCGGGCTCCCCCCTCAACTCCACACCGTCGTAACCGTATCTCGCCAGGCGCCGGAACGTCGCCTCAAGCGGCTCGTCCCCATAGATCCAGTTGCTCACCGCGTACTTCATCGGGCTCCCTCCCCGGCCGCCCTCAACCGTTCGAAGGACGGCGCCAACCGCTCGAACAAGCCCTTGTACACTTCAACATAAGGCTCGTACCGCCGGTGTGCCGTTGCGTCCGGCTCGAAACGCTGTGTCGGGCGGATGCCGGCGCTGGCCGCCCGGGCCAGGTCCGGATAGAGGCCGACGGCGTGACCGGCGATGAGCGCCGCCCCCCAGACGGCAATCTCGTCCCGGTCCAGTTGCACGTACGGCACTCCCAGCACGTCCGCCTTGATCTGGTTCCAGACACGGCTCTTGGCCCCGCCGCCAATGACCCGCGCCTCGCGCAACTGAAAGCCAGGGACGATGTCTCCGAGCACGTCGGCGTAGCAGCGGTACTCGTAGGCGATGCCTTCGAGGATGGACCGATAGAGGTGCTCCGCCTTGTGCCCCCAGCTCAGTCCGAGCCAGGTCCCCCGGACGTCGGGGTTGTTGGGCGTGACCCGGCCGCCGAAGTGAGGCAGGAAGACGAGGTCGCCGGAGCCCGGAGGGAGCGCCGCCGCACCTTCGTCCAGCAGAGCGTAAACGCTCCCTGCCGGGTCCCCCTGGCCCGGTAGGCGGCATGGCGCCAGTTCGTCCCTAAACCACCGCAGACAGAGCCCACCGCCGTTGATGTAGGCGATCGGTATCCAGAGGTCCTGGATGACCG
>JBLNBQ010000095.1:0-23478 GCA_050260095.1 Chitinophagales bacterium
CTGGACGACCTGGTCGATGGTCAAGCCGTAGGCTTGCAGGCGGGCGGGGTCAAGTTCCACCCTGATTTCCCGGCTGCGCCCGCCTTGAACAGTCACCGAAGCCACGCCGTCGAGCCGCTCCAGGTAGGTCGCCATCTCCTCCTCGGCCTTCCGCCTGAGTTCGGCCAAGTCGGAGTCGCCGCTCACCCCCACCGTCATGATCGGCATCTGAGAAGGGTCGAAGCGGAAGACCCGGGGCGCGTCGGCGTCGTCGGGCAGCCGGCCCCGGACACGCTCCACCGCTGCCCGCACGTCGTTCGCGGCATCCTGCAGGTCGGTCCCCCACTTGAAGCTGAGCGAGACCCGGGCGTTTCCCTCCTGCGACACGGAGTTGATCCCCACCACCCCGTTGACCGAACTCACGGCCTGTTCCAAGGGGATGGTGATCAGCTTCTCGACTTCCTCGGGCGCCGCACCCGAGTACCCCACGCTGACGCTCAGGGAGGGAAAGGCCAGCTCCGGCATGAGGTCGACGGCGAGCCGGCTGGCGGCGAAGAGGCCGAGGAGGATGATGGCGATGTAGGCCATCGCCGTGGTGATCGGCCGCTTGACCGAGAGCTGAGCGATGTTCACCGGCCGCGCCCCCCATGGCGAACGGCCGGAGCCCGCCGGGAAGCGCCCGGCCCGTAGGGCGAGGCGAGCGCCGAACTGCTGACCGCGCGCACCGCCTGCCCATCCCGCAGCTGCTGCTGGCCGACGACCGCGACCGGGTCGCCCTCCGCCAGGCCGTCCAGAATCTCGACCCGCTCCTTGCCCTGCACCCCTATCTTCACCGGACGGGCTTCCGCGATGCCATCAGCCACCACAAACACGTAGAAGCCATCGCTCCGGCTGAGCAGCGCCTCTCGGGGAACAGTGAGGACGTTCGCCTTCTGCCCAACCACCAGGTCGACCCGGGCGAACATGCCCGGTCTCAGGCGCAGTTCGGGGTTGGCCACCCGCCCGCGCACCGGTAGGGTCCGGGTTGACGCCTCCACCACCGCCCCCAGGCTGGTGATCTTGCCGCGGAAGGTTTCCCCGGGAAAAGCGTCCACGGAGAGCGAGAAATCCTGGCCGACCCGGAGACGCCCGATATCTTTTTCAGCGACCGCGAAGGCGACTTCGATGGGGTCGAGGCCAGCGAGCGTGGCCACCGGCGCCGTGGTCGTGACCTGGCTCCCCGCCACCCCGAAGGTCCGGATGACCACCCCGGAGACGGTGGCCGCCGTGTTCACCTGGTCCAGCTGCAGTTTGACCATGGCCAGATTGGCTTCGGCCTGTCCAAGCTGAGCTTTGGCCACCTCCAACTGCATCTCGGCCTCGTGCAACTGGTCGGTGACGTTCCTCAGTTCCTGCTGGGTCGAGGCCCGCTGGTCATAGAGCAGCTTCACGCGCTCCAGGTCGCCGGCGATCTTGTCCCGCTGCGCTTCGGCCTTCCGGTAGTTCGCCCGGCTGGCGGCCAACCCGGCCATCGCCTGCTGCTCCTGGAGCAGCAGGTCGGAGTGGTCCACCGAGAACAACGGGTCGCCAACCCTGACCCGCTGCCCTTCTTTGACAGTCACGCGGGACAGCCGCCCGGCCCGCCGTGAGAAAACGTCTACCTGGTACTGCGGTTCCAACGAGCCGGAGAGCACGACGGCCTCTTCGACCGGACCTTTGCCCACCGGCTCCACCTGCACGCTCACCGCCTCGCCGCGGCCCCCTTGGCCCGGCCAGGACGGTCGCGCCCCGGCCTGACCAGGCCCGCGCTGCCCACCGCCAAACTGGCCGCCGCCGGGCTGCCCCGCCCGGGCGGCCCCACCCGTCATGCCCTGACGGGCGCCCGGTTGGCCTGACCGCGCCAGCGCCGCGACCGCCCGCCGCGCTGCGATGGCCTCGCCGATCCGCACTCCCAGGAACCCGACGCTCACCAGCACCAACGCGCCAACGACGAACTTACGGCCCGAATGCTCCGCCATCCACATCTTCCCCCTCGTGAATGCCAGGGGTTACCCGCATGGGATAATTATACCAGATGGGGTGTCCCGCACCTACCCCTTGAAGCGATTGAGAGGAAAAGGTCCTTCCGGCGAGAATGGCAGTCTGTGGGAGGCGATCCTATGATAAACGAGGCGCAGTCCTTCCTGGCCCGGGTCGTCCCGGAACTGGCCCGGCTCCAGAAAGAGAGCAATCTGGCCTATTGGGCGGCGAGCCGGACCAGCGCCAAAGCGGACGAAGAACGTCTCGTGGCGGCTGAGTCGTCCCTGCGGCTCTTCTTCGCCGACCGCGAGGCCTACGGAGAGCTGAAGGCCCTCCTCGCCCGGGCCGGCGAATGGGACGAGCTGACCCGTCGCCAACTCGAGCTGCTGCGCGACCAGTACCTGCCCAATCAACTCGAGCCCTCCGTAATCCAGGAACTGGTGCGGCGGGAGTCGGAGCTGACCAGCCTGTTCGCGGGTTTCCGCGCCCGGCTGGAGACGGGTGAGGTGACGGACAACGAACTGAAGCGGATTCTCCGGGAGGAGAGCGACTCGGCCCTGCGGGAGAAGGCCTGGACCGCCAGCAAGCAGATCGGCGAAGAGGCCGCGCCCAAGGTCCTCGAACTCGTCGAGCTGCGCAACGAGGCCGCCCGGACGCTCGGCTACCCGGACTACTACCGCTTTGCCCTGGCCACCAACGAACTCGACGAAGCAGAACTCTTCCGCACCCTCGAACATCTCAAAGCAGTCACCGACGACCCCTTCCGCCAGGCCAAAGCCGAACTCGACCGGAGCCTCGCCGCCCGCTTCGGGGTCTCCGTGGCCGAGCTTCGCCCCTGGCACTACGCCGATCCCTTCTTTCAGGAGGCGCCGGCCGGCGAGGTCGACCTCGACCCATACTTCCGTGACCAGGACGTGGTGGACCTCGCCCGCCGCTACTATGCCGGCATCGGCCTGGAGATCGGCGACATCATCGCCCGCAGCGACCTGTACGAGCGCCCGGGGAAGGAGCAGCACGCGTACTGCACCGACATCGACCGGGAAGGCGACGTGCGGGTGCTGGAGAACGTCCACCCTACCATGCGCTGGGCCGAGACCACCCTGCACGAGATGGGCCATGCCGTTTACGACAAGTACACCGACCCGTCGCTGCCCTACCTGCTGCGCGGCCCCGCCCACACCCTCACCACCGAGGCCGTCGCCATGATGATGGGGCGCCTGGTCACCGACGCCGGGTGGCTCGCCCGGGTGCGGGGCTTAAGCGAAGCGGAGGCTCGCAAGGTGGCCGACCCCGCCCGCCGGCACCTCCGCCTGAACGAACTCATCTTCGTACGCTGGGGGCTCGTGGTAGTCTTCTTCGAGCGGGAGCTGTACCGCGATCCTCGGCAAGATCTGAGCCGCCTCTGGAAGGAGAAGGTCGAGGCGCTCCAGTTCCTCACCTACCCGCTGCAGCGGCACGCCCCCGACTGGGCGGCCAAGATTCACCTGGCCGCCTACCCCGCCTACTACCAGAACTACCTGCTCGGCACCCTCACGGCCTCGCAGTTCGGCTGGGCCATCCGCCAGGCGCTCGGCCAAGGCGCCCTGGTAGGAAACCCCGCCACCGGCGACTTCCTGCGGGAACGCATCTTCCGGCCCGGCGCCCGCTGGCCGTGGAACGAGCTGATCCGCCGCGCCACCGGCCAGCCGCTCAATCCTGACCTCTTCATCGAGGAGTTCGTGGGCCGGAGATGAAGAACACCGGCGGAACCGGGCCGGCGCAGTCGCGCCGGCACTGCCGGAATCCGGAAATCCGCGGGCCGGTGTTCAGCCGGCTCCAACGCTACCTTCACGTGCTTGGCACTGGGCGGCCAAGCCCTGGCTGGTGGGATGTGGTCAGGGTCGGTCGAATGCCAGGCCTCCAGGATCTGGTCGAGACGCTGCCATCCCCCGGCGGGGGGCGAGCCAGCGAACGCCCAGGTCAGATGCTTGCGATGGGCCTTGGTGATGTGGCAGCTGAAGAGGTCGTAGTCCACCCTGGACGAGACGTTCATCCGTTTACAGCTCGAATGCGGCTTCGTGCAGAGGGGCGGCGACGCAAAGGTGGTTCCGGGGCACCCCCGCTTCCGGCCTTTCACGACCGCGGACTATCCCGACGTCCCCCAGTGGCCCGGAGAGGTCAAGCGCCGCTACCTTGATGCGGACGGCCGGATTCACCAGGATTTTTCCAACGCGCCGGTCGAGGAGGCCCTCCGCCAGACCCTTGAAATCATGGCGGATTTCGCGGCGAGGTTTCGCGGTGCGTAACAGACGGGGCTGCCCCGAAGCACACGTTCGGGGCAGCCTCGTTTTCACTGTGGAGGTTCGTTTTTGCTTAAGCCTTGTTCGCCGCCGTAACTACTTCGTCACCAGCGCAAGGTCGACCGGGATGTACTTGTCGACCTTCTGGCCGCTTAGGAACTTCTGCGCGTACTCGACCGCCAGACGACCCATCTCGGCCGGCTTCTGGGCGACGGTGGCCGCGAGAGCGCCTTCCTTGACGGCTTTCACGGCGTCATCCACGGCGTCGAAACCGACGATTTTGATCCCGCTGCGGCCGGCCGCCGCGATCGCCTTGAGGGCGCCGAGCGCCATCTCGTCGTTGTGCGCGAAAACCGCGTCGATCTTCGGCTGCGCCTGAAGGATGTTCTCCATGACGGTCAGCCCCTTGGCACGGTCGAAGCCGGCTTCCTGGCGGGCGACCACCTCGATGCCCGGGTACTTCTTCATGGCCTCGCCAAAGCCCAGGCCGCGGTCGCGGGCCGCCGAGGTGCCCGGGATGCCCTGAAGCTCGACCACCTTGCCCTTTCCGCCGAGGAGCTTGGCGACGTACTCGCCGGCCATCCGGCCGCCGGCGACGTTATCGGAAGCGATGTGAGTGACGACCTCTCCGCCCGCCGCCCCGCGGTCGACGGTGATGACCGGGATGCCAGCCTTGTTGGCCGCTTTGATTGCAGGCACGATGGCGTTGGAGTCGGTCGGGTTGATGAGAATGACGGAAACCCTCTTCTGAATCAGGTTCTCGATGCTGGCGAGTTGCCGGTTGGCATCGTTCTGCGCGTCGACGACCACCAGCTCGACCCCGGCCTTCTTGGCCGCCGCCTCAGCGCCTTCCTTGAGTTCCACGAAGAACGGGTTGTTGAGGGTGCTCAGCGCAAGACCCATGGTGACCTTCGCCGCCATGGCCGGAACCGCAAGACCGACGAGCAGGGCCACCAGTGCGATGAAAAGGACTGACCGCTTCATTCTGGGTTCCTCCTCTTTCTGATTTCGTTCACTGCCGGCTTGACGTTCCACCCACCTTGGTTCCCGTATCACCTCGCCTTCTGGAAGTAGGTGTTCACACCGCAGCGCAGGATGACGTTGGCGTAGGGGCTGCACTCCCCCGTCCGGACCACTCCTTTGGTGGCAGGCAGCAGCGCCTTCAGCGCACTGTGCGGCACGAGACGAAGCGGCACCGGAGCGAGCAGGGAGATGAGCTTGGCGTAAAGCTCCGGGTTGCCCTGAACGATCTCTTCGGCGGCGACGGCCTCCTCCAAGGCCAGCTCCGGAAGGAGGGCCGCAAGAACCTCGCTGAAGCCGGGCAGGCCGGGAACCACGGAGAGGTCGATGCGCCTCACCCCCGCCGGGATGGGCAGACCGGCGTCGGCGACGGCCAGGGTGTCGGTGTGGCCGAGTTCGCCGATGGTCTGCAGCAACAGGGGATTCAAAATGCCGTCGTTTTTCATGATGCGCTCCTCCCTTTGAGGCAGATTCCACTACTCCCCGGCAACTGCCGACGCAGACGTGCCTGAGTCACCTCTGCCCCGTCCCAAGGCGCGGATGCTCTCCTTTTCAGCCGTGACGTGCAGCAGCCGGTCGAGCACGATCGCGACAAGAATGACGAGGCCTTTAGCCACATCCTGGTAGAACGGGGAGACGTTGAGCAGGTTCAGACCGTTGCCGAGGACGCCGATGATGAACGCCCCGACGATTGTGCCGCCCACGCCGCCGACCCCGCCAGACATGCTGGTCCCGCCCAGGATGACCGCGGCGATCGCGTCCAATTCGTAGCCGCTGCCGGCCGTCGGCTGAGCGGAGACGAGCCGGGAGGTGAGCACGATCGAGGTCAGACCGGCCAGGGCACCGCACAGCGCGTAGATCACGGTCTTGGTGCGGCCCACGTCGATGCCGGACATCCGGCAGGCCGCCTCGTTGCCGCCGATGGCGTAGACCTGACGCCCGAAACGGGTGTTGTACAGGAGGACGGCCAGCACCGCGTAGACCGCCGCGGTGATCAGGACCGGGATTGGGACGGCGCCCACATAGCCGCCTCCGATCGCCTCGAAGCTCGGCGAGTCGACGAGGATCGGCCGTCCTTCGGTGATGACCAGGGTGGCGCCGCGGCTCAAGGCGAGGCTCGCCAGCGTAACGATGAACGGCGGCAGGTCGAGGTAGGAGACGAAGAGCCCGTTGACCGTGCCGACGACCGCGCCGACTCCGAGGCCGACCAGGACCGCCAGGGCGACGTTGTGGGTCGCCGCTAGGGTCATGGCGAGCAGCGCGCCGGCGAGCGCGATGACCCCGCCGACCGAAAGGTCGATGCCGGCCAGCAGGATGACGAGCGTCATGCCCGCAGCGACCAAGCCGTTGATGCTGACCTGGCGGGTGATGACCAGGAAGTTCGAGAGGGTCAGGAAGTTCTTGGAGAGCAGCGAGATGCATCCCACGATCAGCAGCAGTATCAGGAGCATTCCGTACCGGCGGAACAGTCCGGCCGTTCTAGCGCTGGGCATCGACGTTCCCTCCCGTGGCTAAGAGCATTACCCGTTCCGGTGTGGCGTCGGCCCGGGACAGGATCCCGGCGACGCGGCCTTCGTTCATGACCAGGACCCGGTCGGAGAGGGCGAGCAGCTCAGGAAGGTCTGAGGAGACCAGGATGATGCCCTTGCCGGCGGCGACCAGCTCGCCGATGAGCCGGTAGATCTCCGCCTTCGCCCGAACGTCGATGCCCCGGGTCGGCTCGCACATCACGATGATCTCCGGGTTGGTCGCGAGCCACTTGCCGAGCACGACCTTCTGCTGGTTGCCGCCGCTGAGGTTGCGCACTGGCTGACCCGGTCCCGAAGCCTTGATCGCGAGGCTTTGGCACTGCGCGCCCACCAAGGCGGCCTCCTTGCGCCGGTCGAGCCAGCCGAACGCGCCGGCGAGCCGCGGCAGCGAGGCGAGTTCGAGGTTGGCCCCGACCGAGGCCGGAAGCACCAACCCCTCCTCCTTGCGGCTTTCGGGCAACAGGCCCAGCCCGGCCTGGATGGCGGCGCGTGGCGACGACAACCGCACCGGACGCCCCCCGACGGCGATGCGCCCGCTGGAGAGCGGCAGCAGGCCGAAGAGCGAGCGGGCCAGGGCATACTGGCCGGCCCCCATCAGCCCGCCGACGCCGAGGATCTCGCCGCGCCTCAGCGTGAACGAGATGCCTGACAGGGCGCCGGGGGAAGACAGCGAGTCGACCGAGAGCAGCGGCTCACCGAAGGGGACTTCCCGTTTCGGGAACCGCTCCGTCACCTCGCGGCCCACCATGAGCCGGATGACGTTCTCCACGGTGGCCTCGGCCCGCGTCAGGCAGCCGGCGTTTTCGCCGTCCCGCAGGACCACGATGACGTCGGCCAGGCGAAAGACCTCTTCCAGGCGGTGTGAGATGTAGATCACGGCCGTGCCCTGGGCGCGGAGTGCGCCGATGATGTCGAAGAGCCGGTCGGTCTCCGCCTCGTTCAGGGCGGCGGTCGGTTCGTCCATCACGATGAGCCGCGCCTTCAGCGTGAGGGCCCGGGCGATTTCGACGAGCTGTTGTTGGGCGAGCGTCAACTGCCGCACCGGACGCCAGGGGTCGAACTCGCAGCCGAGTCTGGCGAGCGTGGCCCGGGTGTCGCTGGCGAGGCGGCGACGATCGAGCCAGCCGAAGCGGCCGGTGGGAAGGTTGTAGAGGTACACGTTCTCGGCGACCGACATGTCCTTGACCAGGTTCAGCTCCTGGTGGATGATGCTGATGCCGAGGCTGCGGGCGATCGCCGGGCTGGAGACTGCGACCGTTGCGCCGTCGACGGTGATTTCGCCCTCGTCGGGCGCGTAGTTGCCGCCCAGGATCTTGATCAGGGTCGACTTGCCGGCGCCGTTCTCGCCAACGAGCGCGGTGACCGCCCCCCGCGCGACGGACAGGTTCACGCGGGTCAAGGCACGTACCCCCGGGAACAGTTTGGTGATGCCGCGCATCTCCAGGAACGGGGCCGAACCCAGGGTGCCAGGCTCAGGCGTCGTCACGGGCGTACCCTCCCCTGCATGAAGCCTCTCACCTCGGCAGCGGTCGGCAGGGAGGCTTGCGCGCCGAGCTTGGTGGCGGTGAGCGCGCCGGCCGCCGAAGCGAAGGCCAGCGCCTCCCGGAGCGGCGTGCCGTTCGCCAGCGCCACGGCGAAGGCGGCGACGAAGCAGTCGCCCGCTGCGGTGGCATCCACCGCCTCCACTGGCCAGGGCGGCTGGTGAAACGCGCCTTCAGGGCCGGCATAGACCGAGCCCCGGGAGCCGAGCGTGACGATCACCCGGCCATCCCGGCCGGTCCGCAGGGCCTGGGCTGCAGTGATCGCCTGGTCGATGGTGTCGACGGGGAGCCCGGTCAGCGCCGCAGCTTCGGTTTCGTTCGGAATCACGCAGTCACAGCTGGCCAGGAGTGTTTCAGGAAGAGCCGCGACGGGCGCCGGGTTGAGGATCACCGTGTGACCGCTGCGGCGGGCGGCGCGCGCCGCGGCCTCCACGGTCTCCAGGGGCACTTCCAACTGCAGCAGGAGAATGCCGGCGGCTTCCCCGGCGGCCCGAGTTCCGCCAAGTTCCCGCTCGGCCTGCGCCGGGCTGCATTGGGCATTCGCGCCCGGAACGACCACGATCGTGTTTTGACCCGCGTGGTCCACGGTGATCAGCGCCGTGCCGGTGGGAGCGGCGGCAGTCACAGCGATGCCCTCGACGTCCACGCCGTTCGCCCGAAGTTGGGCCACCAGCCAAGCCCCGGTCTCATCGTCGCCCACGGCGCCGATGTGCCGCACCGCCCCCCCGAGCCGGGCCGCCGCGACGGCCTGGTTCGCGCCTTTCCCACCCGGAAACCTGTGAAAGCCATTTCCGAAGACCGTCTGTCCACGCTGGGGAAGCTCCGTGCAGGTCACCACCAGGTCAGCGTTGAGACTTCCCAGCACCACGATGGGAAGAGACATCAGGCGCCCCCCTCTCCGTCACTCTCGCTCACGCGAGCCGTGGAGGCGCGGACCGCCAGCGCCGGCGCCAGAACCACGGTCTTGTATGGACGCTCGGGCTCGGCCAGCCGGCTCACCAGGAGGTCCACGGCTGTGCGCCCCAGTTCGTACGCCGGCTGAGCCACGGTCGTCAGTTGCGGATACAGGAACCGGGCCAGCGGAATATCATCGTAGCCGACCACCGACGCCTGCGCCGGCACCTCGATGCCAGCCTCGCGCAAAGCCCAGAGCGCCCCAGCGGCCATCTGGTCGTTGGCGGCGAAGAGCGCAAATTGTCTCTTCTCCCGTTTGGCCGTCAGACGCGGCAAGAGCTGCTTGGTCGCCAGGTAGCCGCCTTCCATGCTGAAGTCCCCGTAAGCGATGCGGTCGGGCGTCAAGGGCGCGCCGGCTTCGCTCAAACCCGCCAGGGCGCCTTCCAGTCGAGCCTCCGCCGTGCTGATGCCCTTGGGCCCCGCGACGACGCCGATCCTCCGGTGGCCCAGCGCCAGCAGGTGCTCGATGGCCAGACGTGCCCCGAGCCTGTTGTCGCAGACTACCGCGTCGACGGCCTGCTGGCCGACGGCCCGGTCGACGGCGACCAGCGGCAGGCTGTTCTGCAGCGCCTGAAGCTGTTTGCGAGAGAGCGCTGTGCCCGCCTGGATGACGCCGTCGACCCGCTTCTCCCGCAGCAGCGCCACGTACTCCTGTTCCCGGGACCTTTTCCCATCGGTGTTGCAAAGAATGAGGCTGTGGCGGGTCGCACTGGCGGCGTCCTCCGCCCCGCGAGCCAGCGCCGGGAAGAAAGGGTTGGCAATGTCGGGTATCACCAGCGCCAGGGCGTGCGTCCGCTTGTTCACCAAGCTGCGTGCCGCCAGGCTCGGCACGAAATCCAGCTGGGCCGCGGCCTCCTCAACCCGCTGACGCACTCCCGCGCTCGCATATCCCGAGCGGTTCAGCACCCGCGAGACCGTGGCCGTGGAGACGTTAGCGAGCTTGGCGACCTCGTAGATCGTCGACACCCCGTCCAACTCCCGTTCGCCCCAGTATGTGTAACCGGTTACATGTATTAGCCATGTGGCCAGCTTAATCCTGCTTAGCCGTCGGAATTTTCGGTGTCGCCCTGAGCAAGCGGTTTTGTCGCCGGAGCCGCGCTCGGCTCAGTGCTGGGCGGAGGGCTGTGGCCTCATGCTCCTGTGCGAAACAAAAGAAGCCACGGCACTTGCCGCAGCTTCAATCTTGGAGTTGGTGCCCGGGACGAGACTTGAACTCGTACGGTGTTAACCACACGCCCCTCAAACGTGCGCGTCTGCCAGTTCCGCCACCCGGGCACTGTTCAATTGCAGACCTAATTATAACCGCTGCGCTGGGGCGTGTCAAGCTACTCCCCGGGCGGTTGCGAATCGGACCCGGATAGCCGGGGATCGGACCCCGGTGGCTCGGGGGCGGACCCGGGCAGGCGGGGATCGGGCGGGGGGCCGGAGGAAGCGTCAGCCCGGCGGTCGGCGAACAGCAGCTGGAAGTAGGGCGCCGCGGCGTAAACGACGAAGGTGCCGGCGAGGGTCAGGAGCGCGTTGAGGCCGGCGAGGCGTCCGGCATGGGCGAAGGTACGCCAGAGGGTGGTGCTCAGCACGGCGAAGGCCGTGATGTAGGCCCAGAACTGCCACGTGTCCCGGCGCGGGAGGAAGTTATAGAACAGAGCGAACTGCGGAATCCACGCCAGCAGAAGCCAGAGATCGAGGCTGGCGATGGTGAACCGGGTGGGGCTCAGGTGGACGCCGAAGAGGTAGCGCACGACGAAGGCGCCGAGCAGGGGCGCCACCAGCCCGTACACGAAGCCCTCCGGGAAGACGCGCTGGAGGCGCTCCCGGGGAATCGTCGCCACCATGAAGAGGCTTACCGCGAGGAAGAGGATCGCTTCCGGCGTGATGTCCACCCTGCTCCTACCTCCCTTGGGCAGGCGGTTGGGCGCCTGCCGCCAGTAGTCTCCGCCAACGCCGGCGCCGGTCATGCACGGGCCAAGGCGGAGCGAGTGGGCCTCAGCGGCCCTGCCGGAGCACCAGCCGCGGGTTGGGCAATTCGCCGGGGAGGCGGCCCCGCTTGGCGATGGGCTTGCCGTCGACCACCTTCAGATCCATCGTGAAGTCGATGGGCGAGGCGCCGGAGATGTAGCTGCCCACCCCGAAGGCGTCGGCGCCGGCGGCGGAGAGCGCCCGGATGCGGTCGGGCGTCACGCCGCCCGAAACGAAGAGCTTGACGTGGGAGTGACCGGCCTGGTCGAGGCGGTAGCGCAGTTCCCGGACGAGTTCCGGGGTTACGCCCCCCCTCTCCCCCGGGGTGTCGAGGCGCACTCCACTCAGGGCAGGGCCGAGGACGGACGCGACCCGGAGCGCCTCCTCGGCTTCGTCCTTGAACGTGTCGATCAGGATGACCCTCGGCGCCTCGGGGGGCATGATCTCGTGGTAGGCTTTGGCCACCTCCACGGTGTCGCCGACGATGAGGAAGACGGCGTGGGGCACCGTGCCGCTGGGTTCCTGCCCCATCAGCTTGGCGGCGAGGATGTTGGAGGCGCCGCTGCACCCGCCGACCAGCGCGGCCCGCTCCATCACCGGCGCCACCGCCGGATGGACGTGACGGGAGCCGAAGCAGATGAGCGGTTTGTCGCCGGCGGCCGCCCGGCACTCGGCGGCGGCGGTTGCCCAGCCCGTCGACGAGGCCAAGAGTCCCAGGATGATCGTCTCGGCGGTGGCAAAGGCGCCGTAAGGGCCGCGGATGCGCAGGACGACCTCCTTCGGCTGGATCCGCGTGCCTTCAGGCACGGCCTCCACCTCCACCGGCAGGCACGAGAGATAGTTCAGTGCCTCCTCGACCCCGCAAAGCACGCCTTCGGCCCGGGCGAAGAGTTCCGCCGTGACCGGCGTCTCCTCCCGGTTCAGATGGCGGAGAATCTCCAGGGTGCGAAGGAAATAAACGTCGGTGGTCTCGCCGGCGAGGATCTCCTCGTGGGTGGCGGAAAAGAGACGGCGCGCACGGTCGACCTTCAGCTCGCGCACGTCCTCTAGACTGTCAAGGTGCTTCGTATCAGGCATGATTTCTCCTCCTCACGAAGACGGCCGGCTGCCGCTCGGAAACTCGGGATAGAGGCGCTTGTACCACTCCCACGTCGAGAGCACCCGCCGGACGTACGCCCGTGTCTCCGCGTAGGGTATCTGATCTATTTCGTCGCGCCGTCCGCTCCACTCCTTCTGCTGCAGCCAGGTCGCGACCCGGCCGCGGCCGCTGTTGTAGGCGGCGAGCGTCAGGACCCAGTCTCCCTGGAATTGGTCGCGCAGGGCGCGGAGGTACCAACACCCGTAGTCTATGTTGACCGCCGGCTCCCGCAGCGCCTCTTCCAAGGTGCTGGGCTCCCCGCCCTTGGCCGGGCGGCGGGCAGCGGAACCCAGGTCGTGCCCGCGCCGGCTGGCGATCCAGGCGGCCGTCTCCGGCATGAGCTGCATGAGGCCGGTCGCCCCCCGCTCCGATCGGGCCAAGGGGTTGAAAGCACTCTCCACCCTGATGACGGCGGCCACCATGTGGGGATCGAGCCGGTACGCCTGGGCGGACTGGACGATGTACCCCGGATAGCGGATGGGGAAGAAAAGGCGCAGCACCGGGCGGGTGGTCACGGCGGTGGCCGCGGCCAGGAAGGCCACCAGGAACCCCAGCGCGAAGCCGCGGCCGAATCTCCGCCGCCTCCGTCTCACGCCCGGCTCGCCTCCAACAGGCCGTGCAGAACCAGATCCGCGGTGGCGACGTTGGTCGCCAATGGGACGTTGTGGACGTCGCAGACCCGGAGCAGGGCGCTGACGTCGGGCTCGTGGGGCTGGGCCGTCAGCGGATCGCGCAGGAAGAGGATGGCGTCCACCTCGCCCGAGGCCACCCGGGCGCCGATCTGCTGGTCGCCGCCGTAGGGACCCGACTGCATCCGCTCCACCTCAAGGCCAACCTCTTCGATGAGCCGCCGGCCGGTCGTCCCGGTGGCCAGGAGCTTGCACCGGGAGAGCAGTTCCTTGTGCGTGCGGGCGAATTCGATCATCGCGTTCTTCTTTTCGTCATGAGCGACCAGGGCAATGCGGATCATCACTGGTTATCTCCTCCCACAGCCTTTGCACCTGCATTCGGGTGGCTTCCCTGTCACCGGAGTTGTCGATCACGTAGTCGGCGAGCGGCGCCTTGACCGAGAGCGGCCACTGCGCGGCGATCCGCCGGCGGGCCTCCTCCTCGGTGAGGCCATCGCGCGCCATCACCCGGGCGAGCTGGGTCTCGGGCGGGGCGTAGACGACGGCGATCTTGTCCACCTCGCCAGTAAGGCCCGCCTCGAAGAGCAGAGGGATGTCGAGCACTACCACCGGCGCCCCCGCCTCCTCCAGGCGCTGCGCCCGCTCGTCCATTAGGCGCCGCACCTCGGGATGGACGATCGCCTCGAGGTCGCGCCGGGCCTCCGGGTCGGAGAAGACCAACTGGCCCAGCAGGCGCCGGTCGAGGGCTCCCCCCGGAAGCAGGAAGCGCCGCCCGAACCGGTCGACGATCGCCTGCCACGCGGGCGTGAGCGGCACGACCGCCTCCCGGGCCAGCTCGTCCGCGTCCACGACGGCCGCCCCCAGTTCGCCCAGCATCCGGCTGACCAGCGACTTGCCGCTTCCCAGCCCGCCGGTGAGTCCGAGCCGCATCGCCAGACCTCCTTGTGCGGTAGTCGCCGCCTGGCCCGGGCGGTGACCATTAGATCAGGCGCCCCACCCCCAAGGCCAGCAGGATCAGGCCCGGGCAGAGGCGCAGCCAGCGTTGGCGCCGTTCCTCCGTCAGCCGGCGGCCGATCAGCTCGCCGAGCCAGAGCAGCCCGACGTTGACCGGCGCCACCCAAAGGGCGGCGGCCAGGGGCGCAAACCCGCTCATCCCCGCGCCCAGCCCAACGGCGCCGCCGTCCAGCGCCAGGGCCAGCCCAAGGACCAGAGCTTCGGGAACAGAGATGGTCCCCGACCGGTCGAGGTCGGCCTCGCCCGGATGGCGCGCCACCTCCACGACCAGGCCCCAGGTCCGCAGTTCGAGCGAGAGCACCGGCCGGCTCTCCGCCGGCTCCGGCTCGCCGGAGGCAAGATTGACGAAGCCCAGTCCCACCAGCAGCGCGCCGCCCAGCCGGCCCGCCAGCGCCTCTCCGAGCCTGCGGCCGATCAGGTGACCGGCCCCGCAGGCGACCAGGACGGTCGCCCCGGCGACCAACCCGATGACCAAGAGACACCGCCAGTCGATCCTGACTTTCTTTAGGCCGAACCCGAACCCGGCGCCCAATCCGTCGAAACTTACCGCCAATGCCAAGAGGAGAAGACCGGCGAGTCGATGGGCCACTTGGATCAAGCCTCCGCCCTGAGCAGCGGGTTTCCCCCGCTAAAGGCAGAGCATCCTATTCCGGGTCCCTCTGGCCAGTGCCAGTCTCCCCCTGGCAAACCGGACAGTAGAAAGTCCCGCGCCCCGCCACCACCATCCGGCGGATGGGAGTCCCGCACCGCAGGCACGCCTGCCCCGTCCGGCGGTAGACACGCAGGCGCTCCTGGAACTGGCCCGCCCGCCCGTCCCCGTCCACGTAATCGCGCACGCTCGTCCCCCGGTGGGCGATCCCTTCGGCGATCACCGCTTGAATCGCGGCGTGCAGCCGGCTGACCTCGCCCGGCGTCAGGCTGCCGGCGGGGCGCGTCGGATGCAGCCCGGCCCGGTGAAGGGCTTCGTCGACGTAGATGTTGCCCAATCCGGCGATCTTCGTCTGGTCGAGCAGGCGGGTCTTAAGCGGTCCCTTTCCACCGGCCAGCACGCCCGCCAGGTATTCGGGGGTGAACTCCTCGGCGAGGGGCTCCCGGCCGAGCCCGCGAAGCGAGCCGACCTGGTCCCACTCATGGGCGCAGACCAGGTGCAGCACGCCGAACTTGCGGACGTCGCGGAAGTGGAGCGCCTTGTCCCGGTCGAGCTGGAAGAGGACGGTCGTGTACCTGTCGGGCAACTCCCCCGCGTCGCGGTAGAGCAGTTGGCCGGTCATCCGCAGGTGAACCACGAGGAAGCGGTCCCCGGAGAGCGTGAGGATCAGGTGTTTGCCTTCCCGCCGCACGTCCTCGATGCGCCGGCCTTTGATCCCCTCCCGAAAAGCTTCGAGGCCCGGATAGCGCACCGCTTTGGGCCAGAAGACCTCGACCCCGGTCAAGGTGTGGCCCACCAGCTTCGGCCGCAGGGTGCGCCGGACCGTCTCGACCTCCGGCAGCTCAGGCACGCGGCACCTCCTCGCCTTCCCGCCAGTTGCGGCCGGCCTCGACCTCCACCACCAGCGGCACCGACAAGGCCAGCGCCCCCTCCATCGCCCGCCGGACCACCGCCGCCACCTCGGCCACCTCGCTTTCAGGCCCCTCGAAGACGAGTTCGTCGTGGACCTGGAGGACCATCCGGGTGCAAAGGCCTCGCTGCGAGAGTTCCCGCTCGCAGGCGAGCATGGCCAGCTTGATGATGTCCGCCGCCGTGCCCTGGATGGGCGTATTCATGGCGGTGCGCTCCGCGAAGCTGCGCAGCGCGAAGTTCCGGCTGTGCAGGTCGGGCAGGTACCGGCGGCGCCCCAGGACCGTGGTGACGAACCCGCGCTCCCGCGCCTCGGCGACCACCTCGTCGAGGTACTGCTTGACCCGGGCGTAACGGGCGAAGTACGAGTTGATGAACTCCTGCGCCTGCTGGCGCGTGATCTTGGTGCCCCGGGCCAGCCCGAACGAGGAGATGCCGTAGATGATCCCAAAGTTGATGGCCTTGGCCCCCGATCGCAGTTCGGGCGTGACCTCCTCGGGCCGGATGCCGAACATCTCGGCGGCGGTCCGGGTGTGGATGTCCTCGCCCGAGCGGAAGGCCTCGCTCAGGATTGGGTCGCCCGAGAGGTGCGCCATCACCCGCAGCTCGATCTGGGAGTAGTCGGCGGAGAGCAGCACGTTCCCCTGACCGCCGGCGACGAAGGCCTCCCTGACCCGCCCCCCCTCTTCGGTGCGGACCGGGATGTTCTGCAAGTTGGGGTTGGTGCTCGAGAGCCGGCCCGTCGCGGTCACCGCCTGGTTGAAGGTGGTGTGGACCCGCCCGGTGCGCGGGTTGATCAGGGTGGGCAGCGCGTCGACGTAGGTCGTCTTGAGCTTGACGAGCTGCCGGTAGTCGAGGATCCGCCGGGCGATGGGGTGTTCCAGAGCCAGGTCCTCCAGCACCTCGGCGCTGGTGGAGTAGCCGGTCTTCGTCTTCTTGCCGGCGGGCAGCCCCAGCTTCTCGAAGAGAAGGTGGGCGAGCTGCTTGGGCGAGTTGAGGTTGAACTCCTCCCCCGCCTCGGCGAAAATCTCGGCGGCCAGCGCCTCGCTGCGCCGGTCGAGGTCCCCGGCGAGTTCCTTCAGCCGCTCGACGTCCACCGCCACGCCGCGGCGCTCCATCGCTGCCAACACCGGCACGAGCGCCAGCTCCACCTCCCGGTAGAGATGGGTGAGGCCCCCCTCGGCCAACAGCTCCTCGAGCCGGGTGCTCAGGGCGAGCGCCACCGCCGCCTGGCGAACCGTCTGCCCGGCCACGGCCTGCCAGGCCGCTTCCCCCGCCCCCGGGTCGGGCAGCGGAGAGCGGGCCGGCAGCGAAAGTCCGAGATAATTGAAGGCGATCTCCTCGAGCGAGTGGCTGCCCCGCGTCGGGTCGAGCACGTAAGAGGCCAGCATCACATCGAAGTCGCCGGGCTCCACCGCAAAGAACGGGACCGTCTCCGCCAAAGGTCCCGGACAGGCCGCCTGGGGGCCCTCCTCCGGCTCGCCCGCGGGGCCGAGCGCCAGTGAGAGGAGCTTGAGGTCGTGGCCGCTGAGCGAGGCGTGGCCAGGCTGGAAAAGCGGGGCCAGGATCTGTTTCAGCTCCGTGACGTCCAGACCGGCCGGGAACCCAAGGGCGGCTCGAGACCAGACGAACCACGCCCGGTCGCCGGCCGCCAGGGCTAGGCCGGCGAGATCGCGCTGCCAAGGCAGGCGCTGTTCCACCAAAGCGGCCACCCCGCGCCGGCCGGCCCGGGAGAGTTCCTGCACCGCCTCGGCCAGTTCGGCGGGGCTCGTCACCACCGACCACTCCGGTTCGATGAACGCGGCGGGCGAAGGCGCGGCGGCCGGTGCTCCAGCCGCGGGAGCGGCCTTGGGTGCCGGATCATCGCCGGACGCCGGGCCAAAGAGCGTGCCCTGCATCGCCTCGCCCGTCGTCTCGCCCTTCCCCGCCGGCAGGCGCTTCACCAGATTGCGGAACTCGAGCGCGGTGAAGAGGTCGCGCAGGCGCTGGTAATCAGGCTGGGGGCCCTGCAGGTCGGCCACGGAGAGCGGCACCGGGGCAGAACAGTCGATGGTCGCAAGCCTCCGGGAGAGCCTGGCCTGGTCGGCGTAGGTCCGCAGGAGCTCGCCGGTGCGTCCCCCCACCTCTTCGGTATGGGCGAGGAGGTTCTCCACGCTCCCGTATTCCTGGATTAGGCGGAGGGCCCCCTTCTCCCCGATTCCCGGCACCCCGGGGATGTTGTCGGAGGGGTCGCCCATGAGCGCCTTCACGTCGGTGAACTGGTGCGGCGTGATCGCGTACTTCTCGGCGAACTCCGCGGGGCCCAAGACCTCGGTGTCGGTGATGCCCCGCTTGGTGAGCATGACCTTGACCTGATCGGAAATGAGCTGCAGCGCGTCGCGGTCGCCGGTGACGATGAGCGTGTCGAGCCCGGCCTCCGCCGCCTGGCAAGAGAGCGTGCCGATGAGGTCGTCGGCCTCGAATCCGGGCACCCCCACCGCGGGGATGCCGAACGCGGCGAGCACTTCCTCGCAGAGCGGCACCTGGGGGCGAAGGTCGTCGGGCATCGGCTTCCGGTTGGCCTTGTACTGTTCGAACTCCTGATGGCGGAAGGTGGGCGCCGGCCGGTCGAACGCCACGACCACCCGCTGCGGCTGCTCCTCTTCGAGCAGGCGCATGAGCATCATGGTGAAACCGTAGACGGCGTTGGTCACTTCTCCCCGAAGGTTGGTCAGCCGGGGAAGCGCGTAATAAGCCCGGTGGAGCAGCGAATGCCCGTCGAGGATCGCCAGCCCGGGACCCTGGCTCCCCTTCTTCTTCGTCGTCGAACCCGTCACAGGCGCCCCCCCTACCCGAAGCACCCTGTATTATTTCACTCCCCCCGGCAAATACCTCCTCCCCGGCCGGCCGCTTCCGCAACCCCCGCCATTTGCCTGGAGGGTGGCTGCCCTTCAAGCAGAATAGCAAAGATGTGCAATCTTATGTAAACCCGAAAGGATGTGTCGCAGTGCGCAGGGTCGCTCTCGCATTCCTGGCCGCGTCGGCCATGCTGCTCGCGTTCGGCCTCTTCGGTGCGCCGGTCGCTCAGGCGGCTCAGTTGTCCGACATCAATGGTTCCTGGGCGAAGGGGGACATCCAGCAACTCGTCGACCGCGGCGTCGTCACCGGTTACCCCGACGGCACCTTCCGGCCGGCCCGGAACGTCACGCGGGCGGAGTTCGCCAAGATGATGGCGAAGGCTTTCCACATCGATCCGGTGGACGGCAACTCCTTCAAGGACACGCAGGGCCACTGGGCGCAGCACTACATCAAGGCGCTGGTCGACGCCAAGATCATCCAGGGCTATGAGGACAACACCTTCCGCCCCGACCGCACGGTCACCCGGGCGGAGGAACTGGCGATGATCACCCGGGCCCTGAAGGTCGACGACCAGAACGAGCAGCTCTCCAGCGACTGGCCGGCTTCCTACGCCGACCTCGACAGCAAGAACTGGGCGTTCGTTCCCGTGGAGATCGCCAACCGCCTGGGGCTCGTGCCCAGCTACATCCAGACCAAGTTCGAGCCGGACAAGAAGGCCACCCGCGCCGACACCGCCTACGTGGTCCGGGCGGCCATGGACCTGATCGAGGTGAAGGGGCAGGTCGCCTCGGTGGACCCGCAGAACAACGCGCTGACCATCAAGCCCGACCTCGGTGAGCAGCGGCAGTTCACCCTGCCCTTCGACGCCATGCTCTTCCGGAACGGGACCATCTCCGACCTCCAGAACTTCACGGCGGGTGACCAGGTGATGGTCGTGACCGGGACCGAAGGCCAGCCTCGCCTGGTCAAGGCGCTGGGGATCGTCACCAAGGCCGACCTCGCCAACCGGGCAGCCAGCCTGACGCACGGCCTGCTCACCTCCGACCAGATCGCGGCGCTCATGAGCGGCGATAAGACCGCCATCAGCGGGTCGATGAAGGCCTCGCTCTACAACCAGCTGACGAACATGGGCGTGGGCGCTGAGGAAGCGGAAGCGTTGCTCAACAAGGACTGGTCGAGCCTGCAGGGACTCTCCCGGGACCGGATCGCCCAGGCCCTCGGCCAGCAGCTGAACCTGCCTTCCGATGTGGTGGGCGCGGTGCTCAGCCGTGACTGGAACCAGCTCCAGCAGGCGATGCAGGTTCAGCTAACCTCCCAGCTCCTCGCCAAGCTCTTCTAGGGCTGACCCGAGGGCTCCAGTTCCGGCGGTGGAGCCTGGCGCGGCGGAGCTTCCGGCGGCGGGGCCTCCGGCCCCGGGGCGTCCACCGGCCCCGGTTCACTCCGCCGGCGGAACCACAGCCCGTCGGCTCCCACCGACACGTCAAGCGAGAGGAGGCCTGCCAGCCGTTCTGGCTCAAGGTAGGCCTCCTTTTCGATCAGCCGCACGGGCGTGGCGCGGCCGGACGCCGACACCACCAGGCCCAGGCAAGGGTCGATGTCGAGGCTCTGCCCCGCCGCGGCCGCCAGCGGCTCCACCGGCACCAGCGCCCCGCCGTGGGGAGCGAGGAGCACCCGGGCCACGGGGACGCCCTCGAAGAAGACGAGCGGCGCGTTCAAATAGACCGTGCCGCAGGCCGGCTGCGGCTTCAGCTGGTAGCCCAGGCGGGCCGCCAGATCGCTCACGGCGACCCAGGTCTCCCCGCGCTCCATGCGGCAGCGTCCCGGCCAGTAGAAGAGCGGGCGAGCCACAAGTTCGCTCGCCTCCGCCAAGGTGAGCCAGAGGTCGTCCTCCCAGAATCTGACCTGCCGGGCCGGACGCCCGCCGACCACCACCTGCGGCACCACGGGTAAGGGGGCTCCTTTCCCGCTGGCCTCCTTGAGCAGCCGGGCCACCCGCGCCTGGTCAAGCTCGGGGTGCAGCCCCTGCGACCACAGAAGGCTGCGCAGCCGGTCCGGGGTGCTGGTCCCGCGCCGGTAGACGTCGGGATAGACCGTGAGCTGGTAAGGCGGGTAAGCCGCGTCGACCAGCCGCGGGGCGGTTTGGCCCGCGTCGCCCCACTCATCCTGCCACGCGGGGTACGGTTCCACGACCAGGGTCTCGTAGATCAGGTCGACCCGCGTGCCCACCGAAACCAGGCCGAAGAGTTCCTCCACGTCGGCGTTCCGCATGCGGATGCACCCGCCGGAGACCGGATGCCCGATGGAGGACGGGTTGTTGGTGCCGTGGATGCCCACTTCCGGAAGGCTCAGCCCCAGCCAGCGGGTGCCGAGCGGGTTCTGCGGGCCAGGCGGCACAGGCGGGCGCTTCTTCGGGTACCACCCAGGATTGACCACCTTGACGATGATGCGGTAGCTTCCCGGCGCAGAGGGCGTCAGGGAGTGCCCGATCGCGACCGGATACGTGCGCAGCACCGTGTTGCCGTCCAAGAGATAAAGCTTGAAGGCAGGGAGGTTGATCACTATCCGCCTGGCCGGTTCGGCGCCGGCCGCCCGTCCACCGGGGAATCCCGCCCAAAGTGCCAGGAAAAGGAGGAGGACCGCCGCGACCCGCGCCGGCAGCCCCCCGTGATGGATTTGGTCTGGCATTCAGCTCTCACCCCAAGTCCTGCAGGGCCAACCTATGCGGAGGAGGGTTCTGATATGCCTGCGTCGTGCAGTTCGGCGTAGCCGCCCGGCAAACGGCGCAAGACGGCGGCGAAGGCCTCGACCACCCGGCGATCGTACTTGACGGTGGAGAGCCGGGCCAACTCGTCGAGCGCCTCCTCGCTGCGCTTGGCCGGCCGGTACGGCCGGTTGGAGGTCATGGCGTGGTAGCTGTCGGCTACGGCGATGATTCGAGCGTAGAAACCGATCTTCTCGCCCTCGAGCCGGTCGGGATACCCCGAGCCGTCGAGACGCTCGTGGTGCTGCCGGATGGCATGCGTGATGGATGGGGCGAACCCCGCCTCGGCCGCCACTTCGCTGCCGATGACCGGGTGAAGCCGGATGGACGCCCACTCGTCGTCGGTGAGGCCCGCCGGCTTCTTCAGGATCCCGTCCGGCACCCCGGCCTTGCCGATGTCGTGCAGCAGCGCGGCGCACTCCAACTCGCCCAGCTGCCGTTCGGTCAGGCCCAGCTCCTTGCCGATCTCGACGGCGTAAAGGGCCACCGCCCGCGTGTGGTAGGACGTGTACCCGTCCTTCAGACCGAGCATCAGGTTGAGCACGCCCGGGAAAGCCTCGATGTAGGCCATCAGCCGGTTCACCGACCGGGTGAGGACGAGCAGGTCATCGGTAACCGCCACCTCGGTGCCCAGGAACCGGCTCTCCCGGGTGAGCCGGAAGAGGCGCTCGATGGGGAGCAGGAGGCGGTCGACGAAGACCAGCGTGAGCAGGAGCAGGGCGAGCACCGTGCCGAGCGACATGAACAGCCAACCGCGGACGAAGAGCCCGAACTGGCGGCTCAAGACCTCCGGTCCGAGGAACGCCACCACTGTCCACCCCGTGGAGGGAAGCCGCGCAAACGTGACCAGGTCCTTGTCGCCCGAGTTGTCGCCCGGCGGGAAGTCGCGGAAGAAGCCTTCCTCCTCGGAGCCGGTAAGCACCTGCCGAAGCCGGATCGAGATGGACTCGGCCGGTGCGGGCGCGCCCTGCCCATCCACCACTGCGGTGGCGCCGTGGCGCGTGTCGATCACTATGTGGCCGCGCCGGTCGAAGACCAGCACCCGGCTGCCCGAGAAGTTGCTGAGCATGACGTGGCGGGCTGCGGCGGTCAGCTTCAAGTCGAGCACCGCGATGCCGTAGAGTTCGCCGGAGGGCAGGGGACAGCCCGGCTGAGGCTGATGATGGTGCGGCCGGTGCGCTGGTCGCGATAAGGTTCGGTGACGCCGCGGCCCCCCTTGGCCTGGGCGGCCAGGTACCAGGGGCGAGCGGTCGCGTCGGTGGTCTCCGGCGGACGCCAGCCGCTTCCCATCACGGCCCCCTGCGCCGGGCGCCAGAAGAAGACGTCGAGCAGGTCGGCGTCGCCGCGGGTCAGGGTGCGCAGCTCCTTCTGGAGAAGCTGGTCGTCGCCGTCGAGTTCCTGCGCTATGTGGCCGACCTGGCTGAGGATCTCGCCCTTCGTCTCGAGCCAGGCGTCCAGCTGCCGCGCCGCCGCCCGGGTGGAGTCGAGGGCGTGATAGCGCTCCTCCTCCAGGCTGGTCCGGCGAACCAGGAGCAACGTGACCAGGGACAGCGAGACGAACATGACGGCCGCCACCAGGACGGCGGTGAGTCGCCACCGCGTTCCCCAGCGGCTGAGGAGGCTATCGCTCTTGACGCGGTCGGCGCTCATGCGTGCAGCCCCGTTCGCCCAGGTGATTCAGTCCGTCCCTCGCGGTGACGGCCGCCCTGTCCCGTTACCTAGTGAGGAATTGGGCGAAATCCCCAAAATCCCTGCTGGTCATGGAAAACATGACAGTAAGCCTGGTGCTGGGCGACAGCCTGACTCCTTCAGCGCTTCAGAAGCACCTGCCCGTCGCTGAGCACCAAGTCGGGCTGCGACCGGATCTCAAGCGGATGCCCGGACCAGACGACCAGGTCGGCGTCCTTGCCCGGGTCCAGGCTCCCCAGCCGGTGGTCAAGCCCGAGTATCTCCGCCGCCGTGAGGGTGATCGTCCGGAGCGCCTCCTCTTCCGGCAGGCCCTCCCGCACGGCCAAGCCGGCGCAGACCGGCAGGAACTGGGCGGGGATGACGGGATGGTCGGTCATCAGCGCCACTTTCACCCCCGCCTCGAACAGGAGGCGCGGCGTGGCCAGGTTCCGCTCGCGCAGTTCATACTTGGAGCGCGACGAGAGGATCGGCCCCACCACCGTCGGCACGTTCCGCCGGGCCAGTTCGGCGGCGACCTTGTGCCCTTCGGTGGCGTGTTCGATCACGATCTTGACGCCGAACTCGTCGGCGATGCGCAGGGCGGTCATGATGTCGT
>JBLNBQ010000096.1:0-4561 GCA_050260095.1 Chitinophagales bacterium
CTCCCGCGGTACCACCCTAATTGGTAAGAAAAATGGTGGAGCTGAACGGGATCGAACCGTCGACCTCTTGAATGCCATTCAAGCGCTCTCCCAGCTGAGCTACAGCCCCACGTTTACCCACTCTGAAGGCACTGTACCGGGTGCCACCCGTGCCGGCTACTGGCGGTTCACCGGCTGGTCTCCGGGGCGAGGTTTGGCGGCTCTGCGGGTCCGGCTTGCACCACCCGCCGGCTCTCTGAGCCCTCGAGGCGCCTACTGCTCCCCATCCTCGACCGATGTATTCGCCACGCCGGAGGGCGTGGCCGCTGTCACAACGCTATTATATGCAGCCGGCGCGCTCGTGTCAACCCCGGGTATACATCATTTGCTCAGTTCCAGGCGTGGCGCAGCCTGCCAGTAGCGTTCGAGGTTGTAGTAGTCGCGCTCGTCTTCGTGAAAGACGTGCACCACCACCGAACCGTAGTCCAGCAGGATCCACCGGGCCCCGGCCACCCCGCTCCGCCGGGCCGGCTTGACGCCCTGGGCCGCCAAGCGCTCCTCGATCTCCTGGGCAAGCGCCTGCACGTGCACGGTCGAGTTCCCGCTGGTGATCACGAAGTAGTCGACGATCGCCAGGAAATCCCGCATGTCCAAGGCCAGGACGTCGATGCCTTTCTTCTCCTGCGCCGCCTGGCATGCCACCCGGGCGAGTTCCAGACCGTCCAACCCCATCCCTCCTGCTCTCAGAGGCGAAAGTCGGCCCCCACGATCACCACCAGGTCCACCCCTGCAGCATCGACGCCTGCCTCCTCGTCCTCCACCTCAAGGCGCGGCGCGAGTGTGCGGAGCTTGGCCACCGCATCGTCTCGCCCAGTCCGGTTGATGACTCTGGTGCTATCGTACCCGTAGTGCGGCGCGTTCCCCACGCCCGCGAGCACGAACCCGTCCGTCTCGAGCCGCTTGGCCGCCTGGGTGGCGAGCGCGGCCTGCCCGGTGCCGTTGAGCACCTTGACCCGGGCCGGCGGCAACGGGCGTTTGGCGGGGACGACCGCGGAGACCACCTTTTCCAGCCCTTCCTTGAAGTCGGGCAACGGCAACCGGCGGGTCAACGCGTCCGGCTTGGCGGCTGGCGCCTTCTCCACCGCCAGGCTCACCCGCACCAGCTCGCGGGCGGCATCCGGTTCGGGCACCCAATACGAGACGCCGCCCACCATCTGGCCCGCTCCGGCCAGGATCGAGGTGGACAGGTCGCCCTGGGTGAGCTTCCGGGCCGAGCGCGCGTAGGCGACCATGCGGCTCAAGGGCATGTCGGTCTCGACCGTTTGCGCGGCGATGCGGATGAGCGACGGAATGCGCCAGAGGTTGCGCGGCTGGAGCGCCTCTTCGACCAGGGCCTTGACGAACAGCTGCTGCCGGGCGACCCGCCCGTCGTAGACCTGGTTGACAGGGTCGACGAGCGAGATGTCGCCCAACCCGTCGGAGCGGTAGCGCACGAAGCCCAGCGCTTCCTTGCCGGTCAGGCGCTGGCGGCCGGGTTTCAGGTGGATGTGGAGGTCTTGCGCCCGGTCGTCGTAGTCCATCTGTCGCGGCACATCGAGGGTGACGCCGCCGAGGGCGTCGACCGCCCGGGCGAAGCCCTGAAAATCGACGAGAAAGTAATAGTCGATGGTGAGCCCGAGGAGGTCTTCGATGGTCCGCCGGGTGAGGTCCACCCCGCCCAGCGCGTAAGCAGCGTTCAGTTTCTGGTGGTAATTGTAGCCGGGGATGACCACCCGGGTGTCGCGGGGAAGCGACACGGCGTGCATGCGCCGGGCGTCCGGATTGTAGGTGACGAGGAGCACCGTGTCGGTGCGCCCGACGTCCTGCCGCCGTTCGTCGATGCCGACCACCAGGATGTTCACCGGCTTGAGGCGCTCCGGGACCACCCCCAGGCGGCCGGCCGTCGCCCAGACGGCGACCGCCGCGAGTACCAGGCCGAAGAGAGCCAATGCGCCATAGAACAGAGAACGCCCGGCTCTTGCCTGGCGCGGCGGGTTGGTCGGCTGGGGGGCGCCGGAGGGAGGGTCGTCTGGGTGGGCGAAGTAGTCGTTCTCCTCCCAGGAGTGTCTGCCCAAAGGATCACCTTCCGCCTGACCCTGCTCCAAGCCGGAACGCGTTGTACGTGTCGACTGTCCGGGGATCGATCGCCTGCCCGCGATCTTGGAGATACCGGAGCGTGCCCTCGGTCACGAAGGCCACCGCGGCCGCCAGATCCTCGGCAGCCAGCCGCCGCCCTTCGGCGGCCTCCGGATACGAGCGGCCGGGCTCCACTGCGTCAGCCACGTAGACGACCTGCGCCAGGCGGCTCATGCCAGGCGCGCCCGTGCTATGAAGCGCGATCGCCTCAAGCACGTCCGGATCGCTGATTCCGAAGTCCCGGGCGGCCCAGAACGCCGCCACCGGGCCATGAAGAAGCAAGGGTACAGGGATTTCCTCTTCGGGCTTAACTATACCAGAGCTGATCGCCGTTTGCAAGAGAAGGGAGGGATCCACATCCCGGGCAATATCATGCAGAATGCCAGCCAGATAAGCCTTCTGGGCATCCAGCCCATGCCGCGCGGCAAGGGCGGCCGCGACCTCCGCCACCCGCTCTGCGTGCGCGAAGCGCGGGGGGGTCATCCGTCCGGCCACCCGACGGAGCAGATCTGTCTGTGGCTCATCCATAAGCTGCCGATCCTCCGTGAGAATGGGTCTTTAGAAGCGTCCGCCGCGCTCCGGACGGGGCCGGGCTTCGTTGACCACCAGCACGCGGCCGCCGACCTCCATGCCGTTGGTCGCCTCGACGATCCGGGCGATGTCGCCGTCCTCCACTTCAACGAAGCCGAAGCCGCGAGACCGGCCGGTCTCCCGGTCGCTGATGATGCGCGCCGAAACCACCGTGGCGTGGGCGGCGAAGAGATCCCGGAGATCGTCCTCCGTCGTCGCCCAGGGTAGATTGCCGACATAAAGGGTCGTAGACATCTGAGCCCCTCCAGTACACTGGTATTTTGGCCGCGCCCGGAGGGATTATGCGCTTCCGCCCGCCGCTCCGGACGCCGCGGGCTGCTTCCGGTAGAGCCCGTTCTTCATGATGTAGAAGGCGACTTCGGCCGGCGTCAGGTAGCGGATGGATCGCCCGCGGGCTATCCGCTGGCGCAGGTCGGTCGAGGAGATGGCCAGGGCCGGCACCTCCATGAACCGGAACGATGCGGCATGCCGGTGGATGAAATCCTCCACCTCGGGGGAGAGGCGCTCCAGCGTGAACCCGGGGCGCGTGGCGCCGACGAAGACGCACTCCTGGACGAGTCGCTCGGCTTCCTTCCAGGAGAAGATCTCCGCCAGGGCGTCGGCCCCGGTTATGAAGTAGAACTCGACCGCCGGTCCGTATTCGGCCCGCAGGTCGGCCAGGGTGTCGATGGTGAAGGTCTCGCCCGGGCGGTCGATGTCGACCCGGGAGACGTCGAAATGCGGGTTGGTGAGCGTGGCCAGGACGGTCATCAGGTAGCGGTGCTGGGCGGGGGTCACCTGTGCGGGGTGCTTGTGGGGCGGCCGGCCGGACGGGACAAAGAGCACCCGGTCGAGGTCGAACTCGGTGCGCACCGCCTCGGCCGTGACCAGATGGCCGTAGTGGATCGGGTCGAACGTCCCGCCCATTATGCCCAGCTTGCGGAGGGGTTCGCCGCTCACCTGGTCTGGCCCTCGCCCAACACGACGAACTTGGTGGTCGTCAGCTCCCGGACGCCCATCGGCCCCCTGGCGTGCAGCTTCTGCGTGCTGATGCCGATCTCGGCGCCCAGACCGAGTTCTCCCCCGTCGTTGAAGCGGGTGGAGGCGTTGACCAGCACGCAGGCGGCGTCGACCTCGCGGAGGAACCGCATCGCCCGCTGGTAGTCACGGGTGACGATGGCCTCGCTGTGCCCGCTGCCCCACCGTGCAATGTGGGCGATCGCCTCCTCGTAGCTGGGCACGACCCTCACCGCCAGGATCAGGTCGAGGTACTCGGCGGCCCAGTCGTCTTCCCCGGCCGGTTTGGCCTCCCGCACGAGCCGCTGCACCTCCGGGCAGCCGCGCAGCTCCACCCCCGCCGCGTTCAGGCGCCGGGCGACCGCCGGGAGGAACGCCTCGGCCTCCGCAGCGTGCACGAGCAGGGTCTCCATGGCGTTGCAGACGCCCGGCCGCGAGCACTTGGCGTCGACGGCGATCGCTTCGGCCATCGCCAAATCGGCGCCCTGATCCACGTAGACGTGGCAGACGCCCTTGCCGTGGCGGAAGAGCGGCACGGTGGCCCCGGCGAGCCCTGCCATGAGCGACTCGCCGCCGCGGGCGATGATGACGTCGAGCAGACCGTCGAGCCGGCCCAGGATCGGCACGGCCGCCCGGTCGGTGGTCGGCACGAGCTGAACCGCCTCCCGCGGCAGACCGTGCTCTACCAAGGCCTCTTGCAGCAGCCCGGCGATCGCGGTGTTGGAGCGGAAGGCCTCGGAGCCGCCCCGGAGCAGGCAGGCGTTGCCAGCTTTGAGACAGAGCCCCGCCGCCTCGGCGGTCACGTTGGGCCGCGCCTCGT
>JBLNBQ010000097.1:0-16406 GCA_050260095.1 Chitinophagales bacterium
AGTCCTTGCTGGGCGAGGTTGCGGCTGGGGAAGAGGAACCCGGCGACCAGGGGGGTGGTCGTCCATGACTGAGAAGGGCCGGCGGGAGGGCTGGCTGACCTGGGTGGCGCTGCTTTCCTTCTACGGCGCACTCTGGGCGCTTTTCCGGTTCTGGGGAGAATTCGAAAACTCGCTCTTCTTTGCGGCGGTCTTGCCCGTGCTCGGGCTGGGTGTTCAGCACGGGAGGCGGGTGGCCCTCCTTCACGCTCTCCTGGCTTCGGCCCAGGCCTGGCTGCTTGGCGCCCTGCATCCCTTCCGGGTGTGGACGCTCGTGGCGACCGTTCAGACGGTGGTCTTCCTCTTGGCGGCGTGGATGGCGGGCACGGCCCGTTCCCGCCTGCACTCGGCGGCGGAGCGGAGGTCGGCGCAGGCTGAGGAAGCCGCGGCTTTGGCGGAGGAACTGAAGGAGAAAGTCGGCCAACTCAATGCGGAGGTCAACAAGAGCATCTTCGACATCTTGGCCATCTACGAGTTCACCACAGTTCTGGGGAGTACGCTCCACCTCAACGAGATCTTCAACATGATGGTGGACACCATCATGCGGGTCGTCCGCTACGACGCCTGCTACCTGGCCCTCCTCGAAGAAGACGGCAGCTTCTCGGTGAAGGTCTCCCGGGCGTTCACTGCTGAGCAGCTCCAGCAGTTCGCCAAGGCCCGCCTCGGCGAGGGGATCACCGGGCGCGTCGTGCAGACCGCCCAACCGCTGATCGTGCCGGACCTTCAGGTTCAGCCCTGGACCGATGCCTATCAATCCGTCCCCTACCGTTCGTTGCTCTCCCTTCCGTTGGTCATCCAGGGTGGCGCCATTGGCGTTCTTAACCTGTTCAAGCGGGAAGTGGACGCCTTCACCCAGGACGATCTACGGGTGCTGTTCATCGTGGCCAACCAGTGCGCCTTCGCGGTTCAAAACGGCAAACTCTATGAGGAGATGGCCAAGCTGGCCATCACCGACGGGCTGACCGGGCTCTACAACCACCGCTATTTTTACTCCTGCATCGAGGAGGCGGTGGACCGGGCGAACCGGACGAACCGGCCGGTGTCCATGATCATGGTGGACGCGGACAAGTTCAAGTCCGTCAACGACCAGTACGGCCACCGTCGGGGCGACGCGGTGCTGCAAAGCATCGCGGGCCTGATCTCCCAGAGCGTGCGGGAGACCGACCTGGTCGCCCGCTACGGCGGCGAGGAGTTCGCGGTGATCCTGCCCGACACCGGGCCGCGCGAGGCGCTGGCCGTGGCCCTCCGCATCCACCAGACGGTGGAGTCACACGATTTCGACGGCCTGCGCCTGACGGTCAGCATCGGGGTGGCGACTTACCCCTCCGACGAGGTCCGCAGCAAGGACGAGTTGGTCAGCCGGGCCGACGAATTCGCGTACCAGGCCAAGGAGACGGGCCGCAACCGCATCTGCTGTGAGGAGGTGCACTGATGGCGCCAAGCGAAGCCGCAGGCCCGCCGGGCTTTCTGACGACCGGCACCGCCGCGCTCCTGGCCGAGGCGCCTGCGCCACCTGCACCCCTTGCGCCGGCGGCCGCGGGCACCCTGGCGGCCCGGCTCCATCAGGAACTGCTGCGCCGGCTGGAAGCGGGGGAGACCCGGCTCTGGCCGGACGACCTGTCCGTCCTGGGGGCTGACCACGACGGGCTGGCCGAGGCCTTCCGCGAACTGCGCCGCACCAACTTGCTCGACTGGGAGGCTGGTACCCCCTACCTCTACTTGGGGCGGGCCAGCGCCGGGCCGGTTCCCGCGCCGGAGGCGCCCGAGTTTGGCTTGGCCGAGGCGGTGCGGGTCTTGGAAGAAGCCACTGGCAAGATGGTGAACCCGCTCCTCCAACCTCGCCTGCAGGAATGGTTGGCGACCCTGGGTCAGCAGGAGTTCCTCGATGTGGTGGGTCTGTGCCGGGAGCGCGGGCCCTGCGACTACCGGCGGCTCGCCTTCGAACTGGACAAGGCCATGAACCGCCGGAGGCGCGTGAGCGAGTTCGGCGCCGTGATGGGCCTGGGTGTAGTCCCGTCCGGGGCCGGGCAGCCTGGTACGGGCGCCGGCCCGGTTACCCCGGAACCCCTGGCCAATGCCTCGGCCTATGAACCGGTTCCCCCTGAGCGCGTCGAGGAATGGGTGAAGGCGCACCCCGAGCTTTACGCAACCGCAGCGCCGCCGCCGGCGACGGGCGGCTGGGCGGCGGCGCAGGCGAGCGCCTACGACCGGGTCAGTGCGGAGCAGGTCAAACGCTGGGTGGAGGCGTTTCCCGAAGTGTACGAGCCCTTCTTCCGGGAATACAGCCGTTTGGTCAGGCTGACCAACGGCCCCTTCCGCCGGAAAGCGCCCCGAGTCCGCTGAGGAGGTAAAGCATGGCCAGTCGCAAGCCCAGCGCTGCCGAGGAGCAGTTTGCGCCCGTTCCCCACGACCTGGAAGGCGAGCGGCGCATCCTGGGGATCGTCATCAGGCACCCGCGCAGCATCGACGCGTGCATCGACAAGCTGCGCGAGCATCACTTTTACGATGCCGCCCACCGGATCATCTTCCGGGTGATCCAGCGGCTGTACAACGAGACCGGGCGGATCTCCTACACGCAGGTCTACAACACGCTCACCCGGGAGAACCTCCTGCTTAACCCCAAGGAGGTCCTCCTCAGCCTGACCGAGTCCTTCGTCTCGCGGGCCGAGCTCATGCCCAGCGTAGAGTCGGTGATCGACGCCTACGCCCGCCGGCGCCTGTTGGAGGCGGCCCAGTCCATTGAGGAACTGGTCTACCGGGAGGGCGGCGCTTCGACCCAGTCTCTTCAGGCCCGGGCCCAGGAACTGATCTTCCAGGCCACCCGGATCGACACTGCCGAGGACGATGCCAAACCGCTCAGCAAGGTGTTGCTCGAGGTGCACAAGCACTTCGAGGAGCGCAAAGAGGGCAAGATCGACGCCTTCGGCCTGCCGGTCATGTACCCGCGGATCGATGGCATCACGCAGGGCTTCAAGAAGAAGGATCTGATCATCCTCGCCGGGTGCCCGTCGATGGGAAAGACCAGCCTGGCGTTGAACATGGCGGTCAACGTGGCCATGCGGAACAAGCCCGTCCTCATCTTCTCGCTGGAGATGGACAACGAGCAGATCGGCGACCGGCTGGTGCTGGGCGAATGTTTCCGGCTCCGCAAACCGAACGGCGAGTTCGAGGTGACCTCGCACGAGTACCAAGTACCGCGCGACCTGGATGACGAGAAATCGGAGAAGATCGACTCGATCTTCAACGACCTCTATTCGCTTCCGATCTACATGATCGACAAGCGAGGCCTGTCGGTCTCCGACATCAAGGCCAAAGCGCGCAAGGTGGCCGTGGACCTGGCGAGCAAGGGACAGACCCTCTCTTTGATCGTCATCGACTACCTCCAACTCATCACGCAGGCTTCGTCGGGCAAGAGCGACAAGAGTTGGGCTCTCGTGGTGGGGGAGATCGTGCGGGAGATCCGGGAACTCGCCGGCGAGTTGGACCTGCCCATCATCCTGCTCTCGCAGCTTAACCGGAGCGTGGAGCAGCGGCCAGACCGGCGCCCGCAGCTCTCCGACCTGCGCGACTCCGGGAACATCGAGGAGTTTGCCGATGTGGTCATGTTCATCTACCGCCGCGAGTACTACTTCCGGGACGAGCCGGAGGCCAAGGGGAAGGCCGAAGTGATCATCGCGAAGAACCGGAAGGGCAAGACCAACACGGCCGAACTCGGGTTTATCCCGGAATTCACCCGTTTCGTTGAGTTGGCCCCCGAGGAGTGACGGCTATGCCGCTCTATGATCAAGACGGACGGCTGCGTATACTCTTTGCCGATGCGTATGGCACGCTCCTCCGCCAGGGCCGGATCACGTCGGCCCAGGCGGAGGCGGTGCAAGACCTGGTCGACCGGCTGGAAGAGCTTCCGCCCGCCGACCTCATCGCACGGCTGCGTGCGCTCTTCCCGGAGTGGAAGGGCCAGCCTCAGGCAGGGGAGGGACCAGCTCCGGCCGGCCCGGGGCGACCAGCATGAACCCAACGCTCGCGTATCCGTTTCACGGAGCGCTCTACTTGAACCTGACCAACCGCTGTCAGAATGACTGCACCTTCTGCCTGCGGCGTCACCACGAAGGCGTGGGCGGCCACCGTCTTTGGCTGGCGGAAGAGCCCTCGGCGGCGGAGGTGCTGGCGGCGGTGGGCGACCCCCGTCCGTTCCGGGAAATCGTGTTCTGCGGTTTCGGCGAGCCCCTTCTGAGGGTGGAGGTCGTCGCCGAGGTGGCGGCCGCGCTCAAAGCCCGGGCCTCCAGGGAAGGCTATCCACTGCGAATCCGGGTGGACACCAACGGCCTCGCCAACGCCGTCCACGGCCGAAACGTCCTGCCGGAGCTGGCGGGGCTGGTCGATGCAGTCTCCATCAGCCTCAACGCGCCCACGGCCGAACAGTACGAGCGCCTGTGCCGTCCCACCGTGCCTGGGGCGTACGCCGCGCTCCTCGACTTCATCCGGGAGGCGGTGGCGTGCTTGCCCGAGGTTACGCTCACTGCGGTGGCTGTGCCGGGAGTGGATCTCGAGGCCTGCCGGCGGTTGGCCGAGCGTCTGGGAGCTGGGTTCCGGGTTCGCGGTCTCATCGGCGAAGATGCCGAGTGACGGGCTTCAGAAGCCCTCAGCGGCCGTCAGCCCCCAGAATCCGGCGTCACCAAAGGATAGGTCCGGATTGCGGGCGGATGGAAGAGTGTAATTATCGTTCCGCTTCCGGTATACTAATACAGACAAGGAAGATGACCCCTAAGGAGTTGGTGGAATGGTAGGCACCATTCCGGACGCAGGAACGGGCCGTGGGGCGCGGGAAAAGGCTCGCCACCTGGCCAAGGTTCCGGCTCCGAAGTGGCGGGCCGGCTTGGTAGCTCTCCTGGTTCTTATCCTTGGTCTTGCCGGTACAGCCTTCATCATGACGCGTAAGACCGTCACCCTCACGGTGGATGGGCAGACCCGCACGATAGTCACCCACCGCCAGACGGTCCGCACCTTTCTGGGTGCGCAGCGCGTCAGTCTCGGCCAAGCCGACGAAGTCTTGCCCAGTCTCGACACCAAGCTGACCCGGACTGCCACGGTCGTGGTCCACCGGGCCGTGCCTGTGACCGTCACCGTCGACGGGAAGACTGTCTCTCTGCTCACGCCCAAACAGACCGTGAAGGAGGCCCTGGCCGCTTCGGGAGTCAGTCTCGGCAAACTCGACCGGACTGAGCCGGGTCTCTCCGCACCCGTGACCGCGGGGCTCGCCATCGTCGTCCACCGGGTGGTGGAACAGGACAAGATCGAGCAGCAAGTTCTCCCCTATCAGGTTCTACGGCGCCAGGATCCCGATCTGGAACGGGGCCAGACCCGCATCGTAAAGGCGGGCGTGAAGGGGCTCAAGGAACGGACCATCCGGATTCGCCTGGAAGACGGCAAACTCATCTCGCGCACGCTGGTGGCCGAACGGGTGGTCAGGCAGCCGGCAGCCGAGTTGGTGGCGGTTGGCACGAAGAAGGTCGTCCGTACGCTACGCACCTCCCGTGGCGCCATCTACCGGTACACGGAGCGGCGCACCATGGTGGCCACCGCCTATGATCCCGGCCCCAAGTCGAATGGACCCTCCGCCACCGGTTACACTTACCTTGGCCTCAAGGCGGGGTACGGCATCGTGGCGGTCGACCCCCGGGTGATCCCGCTGCGGAGCCGGCTGTACATCCCCGGGTACGGCGAGGCGCTGGCCGGCGACACCGGCGGGGCCATCAAAGGCAATCGCATCGACTTGGGCTTCAACACCTATGAAGAAGCGATGGACTTTGGACGGCGAAAGGTCGACGTCTATATCCTCGAGTAACGCCGTGCAAGGTGAGAAGCTGACCCGTCCCAGCGTGGTGGCGGGACTGCTCGAACGCCACGGGATCCGCCCCCGGAAGCGCTTCGGGCAGAACTTTCTCATCGACGAGAACATCCTCGGCAAGATCACCGCGGCCGCTGAACTATCCCCTGGCGACCGGGTGCTCGAAGTCGGTCCCGGGCTGGGGACGCTCACCGCGGCCTTGGCGGCTCAGGCAGGCGAAGTGGTCGCGGTCGAGATCGATCGCGACCTGTTCGTCATCCTGCAGGAGACGGTCGGCGGGTTGCCCAACGTCCGCCTGATCCAAGGGGATATCCTGGACCTTTCGGTCGAGACACTCTGGCCCGACCCGCAGGCGCCGTACAAACTCGTCGCCAACCTGCCTTACTACATCACGACCCCGGTGCTGTTCAAGTTTCTTCTGGCCGATCGTCCTTGGCGGCGGATGGTCTTCATGGTCCAGCGCGAGGTGGCCGACCGGTTCGTGGCGGCTCCCGGCACCAAAGCCTACGGCGCGCTGTCCGTCCTGGTCCGCCTGTCCGCGGAGGCGGAGTTGGTTACCAGCGTCCCCCGGACCGCCTTCTATCCGGCGCCCGAAGTGGGTTCGGCCGTCGTGGCCCTGCGGTCGCGAGCCGCGCTGCTGCCGCCAGGGGTGAGCCGGACCTTCTTCTTCGGGGTCGTGCGGGCCGGGTTCGCCCACCGGCGGAAAACCCTCAGCAACTCGCTGTCGGGCGCAGGGTACCCGGCGGCCGCGGTCGCCGAGGCCCTGGAGGCGGCGGGGATCGACGGGCGCCGCAGAGGGGAGACCCTGAGCCTGGAGGAGTACCTGGCGCTCGCACACGGTCTCGCCGGCCGCGTCCTGTCGCCGTCCGGAGTTTGAGAGCAGACAGCCAAGTCAAGTATAATGATAGCTGAGGCGGTTTTGCTCGATGCCGCCAGCCGGAAAGAAGGCGGCCCCTTGACCGAGAGGCTGGAGTTCGTCAGTCCCAGCAAAGGACGGCTCACGTTCGACCGGTTGTTCCAGGACATCGTCGACTACATGCGGCAGGACCCCGGCGCCCGCTATCGCCTGATCATCGGCACCGACTCCCAGCTGCGGGAGGAGGTCTGTTTCGTCACGGCGGTGATCATCCATCGGACCGGGAAGGGTGGGCGCTACTACTACTCCCGGGAGTTTTCCCATTCCGTGCGGAGCCTGAGGCAGCGCATCTTCTACGAGACGGCCCGAAGTCTCGACGTGGCGGGAAGGTTGGCCGAGCGGCTGGCCGAGAGCGGACACGACGACCTCGACATCGAGATTCATCTCGACGTGGGCGAAAACGGGCCGAGCCGCGAACTGATCCGGGATGTGGTCGGCATGGTCTCAGGCAGCGGGTTCGAAGTCTTCATCAAGCCGAATTCGTACGGCGCCTCCAAAGTCGCAGACAAGTACACCAAGTGAGCGCCACGCCTGCCCTATCCTCATACAATGGAGGAAGAGGGGAGGCGTCGACGTGTCCGGTGATGTCCAACTGGTGGTTAACGGGCGGCTGTTGCCGACGCGCACGGGTCCGCGCCTGGTGGGCAGGGAGGTCATGGTACCGCTCCGGCAGGTCGTGGAGAGCTGCGGCGGCACCGTGGACTACGACGGGGGTACTCCGGCCAAGGCGCTGGTCAGGGTGGGCGAGACGCGCCTCGCGTTCACGGAAGGCCAGGACAGTGCGGTATCCGGCGCCAACCCCACTCTGTTGCACGCCGCACCGGCGGTATGGGACGACACCTTTTTCGTACCCTCTTCGGCCCTTTCGCTGGCCGGCATCGGCGCTGTCTGGTATGAACCGGTCCCGGCGGTCTTGTGTGGAGTTCGCGAGGCGCGCCTCGCCGGGCGGCGGGTGATGCTCGATCCGGGCCATGGGGGCGCCGACCCGGGCGCGGTGGGTCCCGGGGGCACGGCCGAGAAGGAGGTCACCCTGCAGGTCGCGGAGACCGCGGCCCGGCTCCTGACCCTGGCGGGCGGCGAGGGGATGCTCACCCGGGCGACCGATCGCAACGTCTCCCTGGCCGGCAGGGTGGCCGCCGCAGCCAACAAACAAGCCGAACTCCTCGTTTCCGTCCACTGCAACTCGTACCGGGAGGCCGCGGCGCACGGCACTGAGACCTACTATTACGAACTCTGGGAAGGACAGAAACTCGCGGCCCTTATCCAGCAGGAAGTCATTGGGGAGCTGGGGCTGAGCGACCGCGGCATCAAAGAGGCCAACTTCTACGTCCTGCGCTACGCGAAGATTCCGGCCTGCCTGGTGGAGGTGGCCTTCCTCTCCAATCATCAGGAAGAGCGGATGCTCCAAGACCCGCTGGTGCGCCTCAAGGCGGGGCTTGCCATCTTCCGCGGCATTCGCGCCTTCTGCGAGAGCGCCGCCGGCCGATGGCGCTGACCGCGTGAGCTGCCCCGCCCTTTGACTGCCCATCGGCGCGCCCGCCTTGTGGCGGGCTCATCCAACATGTGAAAGATTTACCTTGACAACGGAGCCGCGCTGCACTATACTATTTAGTTTCTTGACAAAGCTGGACAAACTACGGTAGACTGACATACGAGGGGAAGGCGAACCGGATACCGGACGAGGGGTGAGATGGTTGGCCAAGGGGTTGGCACGGTGCAACAACGTGCTTGACCTGATCCGTCAGGACTTGAACTCGTATGTCGGGGAGCGAGTGACCGTAAGGGCTAATCGTGGACGCAGGAAAGTCGACGAGGTGGACGGTGTTCTCGAGCGGACCTATCCGAAGCTCTTCGTGGTAACCCAGCCTGGACGCAAGCATCTGTCGTACACCTACAGCGATGTGCTGACGTCCAGCATCGAAGTGATCTACAACGGGGCCCGGATCGGTAATGGAAATATGCGTAGCTGATCCACGCGCCTTCCCAACTGCAGCGAGCCCGGCCGGAGCGGCGGGGCTCGCATTTTTTGCGTGTTCCCTGCGGGGATGCAACAGGGGAAGACCGCCAAGAGGTTCAGGGATCTGGCAGGTAGGATCGCCTGCCTGTAACGAGAGCTGCAGCCCACGGACTCCAGGTCGTCGTTACTTGGCCTACTTGGAGGCCGAGCCAGATCCTGATGTACGTTAGCGGTCTTCCGCTACTTAGACTATCCCGCCGCCTCTGGATTAAACGCGAAAAGCCCCGCTCTGCTCAGGAAATGAACACCAGAGCAGGCAAGGCCTTCCGAGACAAGCGAACCTTTTGCGCGGTCAGGACTTGGGGCCCATCGCCGCGTCCAGTTGGTCGACGCAGGACTTGACGATACGCTCGTTGTCTTCGGCCGTGATAACCCGGTCGAGGAGCTTGCTCGTCGCGAAAATCGTCAGGTTGGCGATCTCGCTGCGAATGTCCATGAGGACTTTCTCTTTCTCTTTCTCGATATCGGTTCTGGCCCGCTGGAAGATGCGATAAGCTTCCTGCTCTGCCTGGGCGATCATCTCGCGTTTGAGTTCTTCGCCCTGCTTGGTGGCCTGCGACATCAGTTCGTCGGCGTCCTGCTTCGCGTTGGCCATCATGCGCTGGTACTCGGCGAGCAGTTTTTCGGCTTCTTTCTTTGTTGCTGCAGCCTGGGCCAGAGAGTTTTCGACGAAGGATTCGCGCCGGGCCAGCACTTCGGAGACCGGCTTGAATAGCACTTTCCAGAGCAGGAACAGGACAACGACCACGTTGACTGCCTGGAAGATGAACGTCGGAACGTGGAACGGAGAGATGCCTCCGCCTTCCGCCGCCATGTTGTTGGTGCCCCCTTCCCCCAGATCCGAAGGCAGGTCCAAAGGGTTGCCGGGGAGACTCACCCCGGCAACCCGGCTGGAGCCTACTTACTTGATCTTGGTCCACATCAAGATGGCCATAACGAACGTGAACAGGGTCAACGCTTCCATGAAGGCCAGGGCCAGGAGAAGCGTGGTACGCACCTCACCGGCGACTTCCGGCTGACGGGACATACCGTCCATGGCCTTCCCGGTGGCAAAGGCCTGACCCAGAGCGGAAGCAACCGCGACGAGGGCGAGGCTCAAACCGACCGGCAACAAATCGATTCCCATTCCTTTTCCCCCCCTTCAAAGGCGACGAAGTTGGCGACTCAAGGTTAGTGGTGGTGCACCATCTCGCTGAGATAGGTGGTGGACAGCAGCGAGAAAACGAACGCCTGGATGAAGCCCATCAGCACGCCGAGGAGCATGACGGGCGTCGGGAAGAAGAGCGGGGCCAGGATGAAGAGCACCGTGACCACCATCTTCTCGCCGAACATGTTCCCGAACAACCGCACGGCCAAAGAGAAGGGCCGGGTGACCTGTTCCAGGAGGTTCATCGGATTTGCGAAGTGCCCCAGGAACTTTCCGATGCCCACCGTCCGGATGCCGAGAACCTGGATGGTAAGAATCGTGACGACCGCCAAGGCTGCGGTGGTCGAAAAGTCGGTCACTGGCGGTATCATGCCCGGCCAGAACCACGCGAAGTTGAGGCTGAGGATGGAGACGAAGAGGCCTCCAACCAGCCAGACGTACTTGCGACCGTGCCGTCCCATCGCCGGTTCGAGCAAGCCGTAGATGAACTCGACGAGCATTTCGAGGAGGATTTGGATCTTGCCGGGCTTGTCGTCGGAGAGCTTGCGGGTTGCCAGGAAACAGAGGATCACCACGGTGGCCCAGACATACCAGGTGTTGACGACGGTGGTGGTCAGAAGCCCGGAATGGCCAACGGGCTGGCGCGTGAGGTGTCCGATAATGTTGGCCAGTTCGTGCATCTTCTCTTCCGTCATGAATTGCATTGCCCGACCGTCACTCCTTCCTCTTGTCAGGGTTGACGCCCTTGCGGACCCGTGCCTTCTTGAAGTACAGCCGGCGGAGATTCATCGCCCGGCGGTAAACCGGGTTTACCTCCTCGTGCTCTGTGAAGTCGGTCTTCTCCATGCCGCTTATCAGTTCGAACAAACTCTTGAATGAGAGGGCAACGCCCAAGAGAATCCCCACCACCAGAAACAGGGGCGCGACTTCATAGCGGCGGTCGAGCCAGCTTCCGAGCCAGGCTCCACCGCCGACGGCGAAAATGAGGGTGAAACCGAAAGAAAGAGCAAAGTTACCGTACTTGGCGTAGAAGTACCACTCGTTACGTCTACGGGCCACTTTACACCTTCCTCAGCCTAGGTTTCACATCCCCCGTGGTGCAAGCTAAGAGTACTGATGTAAATTCGCCTCCCAAAAACCAACTCCTCCAAAAAACGCATCCTTGGGGAGAACAATTTCATAATAACTGGCATGGAGCGGCAGGATTGCCGGAGGAGGCTGTCAGGCGCAACGGGGGCCTCTCCTTGACTGGCCAGGGCAATTCTGCTAATCTTTTCGTGTTCGAGAGGGAGTGGTGTGATGCCGTCCGTGGTGATCGTGGGCACCCAGTGGGGGGACGAGGGCAAGGGCAAAGTCACCGACTTGCTGGCTGGCGACGCTGAGCTGGTCGTCCGGTACATGGGTGGAAGCAACGCGGGTCACACCGTCATCGTGGGCGGCACGACCTTCAAGCTCCACCTCGTGCCCAGCGGCATTCTCTACCCGGATGCTCTGTGCCTCATCGGCAACGGAGTGGTCATCGACCCGAAGGCGCTGCTGGCGGAGCTGGCCGAACTGGCAGCCCAGGGGGTATCCGCGGCCAACCTTCGGATCAGCGACCGAGCGCACGTGGTGATGCCCTGGCACGGGCAGCTCGATCAGTTGGAGGAGGCCGAGCGCCCGGCGGAGGAGAAGATCGGGACGACCGGGCGAGGGATCGGTCCCTGCTACGTCGATAAGGCCGCCCGCACCGGCATCCGGGTCAGCGATCTCTGCGACCCGGAGGCTTTCCGGGCCCGTCTCGACGCGGTCCTGCCGGTGAAGAACCGGTTGCTTCAGAGAGTTTATGGGCATCCCGGTTTCGAGCGGGAGGCCGTGTTCGCCGAGTATAGCAGGTACGGAGAAGCAATCCGGCCCTACGTGGTCGACGGCTCCGCCCTGGTGAACCAGGTGATCCTGGAAAACCGACGGGTGCTCTTCGAGGGGGCGCAGGGAGCGCTCCTCGATCTGGATCATGGCACGTACCCGTTCGTCACCTCTTCGTCGGCGATCGCGGGAGGCGTGTGCATCGGGGCCGGGGTCGGACCCAGCCGGATCGACCAGGTGCTTGGGGTCTGCAAGGCCTACACCAGCCGCGTTGGGCGGGGACCCTTCCCGACCGAGCTGGACGACGGCCTCGGCGACACTATCCGGGAGAAGGGCCACGAATACGGCACCACGACCGGCCGGCCCCGCCGGGTGGGTTGGTTCGACGCGGTGATGGTCCGTCATGCCGTGCGGGTGAACGGCGTCAGCATGCTGGCGGTCATGTCGCTCGACGTCTTGGCCGGCTTGCCGTCCGTCAAGATCTGCACCGGCTATCGCTACCAGGGGAGAGTCCTCGTCGATTTCCCCGCGGACCTGCGCATTCTGGAGGAGGCGGAACCGGTCTTTGAGGAACTGCCCGGCTGGGAGGGCGAACTCCGCACCTGCCGTTCGCTGGACGACCTGCCGCAGAACGCCCGTCGATACCTCGGCCGGCTCACAGAGCTGGTCGGGGCCCCGCTGGGCTTGGTGTCGGTTGGCCGGGAGCGGCAGGAGACGCTCATCCTAAGCCAGATCTATGCGCGGCGCAAGTGAGCGTGGGCGGCGGAACACCGGTGGACCGGGTCTCAGCAGGCTGGGACCCGGCTTTTTATTCTGCCGCGAGGGGAGGCGCAGCGCCTTCGCTCCTGCGCTTTTGCAGGAAACGGTTGGGTTGAAGAAGAAATGGTAAAGTGGACCGAAAGACTCCGGGTTTGGCAAGGGTTGGCGTTGCCAGCCCCTATCCACTCCTGGCGGGAGGATTGGCGATGAGGCTCAAACGTATCTTTCCGCTTATCTGTGCCGCTGCCCTGTTCGTGCTAGGCCTCGCTTCGACCGCTTCGGCCGCCGGCGCTGCCGACCCTGGCGCCTGCGCCCAGTGCCACACGGCAGAGTCGGGCGGGTGGACGCATACGGCGCATGCCAAGGCGAACGTCACCTGCCTGTCGTGCCACAAGGCGGGCGACCCTCACCAGAAACCTGCTGGAGCGGCCAACGAACTCTATGATCCAGCCGTGTGCGCCCCCTGCCACGACACGGAGTACCAGGAGTGGCGCCGGTCGGGGCACAACCAGCCGGTCCCGTACACCAAGGACGAGATTCTGCCCGAGCTGATCACGGACTGCGTCCGGTGTCACAACGTCGCCGGCTACCTCGAGGTCACCCGGTCGGGGAAACCGTTCGAGAAGATGAAGGGCCAGGTCGCGGACGCCACCTCGCCGGGCGTCACCTGTGTGGCCTGCCATGACGTTCACTCCGGCAGTTCTTCGGACATGCTGCGCGCCGCGGACCGGGCGACCGTGTGCGACAACTGCCACGGGGGAAAGTGGCAGCACCTCGTGCTCAACGGGACCGGCGGGCAGCGCTATGCCGACCGGAACTACGACAAGTCTTCCGTCAGCCCGCACAATACCGGCGACCGGTGCGTCATGTGCCACATGGCCAAGACGGACGGCGTCGCGGCCGGGGGGCACACCCTCCGGATGAGAGACGACCAGGGTGCGCTGAACCTGAGCGGCTGCCGGCCTTGCCACCAGAACCTGCGCGATTTCAACGTTGGCGGAAAGCAAACGGAGACCAAGGCCATGCTGGAGTCGCTGGCGGCGGAGCTGAAAGAGCGCAACGCCGGCGAACTCCCCCGCAACCAACCTGGCAAGTGCAACGAATGCCACCGGGGAGGCACGGAGCCGTTCAAGCAGGATCCCGACGGCGTACTCGAGCAGGCGTACCAGAACTACCGGCTCTTCCTCTTCGACCGGAGCCTGGGTGTCCACAACCCGGCCTACACCCGGCAGATGCTCCAGGACTCGATTACGCACGTGCTGCAGGGCTACTCGGGCGCGCCGCTGCCCCAGGGCGCCGAGGGCTGCTGCGGCCACCAGGGCTGAGGACTGAACCAGGAACCAGCGAACTCCCACGTGGCTGACCCGGGGCTGCCCCTTGTGGGGGGCAGCCACCCCGGACAGAAAGTCGAGGCTGACAGGCGTCCGTGAAGGCATCTAACGGGCGCCTGTCCATTCGAGCGGCTGTGCGGCTGCGTACGCCTCTGCGGCTGCGCGTGGTTGCAGAGAAGCTTTCGATCATGCGTGGTCCAGGGGACCGGCCTGGCGGGACATTGACGGAGAAAGGCTGCCCCTGGCGGGACAGCCTTTCTCACAGCGCACGCGGAGCTTACTTGCCTGCTGGCGGAGCTTACTTGTACTTCGCCTCGAACTGGTCGAGGAGCTTGCCCGCACGGGTGAGCAGTTCAGCCGCGTAGTCGGGATTGTGGACGCCGTTCGAGAAGTCGCTGACGATGAAGTTCACGCTGGCGAAGGCCTGCGTGTAGACCTCGGCGGCTTCCTTGTTGTTCGGGTTCTTGGCGACCCAGGCCTTGGCCTTGTCGAGCCGCGGCTGCAGCTTCGCGATGCCCGCCTTGGTGTCGCTCTGGATCTTCTCGATGGTCTCCTTCAGCTCAGCGGCGCTCTTGTGGCAGCTCTTGCAGTTCGGGTTGGCCACGATCTGCTCCGGGGTCGCCGGCTGGAAGTCGTGCTTGGTGCTGTTCATGAAGTGGCAGTCCTGGCAGGCGAAGGACATGAGGACCTTCATGTTCGGCTGATCCTCGACGCCCTTCTCCTTGGAGCCCTGGCCCTTCATGAACGCGAGTTCGACGTGGTGGGCGCTGCCGTTGGCCCAGTTGAAGGAGCGGCCATGGCAGAGACCGCAGGTCTGTTCCTTGCTGCGAACGAGGCCGATCTTGCCGTCCTTGCCGAAGGTGTGGCAGACGCGGCAGGTGATGCCCTCCATGTGGTTCTTGAGGTACTTGCCGTCAGCGGTGGCCTTGCTGTACTCAAAGACGGTCTGGCCGTTGACTTCCTTCTCGCCGGTGGCGTACTTCTGATCCTTGGCGAGGAAGTCGGTCAGCTGGGCCTTCGGGTCATCCACGATCTTCACCGCGGAGTGGCAGGAGATGCAGTTGGCCTGCTCGGGATCGTCCGGGTTGTTGATGGTGCTCTCGAGCATGTCCCAGTGGGCGGAGCCCAGCTTGGAGGACTGCGCCTGAGAGTAGACCATCAGGTTGCCGAGGTCGACCTTCGGGGTCGGGACGGTCTTGCCTTCGGCCTTGTCGAGCGCCGCGAACGCCTCGTTGATCAGGCGGCCGGCGAACTGCGGGTTGTGGACGCCGTTCGAGATGTCGCCCTCGATGAAGGCGCTGTTGGCCTTGGCCTGCTTCACCAGCGCCTTCTGCTCATCGGTGAGCTTCGTCGCCTCAAGGGCCTTGACGCGCTCGTCGATGCTCTTTGTGGCGGCGCCGACCGTGGTGACGGTCTTCTGGATCATCTTTTCGAGTTCGCCAGCATCCTTGTGGCAGTTCTGGCAGAACTTGTCCTTGACGATCTCTTCGGCGCTGGCCGGGGCGTAGTCATGCTTCACGGAGTTCATGACGTGGCAGCTCTGGCACTGCATTCCGAGCGTGTAGTGCACGGACTGCTCCCAGTAGCCATCGCCGTGACCTTCGATGAAGTCCTGCTCCACGTGGTGACCGCTTCCACTCTTCCAGTCGAAGCTGCGGCCGTGGCACAGCGTGCAGGTGTTGTTCGGACGGCGCAGCGCGATGCCCCGGTTGTCCATCACGTGGCAGACGCGGCAGGTGATGCCTTCGAAGTCGTTGCTAGCGTACTTTCCGTCCACCTTGGCGGTGTCGTACTGGTTTACGCCATCTTTGACTCCGGTGTAGTACTTCTGACCGGCCTTGAGAAAGTCAGTTAGTACGGCCTTGGGATCATCAACCATGGCAACTGCGGAATGGCACCCGATGCAGTTGTTGCCTTCATGACCGGCGGGGTCCAGTGCGGCGGAGCGGAAGATGTTCCAGTGACGGGAGCCCAGCGGGGAGTTCTTTGCTTGGTCAAGCAGGCTGGGAGCAGAAGCCGGATTCTCTGCGGCCATCGCAACTGCGCTCAGGCACAGGGCGGCTACCACGAGTCCCAGCACGACGATAGCCCTTCGACTCACTCTTGTTCCCTCTTTTCTGCGGAACTTATCGGTGCATACGACAACCAACTTGTGACACCCCCTCTCCTGGTCGCATATGCAAAGTCGCGTAGGAATTCTTCGTTAGCCCCCGGTTTTTCCTGCCGTGCCATGGTTGCCCAACTGTTTGAAAATGTGGGGGACGGTCCAGGCCGGGAGCACCGGAAACGCGCCCAACGACTGGTGGGCACCGCCCGTTGACACTCGGCGAGACGCAAGGTAAAATAGAGTAGCTTTCGATGAGCCATTAGCTCAGCTGGTAGAGCACCGGACTTTTAATCCGGGTGTCCCGAGTTCGAATCTCGGATGGCTCACCACGACGTTTGCATGTGCCCCCATCGTCTAGTGGCCTAGGACATTGCCCTTTCAAGGCAAAGATCGCGGGTTC
>JBLNBQ010000098.1:0-12810 GCA_050260095.1 Chitinophagales bacterium
CGGGCCGCAGGCCCCGGCCGGCGGGCAGCAGGAGCGGTAGGCGGCCCGGGCGCGCCGGCCGGGTGGCCGGCGGGCGGAGCCGGCACATACTAGGAGCGGAGGCACACACATACATGGGCAGACTCTTCGGGACCGATGGGGTTCGCGGGGTGGCGAACCGGGAACTCACGCCGGAGCTGGCCTTCCGGCTGGGGCGGGCGGGGGCGGCGGTGCTGGCCCGCCACGCCTTGGGGCGGGAGGGAGAGCGGCCGCGGGTCCTGATCGGCCGGGACACCCGCCTCTCCGGCACGCTCTTGGAGGCGGCGCTGACCGCCGGTCTCACCTCCGTCGGCGCCGATGTCGTCCAGGCGGGGATCCTGCCGACCCCGGGGGTCGCCTTCCTTGTGCGGGAGCTGAAGATGGACGCCGGCGTCATGGTCTCCGCCTCCCACAATCCGGTGCCCGACAACGGGATCAAATTCTTCTCGAGCGACGGGTTCAAGCTCTCCGACGACCTGGAAGATGAGATCGAAGCCCTGCTCGGCGAGGTGGGGTCCGAAGACGGCCTGCCCCGTCCGGTGGGCGAGGGGGTCGGCCGGGCCTATCCGGAGCGGCGGGCCGAAGAGCGCTACCTCGACTTCCTCGAAAGCACCTCGCCCCAGCGCCTCGACGGCCTGCGCATCGTGCTCGACTGCGGCTTCGGCGCGGCCTACCGGGTCGGTCCGGCAGTCTTCGCCCGGCTGGGCGCGGAAGTTTTCGCCATGAACGCCGAGGCGGACGGGGCGCGGATCAACGTGCGGTGCGGTTCGACCCATCCCGAGCAGCTCCAGGCGGCCGTGCGGGAGCGGGGCGCCCACTTCGGGCTGGCCTTCGACGGCGACGCCGACCGGGTCATCGCAGTGGACGAGCGCGGCGAGCTGGTCGACGGCGACCACCTGCTGGCCATCGCCGGGCTGGACCTCCTCGCCCGCGACGCCCTGCCAAACCGCAAGATCGCCGCGACGGTCTACTCCAATCTGGGGCTGGTGGCGGCGTTCCGGCAGCGGGGGGGCGATGTGACGATCACCCAGGCGGGCGACCGTTACGTCCTGGAAGCGCTGCGGCGGGAGGGCCTCATCCTGGGCGGCGAGCAGTCGGGGCACATCATCTTCCTGGCCCACAACGTGACCGGGGACGGAGTCTTGACCGGCCTGCAGCTGGCTGCTATCCTTAAGAGAACCGGCCAGCCGCTCTCCGAGGCCGCTCAGGTCATGCGCACCTTCCCCCAGGTTCTCCATAATGTGAGGGTGAAGGAGAAGGAGCGCCTGGCGGAGAGCGGGCGGGTCAAGGACGCCGTGGCGGCCGCCGAGGCTCGGCTGGGCGCCGAAGGACGCATCTTCGTGCGGGCTTCGGGCACCGAGCCGCTCATCCGCATCCTGGGAGAGGGGCCTGACGAGGCGACGGTCCGGCGGGCGGTGGACTTGGTGGCGGCGGCGGTCGTCGCCGATCTGGGGGGTGAGGCCTGAGAAGGCTGAGGGGGCTGTCCACAACCGCATAGCGCCGGCCCGCACGACGGGAGGCGGGCCGGGGCGGAAAAGAGGATAAGCAGCGCCAGAACTCCCCCGGAATCGGGGAGTTGACGAGGTAGGGGAACTCGGAATGATCGGCGGGTGACCCTCGGCTGGCTACGGTCGAGAGGCTGTCCACAAAGGCCGGCGGCGACGCTGGAGATAAAACGGCAGCCAGGTAGCGTAAGGCCCCACGCGCCGTGCGCGTGGAGGAGTTATTGTGTTGCCCTGGGGGTGCCCGTCCCCCGGGGTTTTTGCGTTCGGAGTTGAGGGAGGCTAAAGCCATGTGCGGCATTGTTGGATACACAGGTCCCAAGGACGCGGTACCCGTCCTCCTGGAGGGGTTGCGGCGCCTCGAATACCGCGGCTACGACTCGGCCGGGGTGGCGGTCCTCGCCGCTGACCGGGTCGATGTCCGCAAGACGGTGGGACGCCTGGCCAAGCTCGAGGAGAAGCTGGCGCAGAGTCCGGTGGCCGGCCAGACCGGCATCGCCCACACCCGCTGGGCGACCCACGGCCGTCCGTCCGACGCCAACGCTCACCCGCACCAGGACTGCACCGGGAACATCGCCGTCGTCCACAATGGCATCATCGAGAACTACCGCTCGCTCAGGGCGCGCCTGGCCAAGGCCGGGCACGTCTTCCGCTCCGAGACCGACACCGAGACGATCCCCCACCTGATCGAGGAGCACTACGAGGGCGACCTCGCCGAGGCGGTGCGCAAGGCCGCGGCGGAGCTCGAGGGTTCCTACGCCCTGGCGGTCGCCCACCGGAGCGAACCCGGGCGGATCGTGGCGGTGCGTAAGGACAGCCCGCTCGTGGTCGGGTTGGGCGACGGGGAGAGCTTCCTCGCCTCCGACATCCCGGCGTTGCTCCCCTTTACGCGGGAGGTCTACATCCTGGACGACGGCGAGATGGCGATCCTTGCCCCGGACGGCGTGGCGGTGACCGACCTTGCGGGACGGCCGGTGGCCAAGGCGGTCTTCGAAGTGAAGTGGGACCCGGTGATGGCCGAAAAGGGCGGCTACGACGATTTCATGCTCAAGGAGATCAACGAGCAGCCGCGGGCGGTCCGGGACACCCTGGCCGGCCGGCTCGACACCGACCACGTGACCCTCGAGGAGGTCACGCTCACCGCAGAACAGGTGCAGCGCTTCGACAAGGTGGCCATGATCGCCTGCGGCACCGCCATGCACGCCGGGCTCGTCGGCAAGCAGGTGATCGAGCGCCTGGTGCGGCTCCCGGTCGAGGCGGAGGTCGCCTCGGAGTTCCGATACCGCGACCCGATGGTGAACGAACGCACCCTGGCGGTGGTAATCTCCCAGTCGGGGGAGACCGCCGACACGCTGGCCGGCCTGCGGCTGGCGAAGGAACGGGGCGCCCGGGTCGTGGCGATCACCAACGTGGTCGGCTCGTCGGTGGCCCGCGAGGCGCACGACGTCATCTACACCTGGGCCGGGCCGGAGATCGCCGTGGCCTCGACCAAGGCGTACATGACGCAGCTCGTCGCGCTCTACCTGCTCGCCCTTTTCCTGGCGGAGAAGAGGGGCACGGCGACCCCTGCGGAGCGGGCCGAGATCATCGCGGCGCTCAAAGAACTGCCGAAAGAGGTCAACAGCGTCCTGGCCCACGCGGAAAAGGCGCAGCGCCTGGCCAAAGAGTTCAAGAACTGCGAGGACGTCTTCTTCATCGGGCGCGGCCTCGACCACGCCGTGTCGCTCGAGGGCGCGCTGAAGCTCAAGGAGATCTCCTACATCCATGCGGAGGCCTATGCGGCCGGGGAACTCAAGCACGGCACGCTGGCGCTGATCGTCGAGGGCGTGCCGGTCTTCGCCCTGGCCACGCAGACCAAGCTGTACGACAAGATGCTCTCCAACATCAAGGAGGTCAAAGCCCGGGACGCGACGGTGGTGGCCATCGCCCTCGAAGGCGACCAGGAGATCTATGAGGCGGCCGACCACGTGCTCCACATCCCGCGGACCCTCGACTTCGTGACGCCGGTGCTCTCGGTGGTGCCGCTCCAGCTCTTCTCCTACTACGCGGCGAAGGCCCGGGGCTGCGATGTCGACAAGCCGCGGAACCTGGCCAAGTCGGTGACGGTGGAGTAGGCCGGCGCCAGACGGTTCCCGGTGCGCTGACCGCCATGGGGGGGCCACATGCCTCCCCTTCGGCATCGCGTAAGTTCTGTTTGCAGGAATTGTGGCGCCACAATTCCCGCGAACAGAACTTACGCTTCACCCCGCAGGGGATATTACCCTGCGGGGTGATTCCTTGTGCGGTACGTTGGCATGGCGCTGGTCCTGCTCGTCCTCTGGCCGGTGGTGGCCGGCGCCTGGCACCAGTGGCAGAAGGGGGAACGCCGGGCGGCGGCGGTGGGACTCGTCGTGTACTGCGCCGTGGCCGTCGCCTTCGCGGTGTACCAGTTCTTCCTCCGCTGACCGCCCACCCCCGGCCGTCCCTAAGTCCAGCGATCAGAAGGTCATCCCGCGCCGGCGCAGCCGGATATCGGCCTCCACCTCGATCTCGCATTCGGTGAACGCCTTCGGCCACTGGCGGGCGAAGGCGCGCCACCGGGCGGCGGGGATCACCTCGGGCGCCTCTTCCGCCAGGCCGAAGATGTCCGCCTGGTAGCGCCGGGCCGCGGTGAGCGAGCGCCAGATCTGGTGGGCCACCTCGCGGGAGACCGCCCGGTTCACCATCCGCACGTCGGGCACCGGGGCCCGCTGCCCCGCATACGAGGCGACCTCCCGGATGTTGGCCTCCCCGAAGGCCTTGAGCCGGATGACCGTCATGGCGCGGTTCGTTTCGTCGGGGAGCACGAGCCGCCGGACGCCGCCGTGAAAGAGTTCGACGGCGATCTTCGCGCGGGGTTCGGCCGGGTCGCTCACGGTCACCGGCAGGCCCTGCACGTCGTTTCTGAGCCACAGGAGCCCGGGGACCGCCTCGGGCGGCAAAAAGCCGCGCAGCCGGTGGCCGCGGAAGACGGCCATCCCCGTCAGCGCCAATTCGGTCGGCTTCGGCGGCTCGCCGCCGCCTTTGCCTTCCGCCTCTCCGCCGCCCCCGCCGCCCGGGCCGGGCTTCTGCTGCGGCGGCACCATGGTCAGGCGGGGCACGGCCACCGCGGTTCCGGATACGGACGACTGCACCAGGTACTGCTGGAGCGTGAGCTCACAGGAGGGTCACCTTCAGCACGTCCGCCGCCGAATCGGAGGTCACCAGGAGATGAAGGGACTCCCGCACCTGCGGCTCGCGGCTCAGGAAGTCGAGGACCGGCTGGAGCCCGCTGCGCCCCAGCCTCTCCTGCAAGAGCGCCGCAAAGTTGTCGGGGAGAAAGGCCGTGAAGGCCACGATCAGGCCGGCGGGCACGCAGAACGGCCGGTAGTCGGCGGCTCCCAGGACCTCAGTGAGGGTCGCCACCGTGAAGAGGAACAGGAGCGCCAGCTTCAGCACGGAGATGACGAACCAGACGACCATGAACGCCACGATGCCGACGGTCTGGCCGATGGGCGCCGGCAGCCGCAGCCCGGCCTCCCGCGTCAGCTCCAGACCGCCGACCATCAGGAGCGCTTCCACGAGCGCCGGGAACGGCACCGGCTCCCGGGAGGCGGTGAAGAGAAGCACCAGGGGGGTGGGGATCAGCTCCTGGTGGAAGGTGGTGATCGCGATGTACAGCGCCGGCAGCGTGAGGGCTGTCACCGTTCCGAAGAGCCGGAGCAGCCGGAGCAGCGAACCGTAGGGGAACCGCTCGTAGTAGTCCTCGGCGGTGGTGAGGTAGCTGGTCACGCCCCCCGGGACGATCAGCGCCAGCGGCGAGCCGTCGATCATGATGGCGACCCGCCCTTCCAGCACGGCGGCGGCGGTCCGGTCGGGCCGCTCGGTGTACTGGAACTGGGGGAAGGGCGAGAAGGGGAAGTCCTCGATGAACTGTTCGAGGTAGCCGGAGTCGGGTATCCAGTCGGTGTCCAGCGATTTGAGCCGCCGTTTCACCTCGGCCACGAGATCCGGGTTGGTGACCCCCTCGATCCAGGCCACCACCACGTCGGTCAGCGACAGCCTGCCGATCTTCATCGGGTCGAGCCGCAGGTAGGGGCTCTTGATGCGCCGCCGCAGCAGCGCGGTGTTCATCCGGAGGACCTCGTTGAACCCCTCGCGCGGGCCCCGGATCACGGCCTCGGTGGCCGGCTCGGTGATGGTGCGGTGCTCCCACGACTTCGTCTCTACGGTGAGGGCCTGGGCCATCCCGTCCACCAGCAGCGCGGTTTCCCCGGTCAGGATGTGGTCCAGAAGTTCGCCGTAGGTCTTAACCGGGCTGGCCGGGGCGCCCAGCACCAGGTGTTGCGAGACGAGCGCGAGCAGTTCGTCGGAACTTTGGGGCCGCTCGGTCGCCGCCAGGCGGGCGAGGACCATGAGCGGCTGGAGGATGGCGAACGCAATGGGGTCCGGTCGGTCAGCCCCTCGACGTAGATGATGGCGCAGTCCACAGGGGGGTCGGACCAGAGTCTGAACTTCCGGATTATGATGTCGGCGTTGCGTTCGCCGCAGATGTCTTTGAGCCGGGCGGTGTCCTCCTTCACCCGGCCGAGGAAAGGCAGGTTGATACCCGTGCTGGCCGGGTCGGCGCCGGTGCCGGTGTCCTGCGGTCCCCCTCCCGGACGCCCGGGTTCCTGGAGGGCCGCGGGCCGTTCTCCCTTGTCCTTCCGGAACCAGCTTCCGAAGGCGCGCAGCCGCCTGAACCGCATGTACAGGCCCCTTTCCTCAAAAGGATTGTCCTCCGCCACACTCGAATATACCGGGAAAGGGGTGACACGATGGCCCTCGACGAAGGACTCGGCCTGCCAGAGCGCCCGGGGATGACCGCCGCCGACTATGAGGAGTTCAAGAAGCGGATCCACGATCTCACCGGGATCGATCTCTCCAGCTACAAGCAACGGCAGATGCAGCGCCGCATCAACTCGCTCATGGACTCGCTCAAGGTTCACACGTACCGGGACTACTTCCGGATGCTCCAGACCGAACCGGCCCGCTACGACGAGTTCCTCAAGCGGATAACCATCAACGTCTCCGAGTTCTTCCGCAACCCGGAGCGGTTCGCCGAACTTGAGACGAAGTACCTCCCCCGTCTTCTCCAGGCCAAGCGGCCGCTCAAGGTGTGGAGCGCCGGGTGTTCCACCGGCTGTGAGCCGTACACCCTGGCCATCATCCTTTCCGACCTCGACCCGCGGCGGGGTCACCGCGTGCTCGCCAGCGACGTGGACCGGGTGGTGCTGGAAAAAGCCAAGGCCGGCCTCTACCAGGTCACCGAACTCAAGAACGTCTCGCCCGCCCGCCTCGCCAGGTACTTCACTCCGGTGGGGGAGGGGTACCGCGTCAAGGACGAGGTGAAGGCGCTCATCGACTTCCGCCAGCAGAACCTTTTGACCGACCGGTTCGAACAGGGCTTCGATCTGATCCTCTGCCGCAACGTGGTCATCTACTTCACCGAAGAGGCGAAGCACCAGCTCTACACCAAGTTCTACCAGGCGCTCGCGCCCGGGGGTATCCTGTTGGTAGGCGGGACCGAACCCATCCTGCGCTACCGGGAATACGGGTTCGAAGCGGTGGGACCCACCTTCTACCAGCGGCCGGCGTAAGGCGGCCCGGTGGGGTTGGCGACCTGACCTCCGCGTCCTCAAGGGAGGGAAGGGCGAGTGCGACTGGTGACTCCGGCCGAGATGCGCCTCATCGAACGCCGGGCCGAGAGCGAGTTCGGCCTAGCGAGCGTCCTGCTCATGGAGAATGCCGGGGCCCGGGCGGCCGAGGTGGCCCTGCGGCTTTTGGGCGGCGAGCCGGGCAAGGTCGTCGTGGTGGCCGGCAAGGGCGCCAACGGGGGCGACGGTTTCGTGCTCGCCCGGCATCTCGTCGGTCGCGGCCGGAGGGTGGAGGTCTTTCTCTGCGGCCGGGCGGCGGACCTGCGTGGGGAGGCGGCGGCCAACTTCGCCATACTCGAAAGGTGCGCCGGCGAGCGCCTCAGCGTGTGCGAACTGGGCGAGGAGACGGGGCTGGGCGCCCTCCCGGGGGCGCTGCGTGAGGCGGGACTGGTGGTCGACGCCCTCTTTGGCACCGGTCTGCACGGCCGCGTGACCGGTTTTCCGCTGCGGGTCATCGAAGCGGTGAACGCCGCCGGGCGGCCGGTCTTGGCGCTGGATGTGCCGTCCGGCGTCGATGCCGCCACCGGGCAGTTGCTGGCCGGGGGCCTAAAGCCCGGCGAGGCAGGCGGAGCCGTCCGGGCGACCGCCACGGTAACCTTCGGGCTCCCCAAGCTGGGGCTCTTCCTCTACCCCGGCGCCGCCTGGGCCGGCGAAGTCGTGGCCGCTCACCTGGGGCTGCCCCCGTCGCTGCTGGCGGAGGAGGCCGGGCCGACGGTGCACCTCATCACCCCGGAGCGGGTCCGGGCCGCACTGCCGGCGCGCCCGGTCGTCGCCCACAAGGGCAGTTTCGGCCACGTGCTGATCGTCGGGGGTAGCCCGGGGCTGACTGGAGCGGTCGCCCTGGCCGGCGAAGCGGCTTTGCGCGGGGGCGCCGGCAAGGTGACCGTGGCGATCCCGCGGAGCCTCAATCCCATCCTGGAAGTCAAGTTGACCGAGGCCATGTCGTTGCCGCTCCCCGAGACCGCAGGGCAGACCATCGCCGCCGAGGCCGCCGGCGCGCTCGCGGGCTGGGCGGGCCGGTGCACGGCCGTGGGACTGGGCGTCGGGATGGGCACCTCGCAGGAGGCCGGCGAGTTCCTGCGGCAGTTCCTGACCGGGCTCGCCCTGCCGGTGGTCCTCGACGCCGACGCCCTCCGCCTGCTGGCCGCCCGGCCCGAACTCTTCCGCGCCCTGCTGGCGGATCGCCCGGCGCCGGCGGTGCTGACACCGCACCCGGGCGAGATGGCGGCGCTCATGGGGGAGACCGTCGATGCCGTGGAGCGCAGCCGGGTCGAGGCGGCGCGGGCGGTCGCCCGGAGCTGGGGCGTGATCCTGGCCCTCAAGGGGGCCCACACCGTGGTCGCCGCCCCCGGCGGCGAGGTTTTCGTCAATCCCACGGGCAACCCGGGCCTGGCGACGGGGGGCACGGGCGACGTGCTCACCGGGCTCGTCACGGCGCTGCTGGCGCAAGGGGTGCCGCCGGCGGAGGCCGCCGTGGCCGGCGTGTACCTGCACGGCCTGGCGGGCGACCTGGCGGCGGAGGCCGGGCCGGTCGGGGTGGTCGCCGGAGAGGTGGCGCGCTGCCTGCCCCGGGCACATTTGAAAGTGCTGAGGCCCGAAAAAGATGCGGTGGCATCACCAGGGAGTGAACGGGATAGTGTCCGCTGAAGCGGTCCCGAATGCCTTCCGTCCCGTTTGGGCGGAGATCGATCTCGACAACTTGGCGCACAACCTGCGGGAGATCCGGCGGCGGATCGGCGAGGGTCCGGAGATCATGGCGATCGTCAAGGCCAACGCCTACGGGCACGGCGCGCCGCAGATCTGCCGGGCGGCGCTGGAGCACGGCGCCACCTGGCTCGGCGTGGCGCTGGTCGAAGAGGCGGTGGCGCTGCGCCGGGCGGGGATCACCGCGCCCGTGCACATCCTCGGGATGCCCGCCCCGTGGCAGGCGGAGGCGGTGGTCGCCGCCGACGTCTCCTGCGCGGTCTGCGACCGGGAGGTCGCAGCGGCCCTCTCGCAGGCGGCGGTGCGCCTGGGCCGCCCGGCCAGGGTGCAGCTCAAGATCGACACCGGGATGGGCCGCCTGGGGCTGCTCCCGGGCGAGGCGCCGGAGTTCCTGCGCTTCCTGCGCTCCCTGCCCGGGGTGGAACTGGTGGGGGCGTTCACGCATTTCGCCTCCTCCGATGAGTCGGACAAAGGGTATACCCTGCTGCAGCACGAACGTTTCCGGCAGGCGCTGGCCGCCTGCGCCGAGGGCTGCGGTGCGGAGGGACTGCTCCTGACCCATGCCGCCAATTCGGGCGCCATCATCGACCAGCCGGAATTGGCCGGCTCGCTCGTACGCCCCGGGATCATCATGTACGGCCTCTACCCCTCGCCCGAGGTCGACCATGCGGCCATCGACCTGCGGCCCGTGATGTCGCTGAAGGCCCGGGTGGCGTACGTCAAGCGCCTGCCGGCCGGTTCGCCGGTGAGCTACGGGCGGACCTACGTGACGAAGCGGGACGAGCTGGTGGCGCTGATCCCTCTGGGCTACGCCGATGGGTACAGCCGGCTCCTTTCCGGTAAGGCGGAGGTGCTGCTCCACGGGCGGCGCATGCCGGTGCGCGGGCGCATCTGCATGGACCAGTTCGTGGTCGGGGTGCCGGAGGGTGTCGAGGTCCGGGCGGGCGACGAGGCGGTCATCTTCGGCCGCCAGGGCGAGGAGGAGATCACGGTGGACGAGTTGGCCGAGAAACTCGGCACCATCAACTACGAGGTGCTGTGCGGCATCGCCGGACGGATTCCCCGGGTCTACCTGCGCGCCGGCGAGGTGCAGGAGGTCTGCTCGTTCCTCCCGGACGCGGCTCCGCTGGTGCCATGAGACGCCCGGGGCTGCGCGAGGCCGAGGAACGCCTGGCCAAGGCGGAATACCGTCTAACGCCGCAGCGCTCCCTCATCTTGCGCCTGATCTTCGACCACCAGGGCGAGCACCTCTCGGCCGAAGAACTCTATGATCTGGTCCGGGCGGCCAACCCCGAAGTGGGGCTCGCCACGGTCTACCGCACTCTCGAACTCCTGGAGGAACTTAAGCTCCTCCAGGCCGTCGATTTCGGCGACGGGCGGGTCCGCTATGAACTGGCGGGCGAGGACCGCCACGCGCACCACCACCTGCTCTGCGTGCAGTGCGGCCGGGTGGCGGAGGTCAGCGAGGACCTGCTGGAACGGCTGGAACACTCCATCGAGCAGGAATACGGCTTCGAGATCCTCGACCACCAGGTGAAGTTCGTGGGGCGGTGCAGGGCGTGCCGCGGCGGGGAGAAGCGCGAGTGAGCGGGGAGGCGCAGGGGGATGAGCGAAGAACAGCGGTGGGACCTGGTCGTCGTCGGCGCAGGGCCGGCGGGGTACGTGGGCGCCGTGCGGGCAGCTCAGCTCGGAGCCAGGGTGGCCGTGATCGATGAGAGTCACGTCGGCGGAACGTGCCTGAACCGCGGCTGCATCCCCACGAAGGCGCTGGCCGCGACCGCCGAGGTGCTCAGCACGGTCCGCCGGGCCGGTGAGTTCGGCATCGAGGTGGGGGAGGTCCGGATCGACTTTTCCAAAGCGATGGCACGTCAGCGGCAGGTGGTCGAGCGCCTGCGCCGGGGCATCCTCTTCCTCTTCAAGAAGCACGGCGTCACGCTGTTCACCGGCAAGGCCCGGTTCTTGGACCCGCATCGCCTGGCGGTGGTCGAGGCCACCGGGTCCGAGAGCGTCCTGGTCGCCGACCGGGTGCTGGTCGCCACTGGGTCCCGCCCGGCAGTGCCACCGCTGTTTGGCTGGGACGGCGAGCAGGTCATCACCAGCGACGAGGCGCTGGCCCTGCCCGCCCTGCCGCAGAGCCTGCTCATCCTGGGCGGGGGCGTCATCGGCTGCGAATTCGCCAGCTTCTTCGCCACGCTGGGCACCAAGGTCACGGTGCTGGAACTCATGCCGTCCATCCTGCCGCTGCTCGACCGGGAGGTGGCGGGGGTGATCCACTCGGCGCTCAAGAAGAAGGGGGTCGTCATCCAGACTGGCGTCAAGGCGGTGGCCGTCGACAAAGGCCCGGCGGGCGTCAGCCTCACGCTGGAGGGCGGCGCAGTCCTCGAGGCTGAGCGGCTGCTGGTCTCCATCGGGCGGCGGGCCAACACCGAAGGGCTCGGGCTGGAGGCGGCGGGGGTCGTGCTGACCGGCCGGGGCGAGATCGCGGTGGACGCCCGGCTCCGCACCAACCAGCCGCACATCGCCGCGGCGGGGGACGTCACGGCCGGCCGCTTCAAACTGGCGCACGTCGCGTCCCACGAGGCGCTGGCGGCGGTGGAATCGCTCCTCGGTCGGGAGGCGCACCTCGACTACCTGGCGGTGCCGGGGGTGGTCTTCACCAGCCCCGAAGCCGCCGGTGTGGGCCTCACCGAGGAGGAGGCCCGGGCCGAGGCCGAGCAGCGGGGGGAACAGCTCCGCGTTGGCAAGTTCTCTTTCGTCGCGAGCGGCAAGGCGTTGGCGGGGGGCGAGTACGAAGGGTTCGTGAAGGTCTTGGCGGGGGGCGGCGGCCGGCTCTACGGGGTCCACATCGTCGGCCCGCATGCGTCCGACCTGCTCCCCGAGGCCGTGTTGGCGCTCCAGTCCGGCCTGGGCCTCGACGCGCTGATCCACGCGATCCACGCCCATCCCACCCTGTCGGAGGCCGTCTGGGAGGCCGCAACCGCCGCCCGGGAGGGCTGAGCAAGCCCTTCTTCCTGCCGGTACGAAGCGGCTAGGCAGCTCCGAGGCCTACTCCATATGGTGTACGGAGGTTGGCTTGCGGAGGTGCGGACGCTTGGCTCTCCATGACTGGGTCCAGTGGGCAAACCTCTTCTACCAGGGAATATACCTGGCGGATCGGGTGTCGAACCTGGCTCGCCGTTCCCGGGTACCCTACGGGGTGCGGTCCGGCGCAGGGTCGGGGACGCGGTCCGGCGAGGGGTCCGTGGCGCGGTCGGCTGGGCAGAACCCTGGGCCGAGGTCCGATTGGCGGTACGACGCCGGCCGGATGATCGGCCGGGCGCATAGCCTGTTGGATTTCATCGGGCACGACGAGGACTGACACCATACCTTCGCCCGTGACTACCATACGTTCTGTTCGCAGGAACTGTGGCGCCCGCGGGATGGGCTGGTTACATGGTTACGCAGTGTTACCCCGCACACGCGTGCCTTGGACTGCCTGTCGGGGTGGCGCCTGCCCGGCTCTGCGCATTGCCGCCCGCAACCATCGCGTCGATGAACCACGCCGGATAGTTGTCCAAATACCTTGTGGCGACTCCCCGGAACGGGATCAACCAGGGCTTGAGCCGCCGGCGCAGCGCACCGGCGGCGTTGATGTGGTAACCCAGGCGACCTTCCGGGGTTTCGGCCCAGCGGCGCCGCTCGTCGGCGGTGAAATGCGGCTTGGCCAGGTCACGAACGGCCCGGTGGGGAATCCCGTGCCGCCGGCAGAGATCGGCGTACCAGGTTCGGCGCTCCGTGTGGAGCGTTGACCCGGGCGACAGCCGGGGGAGCAACACTGGCTCGAGCATCGCCACGCGAGGGATGTCACGGAGAGAGTCCGCCGGGACCGGGGGCCAATCCAGCTTGGCGGCGAA
>JBLNBQ010000099.1:0-14514 GCA_050260095.1 Chitinophagales bacterium
CGGGCTGGATCGCCTGGAGGCTGTGGCGTCAGCCAGTGCCGACCACGCCCACGTGGGAGGACTGGGCCTGCGGGACTTACATAACCGGCCTCCCGGGAAGTGGAAAGACCAGGTGGGCGTACCACCTCGTCCGGGAGTTCTGCCGGAACGGCTGGGGCTGGGTCTGGATCAGCATCAAGAGCAGCCGCTCCTTGCTGGAGCACCTGCCGGACGCCGCCAGGGACCTGTGCTTGCTCTTCGCCCCGTACTCCGACCACCCGCAGGGGCTCAACTTCCTGCGGACCTACACCGGCAGCAGCACGGAGCGGGAATTGTTGGCCGATCAGACGGCCGAACTGTTCAGCCGGCTCCACCCGCACATGTCGGCCAACATGCGGGAGCTCATCAGAATGGGGACTCTGGCGCTCCTGCTGTGGGCGGCCCGGGAGGAGGTGGAGATCACCCTTTGGGAGCTGTACCGCTTCTTCCAGGAGGAGGCTTTCCGCGGCATGGTCCTGGCCAGGGCACCCAAGCCGGTTCGAGACGCCTTCGGCGGCGACGACGTGCGCCGGCAGACCCTCCAGGCGGTGCGGGCGCAGTTGCGCCGGTCGGTGGCCAGCGAAAACCTCCTGGTGGCCCTGTCACAGCGGGACGGGATCGACCTATGGGATGTGATGGCAAACGAACGCTGGCTGGTCTGCGACACGCCGGAGGCGCTGCTGGGCCCGGAGGTGGCCGCCTTCCTGTGCCAGGTCGTGGCCTCTCGCATCCAGATGCTCACCAGCCGCCGGGAGCCTGGAGCACGGCCATTCGGAGCCTTTTGCGACGAGTTCCAGGAGTACAGCAACCCGACCTTCGCCAAGGGGATCGCCACCGGCCGGGAGTTCGGCCTAGCGTGGTTCCTCATTCACCAGAGCCGGGCCAACCAGAGCATTGGCAAGGAAGTCGCCGGCGCCGTGCACTTGTGCGGCACCCGGTACTACTTCCAGCAGGCTCCCGAAGACGCCAAGGCCGCCGTGGAGGCCACGGAAGGACGGTGGGAGGCCTCGGTCTTCACCCACCTACGCAAGCGCCAATATAAGGCCCTTCGCCGCCTCCGGGGGCAACCAAAGGTGATCGAGGGGGTCACCCCTGATCTGCCGGCGCCCCGGCCGGAGGTTGCGTCCGCCATCATCGCCCGGGCGGAGTCCGGGCCGGATCGGGTGGCCATCCTGGCAGAGATTCAGCGGAGGAGGGTGGGACGCCATGACGACGACGGCCAAGGGGCGGGCCCGACAGCAGGCCCTGCTTGACCTGCTGGACCGTTACCCGGCCGCTACCACAGACCAGCTCGCTGCCCTCCTCTGGCGGGGCGATCAGCGGCTTGCCCGCCGACATCTGTTGGCTGCCGTCAGGGCACACCTCGTTCGCCGGGTGCCCCACCCGCTCTACCGCAATGGGGCATACGTCTACAGTCGTTCCGGCCGGTCCACCTCACACAGTCAAAAGGTCTTGCACAACTTGGCGGCCGTCGACTTCCACCTCGCGGTCACCCGTTCGCTCGGGCGCTACGGCGCTCGCACCGTGCCCGAACTGCCGTGGGCGCCGTGGCTGATCCCGGATCAGACCGTCCTCTGGCGGGAAAGCGTGTGGGCCGTGGAGCACCACCTGAGCGGCGCCTTTTCCCACGGCCCAGACTATCAGCGGTTCATGGAGGAGGAGGTATACACGCTCTGCCACTGGTGGCGGCCAGGGCTGCGCCTGGGCCTGCTGGTGATCACGGCGCCGGTGATGCTCGACCATGTTCGGGCGCAGCTCCGCCGGCACGATCTCTCCGGCCTGACCTGGCGAATCGGCACCAGGGAGAACGTCCTGCGGGACCCAGGGCCGAGTCTGAAGCTCAGTTGAGGAGGCGAATGTCCTTGAAGCGCATGGTTTCGATGCTCCTGATGCTGGCGTTGCTGGTGGCCATCCCCGGCGAGGCCCTGGCTGTCCCCCGGGGCGGAGGCTATGCTTCCGGCTGGGGCGGCCGTATCGGTCGGGCGCTGCTGGAGCTGATCGGCGCCCGAAAGATCGTCAGTGACATCCACAAACAGGCGGCCAAAAACAGGCCGCAGACCACCGAGCAGCAGCTCGCAGCGGCCCGGCTGGCAAAGGCCAAAGCCGATGCGGCCCGGGCGCGGGCGCAAGCAGAGAAGGCCCAAATCGAGGCGCAGTTGGCCCGGGAACGCGCCAAGCAGCAAACCCCGAAACCAGCGGGAGCTAAGGCAAAGCCCGATTCGGCCCCCGATCGGCCCCTGAACCTGCTGCCGACCACCCTGCCCACCCTCAACCCCATAACAACGGCGCTCCCGTTGGTTGCGGGCCTGTGGTGGCTCATGACCCATCCGGCGGCCTGGCGGGCCCACTAAGCTCCAGGAGGACGAGAAGAGGGGGGCCGTACGGCCCCCCTCTTGTGTCACTCCTCCAGCATCGCCTTCAACCGGGCGATCCTCCCTCGAAGGCTCCGAAGGTCAACCTCAAGGGTGTCTGCGGTCCGTTCCAGTTCCGCCACACAGTCCTTCAGTGCCGCCCGGTGCGACTTGCTCTTCTGTCTGCGTTGCTCCGGCGCGGGTGCCGGCGGGAACGGCTTTCCTTCGTCAAGGGCCTTCAGGCAGGCGTCGACCATATCCGCGGCAATCGCTGCCGGCCACTCTTCTGCCAGCATCTGCCCGGCAATCGCCCGGAGCCGGGCCACCTGCTCCGCTTCTGGCAATGGCAGGTCCAAGATCCGCCGCAGACTGATGACGGCCCGGTCACTGAGGCGCCTCTGGGCTCGGGCAGCAATCAGGCGAGGGTCATGCCCGTAGACGGTCACCAGCCCCAGCTTCTCACTGATGGCGCCCGTGGAGCGTCCGAACTGCTCATGAATGCTCTTCGTGGTCCACCCTAGCTGCTCCATACCTACCTGATAGAGAAGACCCTCTTCAAAGGCGTTGTCGGAGCGCCTCTCCTTGATGATCTCCCGGAGGCGCTCTGCCAAGGCCTCAGCCTCGGGCATATTCCGCAGCAGGCAGGGCACCAACGACACGCCTGCAATCTGGGCCGCTCGCCAGAGCCGGACCCCCGCCAACAGTCCGAAGGTCCCATCTTCGTTGGGCCGGACGACCAGAAAGCCGGGGAACCCATGATGGCGGATCCGCTCGGCCAGGTCACGCAAACTGTCGTCGTCCGGGAATGCCGCCGCCTTGGGGTATGGGCGAATATGCTTGATGATCAATTCAGTGTACTGCGGCACGCTCATGGCCCATTTCTCCTCTCTGGGTGCAGCGCCACGCTGTCAATGACATGGAGCAAGAGTTCGCCTTAAAGCGGTGGATACCCTGGAAGGGGCCGACTACGATCTGTCTTCGGTCCGCGGCCTAATCATACACAACTACATTTTGTATGATTCGCTGATTCCGCTCCGAGCCGCATGGCTGTATGGCCGAACCTTTAGGAGTCCTTCCGCAGGTGCTGTGCCCACCAACGCGGCAGTTGGCCGAACAGCATCTGGATAGCTTCTTCCGAAGTGGCCACGGCACGCCCTGGCAGTCGCCGCTCATCAATGAGTTGCTGCAAGTTCTGAGCGCGGGCCTCGGAGCGGCAGAGTATCAGGAGGTAGTGGCCAACGTCGAGATTGCCTTTCCACTTGCCATTTGCGTAGCTGTTACTCTTGTACTTGGCATCCCAGGGCATCAGCTGAGTGAAGCGGCCCACGTACTTATCAAACTTCTCGCCCATGATCTTGAGCGGCATCGAACTCCGGTCGATCTCGACGTAAAAGGTCCAGGTGCCCTGTTGAGAATGGTCACTAAGCATCCAGGTGAGAAGGATCGTCGCATCTGGGTGTAGCAAAGCGGGAACTTCCCTGCCCCGGTGATCCGTTCGAGTGCCATACTCATAGGCCGTCCGGTGGTTCAGCCAGGTGAACCCGAGCCAACTCTGGCTGGCCACAGCCGCATAGAAATCGGCTGCATCAGCGAAATGACGGGCATACGTGGCACTCACGCGCCAGTCCCGAATGGCAGTGCGCTCCTCCGGCGGGATGCCTTGCAGCTCTTCCGCAGCCCGAAGGCCAACCTCATCCAGGTGCCAATACGCATAGAAACTGCGCCCTTCCCGGATCTTCAGGTTGGCGATCAGCCCGCGCAGGGAGAGCTCCCGCAGACGTTGCCACACCCACATGTCGGAGCGGTCAGGATAGAGGAGCCGGGCCAGCGTAGCCGTCCGCACATAGCGGAGGTCATAGAGGCGCAGGAGCAGTTCGACGTCTACCGGAGTCAGATTCGCCAGAGCCTGGCCGGCGATGTGGGGAGGAACCTTCTTCGGGGCAGTCTGTCGTGTACGCATAGGACCTCCTTGGGTCTCCGGGCGAGGGTGCCCGGTAAAGTCGTTCGAAGCATATATGGGGAGTCGGGAGCCGGAGCCGGGGCCTAAACCGCCATCGGGGGTCTGAATCTACACATGTCCAAACCCGCCACACGCTTGATTTTTCGGGTTCTCGGTCTCTCAAGCGTGGCCTAAGTTGACCACTCCGGTCAGCTTCGAGTGCAGTCGCATCGCACTGTGCTTCTACATCGCCCCGACTTTGCGGGCATTCTACTGCATCCAGTGCTTCGAATGCAAAACAAAAACGGCAGCAGGAACACGTCAGAGGCACCCGCTGGGGTGCCATAATGACTTCCCTGCTGCCGTTGGTCGGACAGCGATTTGACCTCTTCCTTCGGGCTTCATGCGCCCGCCTACTGAACAACTACCCTTGCCGGTCGTGACCGGAAAGCGAACCGCATCCTAAGTTCAGAATTAGGCATCGAAGCCGAAATTCCTCCTACTGCCTGACCCCCAACCCTTCCACTTCGCCCGCACTCCAGTTCCGGTAGCGGGATACAAACACTGCTTGTGCCCCCTCAAGAACGCGAAAACGCCCGGGCCAGGTTACTCCCCGGCCCGGGCGTTCTCTTCAGCGAACAGCGGCACCCGCTCCTCGAGAATCTGTAGTGCTCGCAGACGCCTCTCAAGGGACGGCGTTCGATGCGCCTGGTCCTTGCTCTCCATCGGTCACGTCATCTCCCGTCAGCGTTTTCGGTCCCGTCTCCGTGGTGGTCGCGGTTGCCTTTGATTTAGCGGCGAGCATGCGGGCCAATCGGGCGTCAGCTATTTCATAGGCCAAGACCCACCGTCTGCGCTGTGCAGCTTCCGCCTCCGGTCCTGGTTCGGCATAGATGATCCTGATGGCCATGGCGACACCCCCCTTCACATGCCATGTTTGCGAGATTGGTCCGAGTGGTCTTCCCTGTGGGCGGCTTCATAGGCACGGGCTTCCGGCTGCGAAAGCAACCAGTCGAGCGCTCGTTGCAGAACTTCCCGGGTTGGGGTTCCTCGAACGGTGACGTTCGGTACAGGCCTTGTAGCCATGCTCTCCCTCCTGCCAGAGTTAGCCCAACCGACGGGCCTTTGCAAGGTGCCTGGCCAGGCACTCGGCGAGAAATCTCTCCGCCCTTTCAGCGACCTGCTCATCATGCTCGATGATGGTCGTGACCTCAAAGCAGAGCTTGCCGATTACCATCTCGGTGTGCCTAACCTTCGTCAGTCTCACCGGGGCATCATCGTCCCACGGTTGGGTCCCGGGTGAGCAGCATGGAGCCAAAGGGCTGTCGGCCTCACCGGTTTTCGGGTGGAACATGGCGCCGGGCTCCACCCGCTCCTCGCCGCTCTTACGGTGTCTCCCCGGCCCTCTCTTCGCCATGTCCACCCTCCCCGGGTTCCTGCGCCTCGGCCATCAGTTGCCGCCGGATCTCCGGCCAGCGCCTGACAATGCAGTCGGCCACGAATTGCTCAACATCGGCCAGGTTGATCGTCTCGGGACCCACCGTCACTGTGGTGTGAAAGGTATAGGGTCCGACACGCGTAACAGTTTTGGTAACTGTGCCGATCTGCTCCCGCGAAATCAGAACAACCTCAAAGGGTGGTTGCAGTCTCCTCCTCGGCACGCCCACTCCCTACTTTCGCTTCAGCTCTAACTTCCGATACCGTTCAATTATCGCGGCCTAGAAATGCCCCCGTCTCCCCGGCTATTTCCGGTCTCCGCAGAGCATGTAGGCCCACCCGACAAGGACGATTGCCAGCAGGACCCACTCCGGGTACTTCTTCCACAGCCACCGCCAGAGGTCACGGTTATGCCGGTAGTACATCTTGTTTTCGCTCCCAGTGAAAATAACGAGAGCGGGTGGCGCCAGGTTCGATCCGACGCACCCCATTTGGATGTAAAGGTGCTTCAAAGCCTGCGGCTCTAGTGCTTAGACACGCTTTCACAAGCTAAAATTCGCCCCGAAAGTGTCGGATTCTGTCCGGTTTTTTGGCGTTGGAATCAGCCAGCATGACGGCCAGTAGCCGTCGGCAGGAACTGCAGAGATCGGCCTTGGCTTTGTGGTTCGCATCCGGGCCGCGAAAGCGGATGGCGACCGCGGCCGGATGGCCGCAACACGAACACGCCTGGCCTGGCCGGGCAGCATTAACCGTGATGGAATTTATCTGTCTTCACCACCCCTCGGAATGAACATGGGGCGCCCTCCACATGGAGAGCGCCCCTCTCGTTTATCAACCGTTCTCAATCATCGCCTGAATCATGCCTCGTTGGATGGCCCTGATCACATCGTTCTTGGCGCCAAAGGCGTCGACAACCGCCTGCCGGACGGCGCCCGGATCGACCGAAGCACCGGCCCCAACGTTGACTGTCACGCCGCCGAGGTTCACGGTAGCGAGGTTGGTGCGGGTGGTGGCGGTGGCGAGGTGCGTTGACGGAATCGTCGGGATTAGGAACATAGGCAGTGCCTTGGCGATTTCCGCCGCCAGAGGTCGCAGCGCCTCCGGCCCGTGCTTGACCATCGTCTCCTGGGAGTCTCCCACGATGGCGAGATGCGGCCGGTTTCCGGGAAAGTAGGCGCCCTCGCCATACTGAGGCACGCCGTTGAGATAGCTCTTGCCCTTGATCTGCCCGGAGAAGCCGTACTGCCTGGCCACCGTATCCGGGTCCTCACCCCGCACATAGACGGCCTGGTAGACATCCGCGCTGGTGTCACCCGTGGACGCCTCGGAGGTGCCCGTCGAAGCCGTCCCGCCCGGCGTTGGCACTGCGATGGAGCTTAAGAGGGCCTTGACCTGGCTGACGTAGTTCTCCCAGGGTGCCAGGAGCTTGGACATATCCTTGTTGAGGCTGTCCGCCATCTTCTGCAGTTCGTCGCCCTGGGCGTCCTTCATCTGCTCGAAGCCGTCCGTGAGGAGATCCTTCATGGCCTGGAAGTGGTCCTGAATAGACTGCTCCTCTTCCCGGTTGGCGTCCTGGGTCGTCCGCAGCCGGTCCTGCCAATACTGGATCTGGTCCTGGAGGTCCTCCTTGCGGCGGGCGCGCTCATCCTCCTGCTGGGCGTCGGCGAGGGCTTTCTGCGCCTCATCCATGCCCTTGATGCGCTCTTCCCAGGTGCCCTGGGCGGTGAGAACCTTCTCACGCTCGCCGGAATGCTGGAGGTCGGCGATCATCTGCCTGGCGTCCTGGATCTTCTTCAGCCGGTCCTCGGCGGCATACTGGCGTTCCAGGAGGTCAAGTTCCTGCTGCTTGCTGTCGATGATTCGCTGAATGGCGTCCTCTTCAGCCTTGTGCCGGGCCTTGGTGGCGTCCAGGAGATCCTTCTCGGCCTTGTCCAGGGCCTTGAGTGCGTCCTGCTCGACCTTGGAGCGCCGGTCCGCCTCCTGCCTGGCTGCCGCGGTCTTGGCCTCGGAAGCGAGCCGGTAGGCGTCCACGTCCTGGCTGTACAGGGTCTGGTTAACCTGGTTCAGTTCCCGTTCAACCTGGGCGCGCTGGTCGGCAGACAGGCTGGCGTCCTGCAAAAGTGCCTGGTAGGCGTCCCGCTCCGCCTCAAGGGCCGGGCGGAGGGCGGTGAGGATCTTCTCCTTGATCTCCTTGACCTTGTTCGGGTCGGCCTTATCGCCTTTGGCTTCCTCGTCGATGAGCTGCTTCTGGAGGCTGGCCAGGGCCGGCGCAGCCGCAGCCGCCGCCCGTTCGTAGTTGTCCGCAATGGACTTCATCTTCTCGTCGAAGCCGGTCTGCTGGATGGTCTGGGCCAGGGTATTGATGCGGCCGATAATGTCCGCAAATTGCTTCTGCCCCTCTGCCCCGGGGAGTGCCAGAGTGAGGGGTAAGATGGATTCGAGAGCCGCTTTCTCTTGAGCCGGGGAGTACTTGTCACCGAACAGCTTCTTCTGCTGCTCGATGGCGTCCAGGGCCTTTTGGATCCTGTCCCTGATCTCCTGGGGCCCGATCCCGGCGAGGCGCACGTCAATGGCGGCGGCCTGGTCCGGGTTGGCGGCCAGGTAGTCGGCGAACTGCTGCTTGATGGCCTGGATGCGTTCCTTGATCACGGAGGGCGGAAGCGGTTCACCCTTGGCCTGAGCGATCTGCTCATCGTTCTGGAGGCTCCGCATGGCCTCCTGGAACTCGGCGGCGGTGATCTCCTTGGGCAGGACGATATCGCGGAGGCGGATCAGGTCCCGATCCCGGCCCAACTTGGCGAGCTCCGCACCGTGGTCCTTGAGGATCTCCCGGACCTTTTCCAGGGTCTTGCGGAGGTTCTCAGGCGTCTTGTCCAGGGCCTGGAGGTCTTGGAGGTCTTCGAGGGCAGCGGACAGAGCGGCTGACATCTGACTGCTGCCAGATCCGAGCCCGTCACCGGAGCCGCCGGGGGGCTGGCTCACCAAGGGCTTCACGTCCAATGGCGATTCCAAGGCTTTCACCTTGGCCCGCAGTGCTTCCAACTTTTCGAGAATGGCGGCTCGATCGGCCTCAAGTTGCAAACCTTGAAGTTCCCAATCCTGAAGATTCTGTTCCGAAATCTTGTCGCGGGAGGTCACCCCCACCAAAGCCCCAAGGAACTCCCCAAAGGATACCTTGTTCTTGACCCACTCCGGGTTCATGTTCTTCCGGGCCTCGATCTTGGAATCAATTTCTGACAGGGATTTCTGCGCTTGCATCTCTTCCAGAGCGAGCTGAGACTTGGCCGCCTTCAGCATAGCGTTCGCAAGTTCCTCATATTTGCCCTTGGCCGAGTCGAGTAGTTTTCCTTCCTCATCAAACCAGGACCGCATTTGCGGCTGTAGTTCGATTAGCTGCCCCGTCACATCCTTAAGCTTCTGCTGGGCCCGTGTCTTCTCATCAGTCTTGAGGGTATTATTGTCCAGGGCCGTGCGCAGTGCATCATACTGGCGGATCAAGTCTGACGTGGACACGGCCGTCTGCCTGGCCGCATCGGCCGTCGCCTTGGCAGCTAGTGTCATCCCGCCCATTGCCCCGACGGCCGCGGTGATGCCGGCCACAAGCCAACCGGTCGGCCCAAGCGCCAGATTCAGACCGACGACAGCTGCAGCCAGTGCGCCGAGCGCCGCCGCCAGCCCGAGGGCTCCTGTGGTGGCCATGACGATGCCGCGGGCCAGTGTCGGGTTGACCTGCACCCAATCCCCGATGATCTTCATCAGGCCGGCCATGACGTTGGTAGTGCCCTGCACAGCTGGTGCGAGAGCCTTTCCGAGCGCCGCTTCGGCCTGAGTAGTGGTGGTCGCCAGCCGGGCTTGGGCGGCACTTAGGGTGTTTGCCATGGAAGCAGCACCGTTCATGTAGCCCTGGGACACCTGAACGATACCCAGGTACTTCGCCTGGGTCCGTTCTGCTTCAGTGAGCTGGTTCACGTTTTTCCCCATTGCCCGGGCACCGACTTCGAGGAGCATGGAGTAGTTCTCCGTCATGCCCGAGAGGTCACCAAGCCGGGACTGTTCCGTCTTGAAGCTCTGCGCCAGATTCGACACGGCCTGATCAAGCGAAAGGGTTTCTGCCCGACCCACAGATGCCCGGTTCTTGAAAATCTCCAGGAGCGTGGCCGCTTGGTCGATGTTGAGACCGGTCGTCAGCAGGTCTCTCATGGCTCCAATCGCAGTGTTCAGGGGCAGCAGTCCGTCCGCCGTCAGTGACCGGGCGGCCTCCTTGGCGGCCGACACGCTCTGCCCGTATGCGTTCGCCATGGCGGTCAGGCCGGCCATGGATCGCTGCTGAGCGGTGAAGGCGTCGACAGACTCGTCGACTACCTTCTTGACGGCGGCAAGAGGGACGCCCGCCGCGACTCCTACCGCCGCCATTTCGGTGGCGGTTTTTCGCAGCTCCTGTCGAGCATTGGCTTCCTGCTTGGTGATCTCCGTCTGCTGCTGCTCCGCTTGGCGGGTTGCAGCCACCTTCTGCTCCTCAGCCGCCTTATGCGCCGCAACGTCCAGGTTGCGAAGTTCCTGCTCAACCTGGTACTGCCGGCGCTTGACCTCCATGTACTGATCGTCGGAGAGCTTGACATCCTTCGCCATCTCGGCCAGGGCATCGCGCTGGGCTTCGACGGCCGGGCGTGTGAGCGCCACTAGCTGCTGCTTGATCTTGGCAGCGTCCACACCATTCCCTTGGGCCTGGGCTGTGACGAGTTGCTTTTGCAGCTCCTTCATCTGGTCGCCCAAGGCTGCGAATGTGCGCTGCCGTTCGGTCTCGATGGCCTGGAGGCGCTCTTTGAAGGAGTCCAGGGCGCCGGCGGCCACCGTTACCTCCTTGGCGATGGTTTGGCCGGCCTGCTTGGCGCCCTCTGCAGTATTGTTGACTGCTTCTATGACTACCTTAACCTCTTCGGTTTCCACTATTGCTCACCGTCCTTCCGAGGGCGAAATTGGCCATCCGGGCCGAAATCCGCCATAGTAATGGGTCTGCCCTTGCTCTTGGGCTCGCTTTGTTCGTTGTTTTCGATCCCGAAATCCTTGGCGCGTCCCTGGGCCAGGGCCGAGATCTTGCGGATGGTCATGCCCATGAACTCGACCTCGGATCGCCCACACACTCCCATGACAAACCAGGCCGCCCACTCCCACGACCAGGGGCTGCCTCCCTTCTTCTCGGCTTTGCTGGTCGGGAAAAAGTTGGTCACGGCCTCAAGGACGGCGGTGCGCCATTCGTTGAGGTTTGCCCCGCTGCTCAAGGACTCCAGTTCAGGCACCGTCAGGGGACTGCGACCTTCGGCGTCCATAAGGCATGCACGGACAAACAAGAGCAGGTCGGTACCAACCTGCTCTGACTGTCCCATGCGTTGTGCGGCCGCCAGAACTTCGTCGAGGCCGCCATAGACATCTTCCAGGAACCTCCACCCTGCGATGCACAGGTTTAGCGACCGCTCGCGGTCTAACTTCACCGGAACGCCCTCGGGGAACAGGTCGCTCAGGTTATTCATGCCCAGCGCCCTCCACGTGCCGATGCGCCGGGGCGCACACCTCGGCGGATATTGACGGTCGTTCCTCACCGTTCGGCAATGTGCCGAATTCACGGGCCAATGCGAGAATGCCAGCGTACTTGGCCTGACTGCGTTCAAGACCAGTTAGTTGGCTGACCTGCTTTCCCATTTGACGCGCACCGGATTCCATGATCCGTGCCGCGTCTTCTGCCGTAACACTGAGGCCATCCAAGATTCGGCTTTCGGTCTTGAAGCTCCGGGCCAACCTCTTAATCGTCAATTCAAAGACAGGCACCACTGCGGTCTCTCCTCTCATAAGGCTTGGTTTTACCTGCCGAAACACCGAGCTGAACGCCCTACCTCCGCTCGTCAAGCATCGTCATCGGTGACATCCCCGAGCATGGCTGCCAAAACTTCGGCGAGGCCCTTCTTGCTGGTCCCTTGGGCTGCCTGTTCCAACTCGTGCAGTTTGACCACCGCGGCGTCCCGCTTCGCCTGCGTCCTGGTGATAGCCTCGTGGATCTCGATGATGCTATCATCAACCCGCCGGCGCTTGCGTTTGGCCTGTCGGTAGGTGCCGGACAATTCGCCGTCGCCTTCTTGCCGCACGTACTCCGCCTCGACCGTCATGAGTTCCTTGCGCTTGGCTTGCAACTTGGCGAGGCGCCGAGTCATGTCGATCAAACGGGCATCCCAGACTTGAATGCTTTGGCGAAGGCGCTCGATGGCTGTGAGCTCCTCCTGCTTCTCCAGCAGCCGCACGTCCTCGGGCGGCATGTGGTGCAAGAGTGGATTGCGGTGCTCCCCGGTCTTTGTCGCCTTTTCGTTTCCTGGGGGGCCGCCCGGACCGCCAGGATTCCCCTTCTTGAAACTGCCGGTGTTCGGCCCCGGAGGCGGCTTTCTGACCTGCCTACCACCGTTGGTTTTTGTGCCCTTGCCGGACGGTGGCGACTCACCGGCGGCTACTTGCTGCCCGATCCGACTCAGGTGCTTGTACAAGGTCTTACGAGATATTCCGAGGGCTTCCGCCATCTCGGTTCGGGGCATGTCTTGGTGCTCTCGCATCAACTGCCGAATTCGCTGTTGAATGTCCCCTCCTTCTGTCACCTGTCACCATCCCTTTCGACCTGTAACCTGTCACCCGGCATTACCTGTCACCCGTCTCTCAACCTGATCCTTGACCTCGGCAAACGTGACGCCGGTTACGGCCTGCGCCTCGAGCATGGCTGCGTAGCCTGCTCGGAGCGCCATCACCCAGACCATAAGGAAGGGAGCACCACCATTTAGGCGGTTCATCACCTCAGCGTTGTAGATCCGGTCCAAGATGGCGTTGGTCGTCTCCATCTGCTTGCAGTGCGCCAGAACCCTGTCCGGCTCTCTCCGACAGTGGACCGGCGGCACTTGTTCCAGGGCAGCCAGGACATCCGAGTACAGCGATTCTGCCTCCTGCAACTGGACCTCCAGGTACTGAACGCCCGACTCCAGTTCCCGCCGTAGTCTACTAAGAGCCGGCGGCAAGTCACCCGGTGCTATCTCGGCCAGCGTCGCTCGGGCTTCTGCCACCACCTTGGCCGAGTAGCACCGCCGCTTTTGAATGGCTTTGAGCTGGCTGCGCACACGGCGAGCCATCTCTTTCGCATAGTTCATGGCCGCTACCACTCCCTTTCACGCTGGGGGCTCTCACTATTGATCACCAGCCGATTGACCGCCAAAGAGGCGGGTCAGCATGTCGTGTAGCGCCCGGTGGCCTTCTGAAGTTGAGTTGATGAGCTCGTACTGAAGGGAGATCAAGCGGCTGTGCAGCTCCGAGATGGGCTTGTCTTCCTCGTTCTCGAAATACCAAACCCGCAGGTCCCCCATGCAGAACTCCATGAGCCCATACACGGTGAAGTAGTACTTGTGCCCCAGTTTCGACAGGTACCTAGGCAGTCGGTCGCCCCGTGGCAATTTCCGCTTGGTCATGGCTTCGACATCCCGAAGAGCCAGTAAAATCTCCCGACTGGTGCCGATGCACCCTAGCACCTCTGGGACATGACCCAAGTGAAGCGTCATACAAGTGAGCAGGTCTCGATAATTTTCCAGAATCTTCTCCTTGAGGTACCTCGGGAGAAACTCCCCATACCTCTGGTCAACCTGGTCCCGTGCCCGGGTCCAGGCCATCATCTTCGCTGCCTGCTCTTCAACGTACTCGCTGTACACCCGCTCACCGGTGGCAATAACCTCCGCTGGGTTGGCCCCCAGCTCAAGCACACACCGGGCAAAGGCGGTCCGCAGAGCAGAATCATGTGCCTGCCCAAAGAGCTTGCGCAGGAGTAGATCGTCGTCGTGAACCGTCGTCTCGTGTTCCTCAGCAGTGCCGTCTCCCCGGAAGAGGGTGAGCTTGGATTTCGGGAGCATGGCGTGGTACATGTCGGAGAACTCGGCGCTCACCCGCTCGAATTCGCCATCGGCTGGGCGGCGGTAATAGCCCTCTTCGTCGACCATGATTCTGTGAGGTAGCGCCAGCACATCCGTGCAGGGAGTGCTCCAGCCCGGCACGGAAATGCAAATGTTGGGCGCGTACTCTCGGTACTCGATCATCTCAACATCCCCTTCAAGGGCTTAGGGTATGGTTCATTCAGAAGATGCGCCGCCTCGCAGGCGCATCACCTTCTGCATGGTCTCGAATCGCTGACGCAAGCGGCGGACCAGCTGCGCCATGTCTGCACGGGACCGATCATGGTGCCCATAATCCCAGCGTGCCTTGGCTTCGGCCAGGGCCAACTCCAGGCGCCTGAACCAGAGCGCCTCCTCCCCTGGTGGGCAATCACCCGCCGGCATGGCCGCAAGCTGATCGAGGCCCTCGAGCGCGAAGACGTAGCCCGGGAGTCCGGCGGCATGCAGTTCGGCCCTGAGTTCGGCTTGCAGGTCAGGGCTTTGGTCCAGGATCTGTTCCAGGGCGACCTTCAGCCGCTCCGTTGTCCAGTGGCCTTCGATGTCCGAAACTGGTTTCGGTGAGTCAAAGACAGTCACCATCCCCACGCCCCTCGGTTGCCGGTCGGAAGGCAACTACCCGGCCGCCACCGGTCGGAACCTGTCGGCGCTTCTTGGCAACCGTCGCCCACTGCCGGACCTGATCCAAACAGCCGACGATCTGATCGACGATACAGAGCAGGTCAGCGAGTGCGTTCATGGGCTGGTCAAGCACCATCTCCGGCTCGATTTCCTCCAAGGCTTTCTTTGCCCTCTGGAGTGTGGGGAA
>JBLNBQ010000100.1:0-15251 GCA_050260095.1 Chitinophagales bacterium
ATTCAAGCCGGGACCCCTGCCAGCAGAGTTCTGTCGGTCACTTCAGCTGCCACTCGTTCATGTTCCAGGTGAAGCCGTTGGTGAAGGCGGCCGGCCGGAAGTTGACCATGTTCTTCGGGGACAGGCTGACGTTCACGTAGTAGTAGATCGGGAAGATCGGCACATCCTGGCTCAGGATCTCCTGGATCCGGCCGTAGATCTTGATCCGCTCTTTCCGGTCGTCGGTCGCCCGGCCGGCGGCCAGGAGTTTGTCAACCTCTTCGTTCTTGTAGGCGGAGTAGTTCTGACCGACCTGGTTGGTCGGGCTCGGGATCTGGCTGGAGTGGTACATGGTCCACTCGTCGGGGCTGGCGCCGGTGACCCACGCGAAGAGGATCAGGTCGAACTTGATGTTCTCGAGGATGTCGCCGAAGAGGGTCGTGCCGTCGTAGTTCTTGATCTCGAGGTCGATGCCGATCTTCTTCCACTCTTCCTTGAGCACCTGTTCGATCTGGGTCCGGGTGGCGTTCTCGGCGTTGGTGGAGATTTCGATGTGGAACGGCTTGCCGTCCTTCTCCCGGATGCCGTCCTTGCCGACCTTCCAGCCCGCCTCGTCGAGCAGCTTCGCCGCCTTGTTGAGGTCGAACGGATAGGGCTTCACGTTCTTGTTGTAGGCCCACATGACCGGCGCCATGGAGCCGGCGGCCGGCTGGCCGATCCCGCGGAGGATCTTGTCGACGATGAGCTGCCGCGGGATAGCGTAGTTGAGGGCCTGGCGGACGCGCTTATCCTGGAAGATGGGCTTCCGCATGTCGGGAGTGATGTGGGCGTAGGTGGAAGCGGGGTCCTTGCGCAGCGCCAGGCGGGCGATCTTGCCGGCTTCTTCGGCCTGCGCCGGCTGCACCTGGGCCACGTCGACCTCACCGGTCTTCAAGGCGACGAGGAGGGTGTTGCTGTTGAAACCGAGGCGGTAGATGACCTTCTGGACGAACGGGCCCTTGCCGAAGTAGTCCTTGTTGGCCTCGAGGACCACGTAGCTGCCCTGCTTGTATTCGACGAACTTGAAGGGGCCGGAGCCGATCGGCGCGCGGGCGAAGTCCATGCCCTTGGTGATCTCTTCGGGCTTGAACTTGCCGAGGATGTGCTTCGGCACGATACTCCCCTGGGTCTGGGCCCAGTTGAGCAGCCAGTCGGCGACCCGTTCCTTCAGGTACATCTTGACGGTGTACGGGTCGGGAGTCTCGATCTTGGTGATCTTGTCGAACCCGTCGCGGCTGACGACTTCGATCTTCGGGTTCATGATCAGTTCCCAGGTGAACTTGACGTCTTCCGAGGTGACCGGCTGGCCGTCATGCCACTTGGCCTTCTTGTTGAGCTTGAAGGTATAGACGAGGCCGTCCTTGGAGATGCCGCCGTTCTGCACGGTCGGAACGTCTGCGAGGTCGGGAACCAGGTTGCCGGCATCGTCGATGCGGACGAGCTGGCTGAAGACGCCGTTCAGGACGTAGGTCGCATTCATTTCCTCGGAGAGGATCGGGTTGAAGTGCTCGATGTCGTTGAGCAGGCCGACGGTGATCTGGCCCTTGGGGTTCTTGTTGGCGGCCAGGCCAACCGTGGTCAGCCCGAGGACGAGCGCGACACAGAGGAGCGCGACAAACCACTTCTTGTTCACTTTCCCAACTCCCTTCATGATGTCTCACTCAACTTGCGGCAAGGCACGCAGCCGTCGTGCCACGCCGTAAGGTCAAGCCGAGGCGAAGTGACAAGCGACGTGGTGCTCTGGCGCGAGTTCCAGGAGCGCAGGAACCTCCGCCCGGCAGCGCTCGGCCGCCCGGGGGCACCGGGTATGGAAGCGACAGCCCGACGGGGGGTTCACCGGACTCGGCACGTCGCCTTGCAGCAGAATACGTTCCCGCTTCACGGTCGGATCGGGGATGGGGATGGCCGAGAGGAGCGCCTGCGTGTAGGGGTGGAGGGCCCGGTCGTAGAGCAGGTCGCGCGGGGCGAGTTCCACGATCTTGCCCAAGTACATCACCGCCACCCGGTCGGAGATGTGCTTCACGACCGAGAGGTTGTGAGCGATGAAGAGGAAGGAGAGGGAGAAGTCGCGCTGCAAATCCTGCAGCAGGTTGATGACTTGCGCTTGGATGGAGACGTCCAGCGCCGAGACGGGCTCGTCGCAGATAATCAGCTTGGGGTTGGTCGCCAAGGCCCGGGCGATGCCGATGCGCTGGCGTTGCCCACCCGAGAATTCGTGCGGATAACGGCGCATGTGTTCGGGGGAGAGGCCCACCCGGTCGAGCAGTTCGCCGACCCGGGCGTCTTTGGCGCGGCCCCGGAGGATCCCGTGGGCCTCGAGCGCCTCGCCGATCATCTCGCCCACCGTCATGCGGGGATTGAGCGACGCGTACGGGTCCTGGAAGATGATCTGCATGTCGCGCCGCATCGCCCGGAGCGCCTTCCGGTCCAGCTCTCGCACGTTCCGGCCTTCGAAGATGATCTCGCCGGCCGTCGCTTCGATCAGGCGCAGGATGAGGCGGCCGGTGGTCGACTTGCCGCAGCCGCTCTCGCCGACCAGCCCCAAGGTTTCGCCGCTCCGCACCGCAAACGTGACATCGTCGACGGCCTTCACCGTTCCCACGAGCTTCTGGATGAGGACTCCCCGGGTGATGGGGAAGTGCTTCGTGAGGTTGCGAACTTCAAGGAGATTGTCAGCCATTGTTCAAGCCCCCCGTCACGCGGTCGCTTCCACGGCGCCGTCCGCCAACCAGCACGCCACCCGGTGCCCGGAAGCGATGGGCTTCAGCGGCGGCGCTTCGGCACGGCACCGACCCGTGGCCTTGCTGCACCGCGGCGCGAAAGTGCACCCCGCCGGCAGCTCGAAGGGGTTCGGGACCACGCCTTCGATGGTGGAAAGCCGGTCGGCCCGGACATGCAGCTTGGGGATGGAAGCCAAGAGGCCCGCGGTATAGGGGTGGCGGGCACTGGCGAAAAGACCGGCCGCGGTCGCCTCTTCGACGATCCTGCCGCAGTACATCACGGCCACCCGGTCGGCCATCTCCGCCACCACGCCCATGTCGTGGGTGATCAGGATGATCGCCGTGCCGAGCTCGGAGCGGAGGCGGCGCATGAGGTCGAGGATCTGGGCCTGGATGGTAACGTCGAGGGCGGTCGTCGGCTCGTCGGCGATGAGCAACTCGGGACGGCAGGAGACGGCCATTGCGATCATGGCCCGCTGCCGCATCCCGCCCGAGAGTTGGTGGGGGTACTCCTCGACCCGTTTCGCCGGTTCGGGGATGCCGACCAGCCGCAGCAAGTCGATGGCCCGGCTGCGAGCCTCTGCCGCCCCCACGTGCTGGTGCAGGCGGATCGCTTCCATGATCTGTTCTCCGACCGTGAAGACCGGGTTGAGGGAGGTCATCGGCTCCTGGAAGATCATCGAGATCCGGTTGCCCCGGATGCCGCGCATCTCGGCGGGGCTCTTCTGGAGGAGGTCTTCGCCGTCGAACATGATGCGCCCGGCCGGGATCTCGCCCGGCGGGCACCCGATCAGCCCCATGATCGCGAGCGAGGTGACGCTTTTCCCACAGCCCGATTCGCCGACGATGGCGAGCGTCTCACCCTTATCCAGCGTGAAGTCGATGCCATCGACCGCCTTGACCAGGCCGTCTTCAGTCCGGAAGTAGGTCTTCAGTCCCTCAACGCGCAGCAACTCAGCCACCGATTGGCTCATTCCCTTCAGGCGCCGCCGTGGGCGCAAGTGTGGCCGGCCCGGGCCGGTAACCGAGCCCTTTGAGCACGAAATCGAGCAAGTCGGCCGCCAGGCGGGGCGGCGGCTCGTGTTGTTCGAAGCGATGGTGCTCCGTCACCACCTGGCTGGCGGCCACGATGAACCCGGCGGCCGCCTCGGGGTCGCGGACGGCGAAGACGCTTTCTCTTACCCCTTGTGCGATCACCGTGCGAAGGGCCGGCACGATCCGGCGGTAGGCTTCCTGGTTGACTTCATCGTGGAGTTCCCGGTTATCCGGATGATGAAAGCGCGCCATGAACGAACGTTCGGTGTCGACGTAGGTTGCGAAGATTTCGGCGATCCGGAGCAACCGGTCGACGGCGGCAAGTCCGTCCACGGTGGCCGCCTCGGCGATCGCCCGGATGTTCTCGTTGACGATGTCGGCGGCCACGGCCCGCAGGATCTCGTCTTTAGAAGCGAAGTGCCAATAGAACGTGCCCTGGGCCACGCCGGCTTCTTGAACTATGTCGCTCACCGCAGTTCCGGCGAACCCCCGGGCGGAAAAGAGGCGGCGCGCGGCTGCCACTAGTTCTGCCCGGCGTTGGGCGGCCGGCAACTTCCGTCGTGCCATCTCCTCACCTCCGGCCGAATGGTCCGGGACAGCCTGCGACGCAACTGACTTTCCGTCAGTTTAAGTCTAGTAGGGGCTTCCTCCGTTGTCAACCTCTGTCTACCCCGGAAGACCCGGCGGTTCCTGGCATATGGTGGACAGCTTCGGCAGGAACCTGACCGGGGAACCTCGAATGGCCCGGGGAGAACAATTGTTCGCAGAGCGGTGACGGCCCGCACCGGCCGTGATATAATCGAAAAGTGCGGGCGAAGCGGGCTACACTAGCGGGCGGAGGGGCACATGCCGCAGTTTAGACTGGTCTCCGATTTCACTCCCCGGGGCGACCAACCGGAAGCCATCGACAAGCTGGTCGCCGGGCTGCGGCGCGGCTACCGGCACCAGACCCTGCTGGGCGCGACCGGCACCGGGAAGACCTTCGTGATGGGGAAGATCATCGAGGCGGTCCAGCGCCCGGCGCTGGTCATCGCCCACAACAAGACGCTCGCTGCGCAGCTCGCCGGGGAGTTCCAGGAGTTCTTTCCCGAGAACGCCGTCCACTATTTCGTCAGCTATTACGATTACTACCAGCCCGAGGCCTACGTGCCGCAGAGCGACACCTACCTCGAGAAGGACGCCTCTATCAACGACGAGATCGACCGGCTCCGGCACGCCGCGACCTCCTCGCTCTTCGAGCGGCGCGATGTGATCATCGTCGCCTCTGTCTCCTGCATCTACGGGTTGGGCTCGCCCGAAGACTACCAGGGCATGACGCTCTCGCTGAAGCACGGCGACTTCCGCGACCGGGACAAAGTGCTGCGCAAGCTGGTGGGCATTCAGTACAGCCGCAACGACGTCGGGTTCACCCGGGGCACCTTCCGGGTGCGCGGCGACGTGCTCGAGATCATCCCTGCGTACGGCGAGACCGTGATCCGCATCGAGTTCTTCGGCGATGAGGTGGACCGGATCGTGGAGGTGGACCCGCTGACCGGCGAGATCTTGGAACAGCGGGAGGAGGTCACCATCTACCCGGCCTCGCACTACGTCACCTCCGAGGAGAAGCTCAAGCGGGCGATTGCGACCATCGAGGCCGAGCTGGAAGACCGGCTCAGGTACTTGAAGGACCAAGGCAAGCTCCTCGAAGCGCAGCGGCTGGAGCAGCGGACCCGCTACGACCTGGAGATGCTCGCCGAGGTGGGGTACTGCAGCGGAGTCGAGAATTACTCCCGGCATTTGGACGGGCGCAACGCGGGCGAGGCTCCCGCCACCTTGCTGGACTACTTCCCCGAGGACTTCCTCCTCTTCGTGGATGAGTCGCACCAGACCATCCCGCAGATCGGGGCGATGTTCAACGGCGACCGGTCGCGCAAGGAGACGCTGGTGGAGTTCGGCTTCCGGCTGCCCTCGGCGCTCGACAACCGCCCGTTGACCTTCGCCGAGTTCGAGCAGCGGGTAAAGCAGGCCGTGTACGTCTCAGCGACGCCCGGCCCGTACGAGCGCAAGCATTCGGAGCAGATCGTCGAGCAGATCATCCGGCCGACCGGCCTGGTCGATCCGGAGGTTGTGGTGCGACCGGTCAAAGGCCAGGTCGACGACCTGCTGGGCGAAATCCGGGAACGGGTCGAACTGGGCGACCGGGTGCTGGTGACCACGCTGACGAAGAAGATGGCGGAAGATCTGACCGACTACCTTTCGGAGCTGGGCATCCGGGTCCGCTACCTGCATTCCGACATCGCTGCCCTGGAACGGATCCAGATCCTCCGGTCGCTGCGGCTAGGCGAGTTCGACGTGCTGGTCGGCATCAACCTGCTGCGGGAAGGCCTGGACCTGCCGGAGGTGTCCCTCGTGGCCATCCTCGACGCCGACAAGGAGGGCTTCCTGCGCTCCACGACCTCGCTCATCCAGACGTTCGGGCGGGCCGCCCGGAACGTCCGGGGGAAGGTCCTCCTGTATGCCGACCAGATGACGGATTCGATGCGGGAGGCCATCTCCGAAACCGAACGCCGCCGCACCATCCAGTTGGAGTACAACCGGCGGCACGGGATCACCCCGGAGAGCGTGCACAAGGCGGTGCGGGACATCGTTCAGGCGGCGCGGGCCGCCGAGGAACAGGAAAGGTATGAAGCGGCGCACCAGGCCGTGGCTGCGATGAGCGCCCGGGAACTGGCCGCCTACATCAAGCGCCTGGAGAAGGAGATGACCGAGGCGGCCAAGCAGCTCGAGTTCGAGCGGGCGGCCGAGCTGCGCGACCAGATCCGGGACCTCCGGGCCGAGCTGGCGCTGTCGGAGACGACCGCCTAGGGCGGCGGTCGGGAAGGATGAGCCGGGCCGAGCATCTGCCCAGGGAGGGGCAGTTGCGAGGGGGCCCGGAGGCGAGCAGAGCCGAACGCTCTTTGGTCAAGGAGAGCCGTCGGAGCCGGCGACAGACCCACCAGGAGCAGTACCACAGGACAGGAGCGGTTTTCGTGAGTTCGGACAAGATCATCGTCAAAGGGGCCCGCCAGCACAACCTCAAGAACATCACCGTCGAGATTCCCCGCGACAAGCTGGTCGTCATCACGGGTCTTTCGGGGTCGGGGAAGTCTTCGCTCGCCTTCGATACCGTCTACGCCGAGGGGCAGCGCCGGTACGTCGAGTCGCTCTCGGCGTACGCCCGGCAGTTCCTGGGGCAGATGGATAAGCCGGACGTCGACTTCATCGAGGGCCTGTCGCCGGCGATCGCCATCGACCAGAAGACCACCAGCAAGAACCCGCGCTCGACGGTCGGCACGGTGACCGAGATCTACGACTACCTCCGCCTGCTCTACGCCCGCATCGGGCGCCCCCACTGCCCGCAATGCGGGCGGCCGGTGGTGCAACAGTCGGTGGACCAGATCGTCGACCAGGTCCTGGCGCGCCCCGAGGGGACGCGCATTCAGGTGCTGGGTCCGGTGGTCCAGGGGCGGAAAGGCGAGTACCGGAAGGTGCTCGACGAGATTCGCCGGGAGGGCTACGTGCGGGTGCGGCTCGATGGGGTGGTCCACGAGATCACCGAACCGATCGACCTCGACAAGAACAAGAAGCACACCGTTGAGGTGGTGGTCGACCGGCTGGTGCTCCGTCCGGACCTCCGCCGCCGGCTGGCCGATTCGCTGGAGACCGCCCTCCGGCTCGGCGACGGGCTGGTGGTCGTCGACGTGGTCGGCGAGGGCGATCTGGTCTTCTCCGAACGCATGGCCTGCCCGGAGTGCGGCATTTCCCTGGGCGACCTGGCGCCGCGCATGTTCTCGTTCAACAGCCCCTTCGGCGCGTGCCCTAACTGCGATGGCCTGGGGGTCAGGATCGAGGTCGACCCCGACCTGGTGCTCGACCCGCGGCGGACCCTCCGGGCGGGGGCGGTTATCCCCTGGTCCGACTCCTCGTCCCAGTGGCACTGGGCGATGCTGCGGGGCCTGGCCGAACGGCACGGGATCGACCTCGACCTGCCGGTGGGGAAGTGGCCGGAGCAGGCCCGGCGGGAACTGCTGTACGGCACGGGCGAGGCGACGGTCCGCTTCTGGTACGAGAACCGGCGGGGTGAGGGGCACGTCCTGCAGCGGCCCTTCGAGGGGGTCATCCCCGAGCTGAACCGGCGTTACCGGGAGACCAGCTCAGAGTGGGCGCGGTCGGAGATCGAGAAGTTCATGTCGGAACGGCCGTGCGCCCAGTGCGGCGGGGCGCGGCTCAAACGCGAGAGCCTGGCCGTCACGGTCGGCGGGCTCAACATCCACCAGTTCACCCGGCAGTCGGTGGGCGAGGCGCTCACCTTCCTCGACCAGCTCGATCTCACCGAACGGGAGCGGTTCATCGCCCATCAGGTGCTCAAGGAGGTGCGGGCGCGGCTCGGCTTCCTGCTCAACGTCGGGCTCGACTACCTCACCCTCGACCGGCAGGCCGGCACGCTCTCCGGCGGGGAGGCCCAGCGCATTCGCCTGGCGACGCAGATCGGATCGGGGCTGGTCGGCGTGTTGTACATCCTCGACGAACCTTCCATCGGCCTCCACCAGCGCGACAACCGGCGGCTCCTGAACACCTTGAAGGGCCTGCGCGACCTGGGCAATACCCTGCTCGTCGTGGAGCACGATGAGGAGACCATGCGGGAGGCCGACTGGGTGATCGACATGGGACCCGGCGCCGGAACGCACGGGGGGGAGGTCGTGGCGGCGGGAACCGTCGAGGACATCTGCCGGGAGCCGCGCTCGCTCACCGGGCAGTACCTCTCCGGCGCGCGCTACGTGCCGGTGCCGGCGGTGCGCCGGAAGCCCAACGGCAAGTACCTGGAGGTGAAGGGCGCCCGGGAGCACAACCTCAAGGGCATCGACGTGCGCATCCCCCTCGGGGTCTTCGTCTGCGTGACGGGTGTCTCGGGGTCGGGCAAGTCCACGCTGGTCAACGAAATCTTGTATCGCCGGCTGGCGCACGAACTCAACGGGGCGGGGACCCGGGCCGGCGCGCACGACGCGCTCCGCGGCATAGAACACCTCGACAAAGTGATCGACGTCGACCAGTCGCCCATCGGCCGGACGCCGCGCTCGAACCCCGCCACCTATACCGGAGCGTTCGACCTCATCCGGGAGATCTTCGCCCAGACGCCGGAAGCCAAGATGCGCGGCTACTCGCCGGGTCGCTTCTCGTTCAACGTGAAGGGCGGGCGCTGCGAGGCCTGCCAGGGCGACGGCATGACCAAGATCGAGATGCACTTCCTGCCCGACGTGTACGTGCCCTGCGAGGTCTGCGGAGGGCGGCGCTATAACCGGGAGACGCTCGAGGTGCATTACAAGGGAAAGAGCATCGCCGACGTGCTGGAGATGCGGGTCGAGGAGGCCCTGGAGTTCTTCCAGAACCACCCGCGCCTCAAGCGCAAGATCGAGACGCTCTACGACGTCGGTCTGGGCTACATCAAACTCGGACAGCCGGCGACCGAACTCTCGGGCGGCGAGGCGCAGCGGGTGAAGCTGGCCACCGAACTCTCCCGCCGGTCGACCGGCCGGACGCTGTACATCCTCGACGAACCCACCACCGGACTCCACTTCGCCGACACCCACAAGCTCCTCGAAGTGTTGCAGCGGCTGGTCGACACGGGGAACACGGTGCTGGTCATCGAGCATAACCTCGATGTGATCAAGTCCGCCGACTACCTGATCGACCTGGGGCCGGAAGGCGGCCACCGGGGCGGCACGGTGGTGGCGGCCGGCACGCCGGAGGAGGTCGCGGCCACGCCGAGCTCTTTCACGGGCCAGTTCGTGCGGCCGCTGCTCGAGGCGGCCCCAGGCCAGGCGGTGGCGGAGGCGGCGGCCCAGTGAACGACGAGGTCCGCCTGGAGCGCCTGCGGGAGGCGGTGAGCCGCGTCCCGACGAAACCCGGAGTCTACCTGATGAAGGACGCCCGGGGCTATGTGATCTATGTCGGGAAGGCCATCTCCCTCCGCAACCGCCTCCGGACCTACTTCGCGGCCTCGAGCCGGCACGTGCCGCGCACCCAGGCGATGGTGCGCCAGGTGGAGCAGTTCGAGTACATCGTGGTCGCGAACGCCGTCGAGGCGCTCATCCTCGAAGCCAACCTGATCAAGGAGCACTCGCCCCGGTACAACGTCCGCCTGAAGGACGATAAAGCGTACCCGTTCGTCAAGGTCTCGCTGGATGAGCCGTTCCCCCGGATCTACCTGGTCCGGCGCCGCGCGGCCGACGGGGCCCGCTACTTCGGACCCTACACCGACGTGCGCGCTCTGCGGGAGACCCTCGATATCCTCCGCCGCTTCTTCCCGGTGCGCACTTGCCGCAAGCCGCTCTCGCCCGAGAAGAAGGCCGAGCGGCCTTGTCTCAACGCCCACCTCGGACGCTGCCTCGGCCCGTGCGCTGGCCTGGTGGCGCCGGAGGAGTACCGGGCGGCCGTGGAAGAGGCCATGCTCTTCCTCGAAGGCCGGCATGACCGCCTCCTGCCGGAGTTGCAGCGCCAGATGGAGGCGGCCGCGGCGGCGCTCGAGTTCGAGCGGGCTGCCCGGCTGCGCGACCAACTGCAGGCACTGGTCAGGGTGGGGGAGCGGCAGAAGGTGGTCGCAGGCAACCTGGTCGAACAGGATCTGGCGGCGGTGGCGATCTCCGAGACTCGCGACCTCGCCGTGGTCCAGATCTTTCAGGTTCGCGGGGGCAAGCTGGTCGGGCGCCTCCACTTCCTGCTGGAAGAGGTGCGCGACCGCGACCGGGGCGAGGTGCTCGCCGCCTTTCTGGCCCAGTATTACCTGGAGGCCGCCTCCATCCCGCCGGAGGTGCTGGTCGGAGCCGACTTCGGCGACCGGGACGCGCTGGCCGGCTATCTCTCGGGCCGGCGGGGCCGGACGGTCAAGGTCAGGGTGCCGCAGCGGGGCGCCTCGGCGCAGCTGCTGGCGATGGCCCAGGAGAATGCGGCCACCGCCCTGGAGGAAGAGATCGCCCGCCTCCTCGGCGAACAGGCGCTCCGGGAGGGCGCCGCGGTGACGCTTGCTGACGCCTTGGGGCTGCCCGCGCCGCCGCGGCGCATCGAGTGCTACGACATCTCGCATACCCAGGGGACGGAGACGGTCGGCTCCATGGTGGTGTTCGTCGAAGGGCGTCCCAAGACGAGCGAATACCGGCGTTTCCGGCTGCGCACCATCACCGGCCCCGACGACTTCGCCAGCCTGCAGGAGGTCATCCGGCGGCGGTTCCTGCGGGCCCGGGCAGAGGAAACCGAAACCCAGGCGCCGGGCGGGAGAGAAGAGGCAGGGACCCGCCGCTCGCTGGCCAAGTTCGCCGAGCGGCCCGACCTCATGATCATCGATGGCGGCAAGGGGCAGCTCAGTTCGGTGGTGGAGGAGATGGCGGCGCTCGGCGTGGAAGGGATTCCGGTGGTCGGCCTGGCGAAGGAAGAGGAGCACCTCTTCCGGCCCGGCGAGCGCGACCCCATCATCCTGGCTCCCGGCTCGCCCGCCCTCCACCTGGTCCAGCACATCCGCGACGAGGCGCACCGCTTCGCCGTCACCTATCACCGGGAACTCCGCGACAAGCGCGTCCGCGGTTCGGCCCTCGACGCGGTTTCCGGCATCGGGCCCCAACGCAAGAAAGCCTTGCTCAAACGGTTCGGATCGGTGTCGGCCATCCGGCGGGCCACCGCCGGCGAACTGGCTTCTGTGCCGGGCATCACTCCGGCGCTCGCCGAACGGATTCTGGACGTGCTGCAAGGCCGCGAGAGCGACTGACCGGACGGAAGATCTTGCCGCCCATGGTTGTCTGTGGAAGGGACGGATGGTATAATTGTCCCAAATATCGCAGGGAGGGGCTGGGGGTTGACGGACCGCACCAGGAGGCACTTCCAGGACAACCTGGCCCTCGTGCGCGACCTGGCCGGCAACCGGAGCTTCGTTGCCCTCTGGTTCGGGCAGCAGGTCTCCTGGATCGGCAACGCGTTCCACCGGATCAGCCTGCTCTTCCTTCTGATGGAAGGGGTGGCGGCCGGCCAACGGTACCTGCCGCTGCTCGTCCTCTCGCTGGTGCACGCGACGGCGCATCTGGTCATCGGCCCGTTCGCGGGAGTCTTCGCCGACCGCTGGAGCCGGAAGTCGACGATGATCGTCGCCGACCTGAGCCGGGCGGCGTTGGTGCTGCTCATCCCCTTCGCCGCCAGCCGTCCGTGGCTCTACGCCTTGAGTTTCCTGGTGACCGTCGCCACCCTCTTCTTTGAACCGGCCCGCAACTCGGCGCTGCCCAACGTGGTGCCGGCCGGGCAGCTCTTCACCGCCAACTCCTTCCTCTCCACCAGCGAGTCCTGCGCCGAGCTGCTCGGGCTTCTGGCCGGCGGGTTTCTGGTCGAGCGCCTGGGCTTCCGGTTCGCCTTCTACCTCGACAGTCTCTCATTTGTCATCTCGGCCGCCGCCATCGCGGTGATGTCGCTGCCGCCGGCGCAGGCGCGTGAACGGCGTCCCTGGCGGAGGGAGGCTTCCGAAGTGGTGGGGGAGCTGCGGGAAGGGCTGGCCTACGTGGCGCGCCGGGTCGACATCCGGGCCGTCTTCGGCCTCTACTTCCTCATGGCCGCCGCGCTCGGCTCGCTCAACAACCTCCTCGCCCTCTTCGCCACCGCCGGGCTGGGGCTTGGGCCGGGCGCGTACGCCAAGATGTCGGGCGGCATCGTAGCCGGTTACGTGGTGGGGAGCGTGGTGGTCGGCCTGGCCGGCACGGGGTACAACCGGGTCGGCATGCTTGGCTTGGGGCTCCTCGGCATGGGTGCCGGCACGGTCATCATGGGCTGGGCTCGGGTGCTGCCGGTGGCGGTGCTGGGGGCTCTGGTCGGCGGGCTCTTCAACCCCGTCTACTACGTGGCCTCCCGTACTTACCTGCAGGAGGTCGTCGACAATTCGGTGCTCGGCCGGGTGTTCAGCCTCCAGTTCCTAGTGGTTCAGGCCGGCTTCGTCGCCTCGGTGGGCCTGGCGGCGGCCGTGCTCCCCGCGGTGGGGGTGCGGTTCTGGCTGATCCTGTCCGGCGTAGCGCTGGCGGTGGTGGGTGGCCTGGTGCCCCGCTTCGGGGTGCTCGGGCGCCTGCGCCGGGGGGAAAGGTTGGCGGCATGAAGGAGGCCGAGGCCACCATCCGTCTTGTGGCCCTGGATATCGACGATACGCTGCTGGCGCCTGATCTGACCATCCCCGGGCCTAGCGCGGCGGCCGTCCGCGCCGTCCTGGCCCAGGGGACGCCGGTGGTGCTGGCCACCGGCCGCATGTTCCGCTCGGCCCTGCCATACGCCCTGGAACTCGGGGTCACGCTGCCGCTGATCAGTTACAACGGGGCACTGGTGCGGGATCCCGCCGGGGAGACCCTGGCCCACCAGCCCGTCCCGCTCGACCTTGCCCACTCGGTCATCCGGCTCTGCGCGCAGGAGGACCTCACCCTGAACCTTTACCTCGACGACGATCTGTTCGTGGCGCGCCGGACGCCCGAGGTGGCGCACTACGAGGAGATCGCCGGGCTGCCCGCCCAGGAGGTGGGCGATCTGGCCGGTTTCCTGGCCCGGCGCGGCGGCGAACCCACCAAGTTGCTGATCGTGGCGGCGCCGGAGAAGGCGGAGGAACTCGCCGCCCGGCTCGGGGAACTCCACCGGGGTGTGCTCAACGTGATGCGGTCGCGGCCCCGGTTCGTCGAGATCGTGCGGGAGGGCGTCGACAAGTGGTGGGCGGTGCTCGCCATCGCCGAGCGGCTCGGGGTCGCGCCGGGGGAGATCATGGCGATGGGGGACAGCCGGAACGACCTTCTCATGCTCGAACGCGCCGCCCTGTCGGTGACCGTGCCCCATGCCCCGGGCTACCTCAAGGCGGCAGCCGACTACGTGACGGAAAAAGACGACGGCCTCGGCGTCGCCGAGGCCCTCGAACGGTTTGTGCTCAGCCGGCGGTGAGCCGGCTTTTCTTCGCCGCACGTCGCTTCCTTGCACGTCGCGCCGCCTAGATGACGAGCGCCAAGCCGGCCGCCGCCGCCAACCCCAGGACCCCTCCGAAATAGAAGGGGGCCGAGGCGCCGAAGAACTGCCAGAGAAGGCCCGCCAACTGGCTCGCGGGGTAGAGACCGATGCCCGCCAGCGTAGCGTGGAGGCCGATCATGGTGGCGCGCAGGTGCGGCGGGGCCACGTCGGCGACCAGCGCCTTCTCGACCCCTTCGGTCAGAGCGATGTACAGGCCGTAGGCGGCGAACAGAGTCCACAGCCCCGCCGGAGTCTTCACCAACGCGAACCCGATGTACACCAGGCCGTACATGGCGTACCCGGTAACCAGCAGCGCTTTCCGCCCGATCTTGTCCGAGAGATGCCCGGCCGGCAGGGAGACCAGCGCGTAGACGAGGTTATAAACCAAGTACATTCCCAGGGTCACCAGCGCCGGGTTGGCGACGTGGCGGGCGTCGAGCAGCCGGTCGGCCCTGAGCAGCAGGAACATGTTCGACGAGTTCCCCAGGGTGAAGAGGGCCGTGAAGATGAGGAACGCCTTGAGCCGGCGGTCGAGGGCCGACCACTGGAAGCCCAGTTTTTTGGCGAGCGATTTGCCCTCGCCCCGCTCCTCCTTCAACAGGCCGAGCGCCGCCACTCCCAGCGCCGCGGGGATGAGCGAGACGAGGAAGATCTTGCGGTAGGTCGCCGGAGCGGCCTGGTTGAACCGGGTGAGCAGGTAGATGGCGAGGCCGGTGCCCACGACCGCCCCGAGGGTGTCCATGGCGCGGTGGAGGCCGAAGGTGAAACCGCGACGTTCGGGAGGGCAGGCTTCGGCCAGGAGCGCGTCGCGGGGGGCGTTGCGCACCCCTTTTCCGAAACGGTCGATCATCCGGCCGACCAGCACCATCGGCCAACTGCCCGAGGCGGCGATGAACAGTTTGCCCAGCGGGCTGGCCGCGTAGCCGGCGATGGTCAGCGGTTTACGGCGCCGGAAGCGGTCGGCGACGTAGCCGGAGAAGACCTTGAGGAGGCTGGCCGTGGTCTCCGCCAGCCCTTCGATGAGGCCGAGGACCGCCGGCCCGGCCCCGATGCGAGCCAGGTAGAGCGGCATCAGGGGGTAGACCATCTCGCTCGACGCGTCGGTGAAGAAGCTGACCAGCCCCAGTACGATGACGTTGAACACCCCGCTCACCGTTCCTTTCTTCTTCTGGCGGGCTCAGGCGACGCTTGGTCGGGCGCGCTTTGGCCTGCGCCGTGTTCCCGGGCATACACCAGGCGGGCGAAATCGTCGCACGCCCGGCGGCACTCGGCCAGGCTGGCAGCCGCCCTGGCCTGCCCCGGCGCGCCGAAGTGGTCGCGCGCCTTCACCTTCTCCATCCACCGCATGAGCTTCTCGAGGTCCTCTTCGAGTTCTTCCATCTCGCCGAAGGTGAACTTCTGCGCTCGTGTCTCCTTCTCGACTTCCTTGAGGAAGTGGACGCACTGCTCGACCACCTC
>JBLNBQ010000101.1:0-3209 GCA_050260095.1 Chitinophagales bacterium
TCTCAGCGAGGCGGAAGTGGTGCGCGCAGCGCTGACGCTCTACGCTGCTACGGCCCGGCTCCGCCTCCCCCGGAACCCGGCGGCTTGGGCGGAAGAGAAGGCTTTCCTCGAGGCCCAGGCCCGCCAGGGAAGCGTACCCGGACGACGGGAGTGGGAGCGGGAGGATCTCTATGAAGACTGACTGCTTTATCGACACCAACCTGCTCGTCTATGCCTACGACCGCTCGGAGCCGGCCAAGCAGGCGAAAGCCCAACAGCTCTGCGACTATCTTGCGCGGGGGGGTCTCGGAGCGGTCAGTGCGCAGGTGTTGTCGGAATTCTACGTGGCCGTCACCCGCCGCATCGCCACCCCGTTGAGCGGCGCCGAGGCTGCGGAACGACTTCGGAATCACTTTCAGACCTGGACCGTTCTGGAGGTCACCGGACCCATCGTCCTCGAAGCAGCGCGAGGAGTAACCGAACACCAGTTCCCCTTCTGGGATGCCCAGATCTGGGCGACGGCCAAGTTGAATCAGATCCCGCTGGTGCTCAGCGAGGATTTCCGCGATGGTGCTTTCGTGGAGGGAGTCCGTTTCCTGAACCCGTTCCGTGAGGGTTTTGACCCGGTCCAGGAGCTTTCCGGCTAGAAACGCCGTCACCCAAATTCCGGTCCTAGCGTAACTCAGGCGGACGGAGCGCTCTCTCCTCCTTGGTCCCGGCGGGTGGGACGGCGGCGGCCCAGCCTGTCACCATGGCCGCCAGCGAGCCGGGCTCCGAGAGCACCAGGTAGAGGTGGGCCGTCGCCCCCAGGAGCAGGTAGAGGGCGACGAAGTAGTGGATGAGCCGGATGTTCTGCAATCCCCCGGCCAGGAAGATGATGAGCGCTCCGCTCCACGTGCCGTGCGCAGCCAGGGCCCAGCCGGTGAGCGCTTTGAGCAGGATACCGGGAATGAAGCTCAGGTAGAGGAGCTTCTGGAGAAGGTGGTACTTCCCGTGCATCGGCATCTCCGCGGAGAACACGAGTAGGTACCGCAGGGTCCCGCCAAGGTTCCGCCAATCGTTCCGCGCCGGGATGAGGTCCCGCCAGGCGCCGCTGTTCAGAAGATAGACCAGGTACAGGAGGAGTGAGGCGACGTAGGGCGAGGCGAAGGTCGAGTGGACCAGCCGGACCCGGGAGACCCGCAGGATGTGGGGCGGGAGGAACGGCCGGTCGAGGTAGAAGCCGGTCAAGACCAGGACCATGGCCAGGGCAACGTGACTCCAGTGGAGGAGGCGGAGGATTCCCGGGTGGCGCAGGACCTTCCCGGGTGGCGCGGTCGGTCCGCCCGTGCGCCGGTTCACTGCAGGCGCCCCCTCTCCCCCTCCACCAAGTCGATCACCTGGACGCTGCAGGAGGAGCAAGGGTCGAAGGAGCGGACGATCCGTCCGATCTCGACGGGGTTCTCCGGGTCGGCGATCACGGTCCCGACCAGCGCCTCTTCCACGGGCCCCCGCCGGTTCCGGCCGTCGTGCGGTGAGAGGTTCCAGGCGGACGGAGTGACCACCTGGTAGTGGACGATCCGGCCGCCCCGGATGCGGAGCCAGTGGCCGAGCGGGCCGCGCATGCTGTCCCAGAGTCCCGCCCCGCTGGCGGAGCGGCGTCTCTTGGGCGTGGCGAAGCCCGGCTCCCCGGGCTGAAGCGCCTTTAGCCAGTCCGCCATCCACTCCCCGACCTGACGCGCCTCCAGGGATCGGGTGACGATCCGGTCCAGCACCGAAACCCCGCGCCGGTAGTCCCCTCTGAGCCAGGCGCGCGCCAAAGGTCCCCCTTCCATCGCCAGGCCCCGGTAGCGCGGGGCCTTGGTGAAGGTGTAGCCGGTCGAGAGGTCGTCCGCCAGGTCGGTCCGGCCTTGGCTGGGGTGGCGTGGCGGCTGCTCCCGGTCTTTGTACCAGGCATGACTGACGTCCTCGGCGATGGAGTCCAGGTCGACGTCTTCGCGCCGCCCGTCGATCACCGCCCCCGCCGGGGAGTAGCGTTCGCCGGGCCGGTCGTGGCGGATGAACTGGCCGTAGGAGAGGAGATTCACCGGGCGCGTGCCGATGGTGTAGTACTCCGGATAGCGGCTGGCCAGAAGCTCCGTATCGGGGATGAGGGCGGCGTCGATGAAGCTTCGGAGTTCGGAGAGGAGCGAGGTGGCATTCATCACCCGGTCGGCCAGAACGGGGGTGGTCACGCCGCCGGCGAGCATCGCCTGTTGATGCGGGGCCCGGGTTCCGAACACCACGAGGAGGTCATGGGCCTTGCGACTGATGGGCACGGCGGCCTGGTAGTTCTTGACGAGCCGGGCTGTCTCGGCGGCCGAGAAGCGGGGTGCCGTCCGGTAGTGCGGTACGAAGGGCGGCTGGTCGGGCAACTCGGCGAAGTCGGGGAGGCTCAGGATGTAGAAGTGGCGCAGGTGGTTTTGCAGGCTATCGGCGCCGAAGATCAGGTTGCGCAGCAGGATCCCGTTGGGCGGGACGTACGCCCGGCAGGCGTCTTCGACCGCCAGGGCGCCGGCGACGCCATGGGCGGAGGAGCAGATGCCGCAGATGCGCTGCATGAAGAAGGGGCCGTCCATCGGGTCACGGCCCTGGATGAGCAGCTCGAAGCCCTTGATGTTGGCGTTGCCGATCCGGGCCTCGACCACCGTGCGACCCTCGATTTCCACCTCGACCCGCGCCAGGCCGTTCTGCCGGTTCAGCGGATCGACCACGACCTTCTGTGTCACTTCCCGCTCCTTCTCCGGCTATACGCCCTTCTCAGGGCTGCCTCGATCTGCTGTCGCCGTTCCTCGGCGGTGCTGCCGCGCGCCTCAGGGGTGACGCTACGCGGCGCAGGCGGGGTAAGCTCCTCGCTGACTTCAACCGGAGGCGGCGGGGGTTTCGGCTTCGGCGCCTCCCCCTTCCCCGCCACTTCCGGGTGGTGTTCCCGGTAGACGTTGGTCGCCACCGACTTCTGCAGCCGTCCCTTGGCGAGGCTGAGCCCCAAGTGGCCAGCGATCGCCGCGCCCGTGAGTCCCCCGACGACTATCCCAGCGGTCTGCGCCGTGGCGTGGACTGCGGGCGTACCCACGTCCGGCAGGTGGGCGAAAAAGGGTTCCATGGCGTCGGGGAAACCGGGTTCGGTGCAGCCGATGCAGGGCGAGCCGCTCTCGATGTACCAGTTGAGGTGGTCGCCCCAGCGCCGCCGGGGCAGGTCGCAGAAGGAGACC
>JBLNBQ010000102.1:0-31591 GCA_050260095.1 Chitinophagales bacterium
GCTGTTTTCCGGGGCCAGGGGTGGCGCGAGGCCGGGCGGCATACATTTTGGCAGCCACCTTTTTTGGAGGGTTCGACCCTTACCTGCACAACTCCCGGCTTATCGCACGTCCCGACAACGAGTGGCTGGTGCTCTGACGGGCGGCCCAGGCTTTCGCCGTCCGCCGGGGCCCGCTCGTCCTAGCGGCGATGGGCCAGTGCACGCCACAAGGCATCCTTCACCAAAGGGTAGAGCCCGACGAGCAGGAAGCCGCCGGCCAGCATCACCGCCAAGCCTCCGCCGAAAAGCGCGGCCAAGAGTCTCCCGGGGTCGAGGGAGAGGACACGCCAAGCGGGAGTCCGGAAAGTGAGCTTTCGCCGGACCGGCCTGAGGTGCGGGAGCTTGAAGCCGAGCCGGAAGGTCACGACGGCTCCCCTCCTCCGGCCTTAGTGTGCGCCACCGCGAACTACCCCCGACAGGTGGATGATGGCGCTGCCGGTCAGGTTTTGCGGAACAGGCAGACGAAGAAGCCCTCGAAGTTCCGGGCCGGGAGGAGGCGGAACGCCCGCTGCACCTGCGGCGGAAGGATGCGCCTTTCCACCTGGGTGAGGGGCGGCGCGGCCTCCGGCAGTGCGAGGGGGGAGGGGGCAGTTTCGAGGTGGCCGGCGAACTCCTGCAGCGCCCAGGCCACCACCAGTTCGTTCTCCTCCGGGGCCAGAGTGCAGGTGGAGTAGACCAGCGTGCCCCCGGGGCGCAGCGCCAGGTAAGCGGCGGAGAAGAGTTTTCGCTGCAGCGAGGCGAGCCTGCGCACGTTCTCCGGCGACCAGTGGCGGTAGGTGAGGGGCGAGGAGGCGGAGAAGAGCCCTTCGCCGCTGCACGGCGCGTCGAGAAGCACCCGGTCGAAGGCTTCGGGGAAGAGACGGCCCAGGTGGCGGCCGTCCTGCCGGCTGACTTCCGCGATGTCCACGCCTTGCACCCGCAGGTTGTGTTTCAGGCGCTCCACCCGCAGGGGATTGAGGTCGTTGGCCAGGATCCGGCCCTGGTTCCGCATGAGCGCCGCCAGTTGGGTGGTTTTGCTGCCGGGAGCGGCCGAGACGTCGAGTACCCGTTCACCAGGCTGGGGAGCGAGGACCAGCGCCGGGACCATGCTCGATAGGCTCTGCAGGTACAGCCGGCCTTCCCGGTACGCCGGGAGTTCGCTCAACTCTTTCTCCCGGCGGTTCTTGACGATCAGCGCGTCGGGATACCAGAGCACCCGGTCGTACTTGACCCCCGCCTCACCCAGTTCACCCATGAGGTCGCGGACGCTGGTCTTGAGCGTGTTGGCCCGGAGGGTTACCGGACGCTCCTGCCCGTAGCCGGCAAGAATCTTCTCCTGGATGTCCTGGGGAAAGAAAGAGGACAGGCGGTCCAGGAAGGCCTGTGGCAACGCCGCTCTCACCTGGCCGATCGATTTCACCGGCGCACCTCCCCGGCATGAACCACTCGCCCAGTTCGACGTACTCCCCCACCGTATCCTCCCGCCCGGTGCAGCGCAGCATCCTGCGGAGGAGGAGAACCAGCGCTGGCAACGAATGGATTCGTAGGTGATCTCGCCGCCCGTTCACGAGCGAGTGCGATTAGGAGGGGTGAGCGATGGAGAGGCCCGCACGCGAAAGAAGAAATGCCGTGCTGCGGTGGGCGCTGGGACTGGCTCTCGCCGCTGGGCTCTGCTTCAGCCTGGTGGCTGCGGCGTGCGAAGGGCAGCCGGGACGGGGGCCGTTCACCGTCACCGGGCAGGTCGTCGATGAGGCGGGGCAGCCCGTTCGCGGGTTGCGGCTGGCCTGGCTTCCGGCCCTTCCCGGTAGCCTCGCGCCCGACTTCGACAACCTGTATTACGCGATCCAGGAGCGGGTCGACCACGAGACCGAGACGGGGGCAGATGGCCGCTTCGCCATGACCGAAGTGCGCGACTACTACCTGGTCGCCTCGCACCAGTACCTGGTTTGGGGGACAGACATCCTCAGTGAACCCGCCCGCCAGCCTTACTGGCGGGTCACGGGAGAGAAGGTCGACCTCAACCGGACGCCGCCCGGGCTGATCGAAGTGAACCTGGTGGCCCGCCCGGCCGGCGCGCTCAGGCTCAGGGTGACGGGCCCCGATGGACGTCCTTTCGAGGGGACGCTCCCCGTCGCGTTCGATCAGCCGGAACTCCAAGGCGACGAGCTTGTGGTCACACGCCGCTTCGTGGGCGGGGAGTGCCTCCAGGGCGGTCTTCCGCCCGGAAAACTCCGGGTGCGCGTCTTGGCCGGGCCGGTGGCCGAGGAGTTGAAGTTCAAGAATTACCTGACCTACCCGGCCGCGGAAGGGCAGCCGGTCACCCAGGTGGCCGCGGAGGATGTCCGGGAGGAGACGGCCGCGATCGTGGAGGCCGGGAGAACCACCGAGGTCAGCCTGACGCTCCGGTGAGCTCGGAGGGGCTGGCCGGGTTGTCCCAGGGGACGGTCACCTCGAGGGTCACCGTTTGAAACGGAAGGAACTGCACCCGCCGGTCGACGAAGGCTCCGGCGGCGAGCAAGCGGTTGGAGCCGATGCCCTGGCCTAGCGCCAGGGCTTTGCGTTGCGTCTCCTCGGCGGCCGGTTCGGACAGAAGCAGCACGCGCCCGGGCTCCCGGGGGTTGCCCGGAGGGAGGCCGGGGGAGAGATGGACGCCGTCCTGAAAGTGTGCAGTGTAGTTGAGCGCGCGGCCGCCGCTCGCCAGGCTCAGGCTGACGGTGCCGGTGAACGGGCGCCCCTTGGCGTCTCGGGCGATCAGCTTGAGAGCCGCGGCCGGTTCGGCGCGCAGGACGACGAACACCTCCGGCCCGCGCAGCGCTGCCAGGTCGAGGCGCCCTTCCACCCGCAGGTAAGGGTGAGCGTCGCGCCCGTCGTCGGGGGCGTAACCGCTCCAGAGCGCGTACAGGTGATGGGCCACTTCGGGCGCGCCGGTCACGCCGGTGAGGGTGAAACGCCCGCGCTCGTCGGTGTGGGTCAGGTGGTCATCATGCTGGGCGATGTGGTAGAACAGGTTGTATGCATCGGGCCCTCCTTCGGGCAGGAGCGGGGTCAGACGCACGGGATAGCCGGAGACTGGTCGACCGTCGACCCCCAGCACCAGGCCGCGGATGGTGTATGGGCCGCCGGCGGAGGCCGCAGCCCCCGCCAGCGTCCCCGCCAGCGCCGACAGGACCAGCCAACCCACGAACACGGGCAAACACCGGTGGGCGGCCCGCTTCATCATGCCCGGACCCCTCCCTCACGGGAGGGATTTGACACTTGCTTTCGAGGCCCTTCCGCGAACCGGCCCGCCTCTCACTTCCGCTTGCTCAGCGCCTGCTCGATCACCTGGGCCAGCGCCAGGATGGACTTGGTCGTTTGAGGGTCGGACGGTGCGGCGCTCTTGAGGTTCTCGGTCAACTCCCTGGGCAGGTTGAGCGATTTGAACAACGCTGCGGTGTTGGGGAACATCTTCATCAGGTCAACGCCAGCCGCCGGCTGTTTCGGATCGGTCACACCGGGTCCCTCCCAACTGGTTATCGGGCCGTCTCCGGCCTTCTCGTGGCATTGTACGCAGGTCCTGGACGAGAGGGGCCGCCTTGGGCGCCTCTTGTGCCGCGGTCCCGGCAGAGGCAGGATTTGGCAGGCTGGCAGGCGAACAGACCACCAGGAGGCGAAAGCATGGCGCCTGATTCCCGGGCGGGTGCGGTCACCCTGTCTTGGCCGGGCAAGGAGGCGGCCGCGCCGCTGCCGGAGGTCCGGTTGGCGGCCGTGGCCCGGTTTGCCGGCCATGGGGGGGCGGCTGGCCGTCTGGTCGCCGCCGACAACCTGGCCGCTCTGGCGGCTCTGCTCGCGGAAGGGCTGGAAGGGCGGTTCACGCTGCTTTACGCCGACCCGCCCTACGGAACGGACCAGTCTTTCCCGCTGCGCACAGGCGGGCGTCCGTCCAAACTCGCCTACGTGGACGCCTGGGAGACCGGACTGCCGGGTTACCTCTCGGCGATCTACCCCCGCCTCAAGCTCTTCCACCGCCTGCTCTCCCCGGAAGGGACCCTCTACGTCCATCTGGACCGCCGGACCTGCCACTACGTTCAAGTCCTGCTTGACGAGGTCTTCGGGCGGAAGTGCTTCCAGAACGTCATCGTTTGGCGGCGGGAGGTGTCCCGGGGTCGGAAGGCCCAGGCACGCCACTTCGGCAACAACGTCGAATACCTCCTCTGCTACACGAAGAACCCGCGGGGGGCGGTCTGGAACCCCATCGTGGCGGAGCGCAGCCTCAGCCGGGAGGAGGCCGAACGTCTCTACCGGCGCGACGAGCGCGGCTTTTACTCGACCTCTCACCGCGGCACCTATTCCGACGCCCGCTTGGCGGCGCTTGCCCGGGAAGGCCGCCTTCACGTCACCCGGGGCGGCTCCCTGGTGGAAGAGGACGGCCGGGTGGCGGCCACCCGCGGGACCATCCGCATCAAGTACTACCTGGAACCGCGCGGCGACCGCTTCGTGAAGCTATCCAACGTGGACAACCTTTGGGACGACATCCGTGGGATCGCCGAGAGCGGGCCGGAGCGGTGCGGTTACCCCACCCAGAAGCCGGAACGCCTGCTGGAGCGGATCATCCTGGCCTCCAGCCGCCCGGGCGATCTGGTCGGCGACTTCTACGCCGGTTCCGGCACCACGGGCGTGGTGGCCGGGCGGTTGGGCCGGGCGTGGGTCATGGCCGACAACAGCCCGGCGGCCATCGAAACGTGCCGGAAACGGCTGCTCAAGGCGGGGCACCCCTTCACGGTCGAGACTGCGCAGCCATGGGCGCCGGCAAAGGGGGACTAAGCTCATGGCCGAACCTGCCGATAACGGGGGTAGGGAGGTGGCTTCGATGAGCCGCTGCGGGGGGATCGAAGTTCGCAACCTGGGGAGCCGGGATTACGGTTTCCGGGTCGAGGCCATGGTGGCCGAACTCCTGGCCGACATCCCGGCCGCCGACCTCTGCGGCCTCTACCAGGTGGCCCTGCTCGACGCCCAGGCTGGACGGAACGAGCGCACCCGCTGGCTGGGCGTCTACTCCAACCGCGACGGGCGTCACGCCCTGATCGAACTCTACCTCGAACCGATCCTCGGGAAGGCGGTGTCGCCGCTCGACCGGGCCAGCGGTTTTCTCCTCAGCCGAATCCGTTTGGCGCAAGCCCTCTACCACCAAGTCGGGGTCCACCGGCAGCGGATGGTGGGCCGCGAGTCGTTCTTCGGCCCGCAGATGTATAGCCGGTACCTGTTGCTTCGCCTCTTCAACCCGGCAAAACTGCTGCTCTACTTTCCCAGGCGCGTGCTGCGCAGCTGGAGGAACGAGCAGCGGAGCGCCGGCGAGACGCGGCCGGAAGCCAGGACCAGACTGGGGGGCGGCCGATGAACCGGGACGCCGAACGCCGCTTGCGGGTGGTCTACCTCGGGGGAACAGTCTTTTTCACCGCGTTGGCCTGGCTGTTCCGGATCAATCTGGTGCTCGGCCTGGCAGCGATGCCTGCCGTGGTCCACCTCATCATGGCGGAGCGGGCGAGGCGGGCTGGGAAAGCCGTCCGCCACACGCCCCTGGGCAAGCTTCACCGCCTCGTCATCTGGCGGGAACTCGCCGCCGCGGCCCTGTTCGTGACCGGCGCAGGGTACGTGGCGGTGCGCATGGCCGGCAGCCCGCGTTTGGCGTGGCTGGAGCTGGTGATCGGCGCGCTGCTGGTGACCTACGTGATGCTGGTCCGGGCGGCGACGGTCCAGGCCCGCGCGACCATCCCGCCGGAAGGCGGCCCGCCCGGGGGCGGAGAGGGCGGCCGTCCCCCCGGAGAGCAAGAGTAAGTGCCCCACGAGCGACTGTCCATGCGGCTTGCAGCCATCTGCAAGCCGCGAATTTTTTTGCCTGGACGCCCTGGCAGAGGAAGGAAGTGGCGGGAGAGGGGAGAAACTTAGCGTTTGTGTGGTGGAAAGTGGCGCAAAGTGGTGGACGCGGAGCGCTGGGGTGACGAAGGGGGTGAGACGGCGATGTTCATGGGCGAGTACGAGCACAGCGTGGACGAGAAGGGCCGTCTCATCATTCCCGCCCGCTTCCGGGAGGAACTGGGCCTCAGGTTCGTCGTGACCCGGGGCCTCGACAAGTGCCTGTTCGTCTTCCCGCTGACCGAGTGGGCGAAACTTGAGGAGAAGCTGCGTAACCTGCCCCTTGGCAAGGGTGAGGCGCGGGCGTTCGTCCGGACGCTCCTCAGCGGCGCCACCGAATCGGAACTGGACCGGCAGGGCCGGGTCATGATCCCGGCCAACCTCAGAGCATATGCGGGGCTGGACAAAGATGCTGTGGTGATTGGGGTATCCTCACGGGTGGAACTGTGGGCCAAAGCCGAGTGGGAGAAGTACTCGGCCGCGGCGGAGGCGGCCTTCGGCGAGATCGCCGAGACGGTGGTCGACCTTGGGCTGTGAGCCGCGGTTCCAGGTGACGGGATGAACGAGCCGCGGGTCGAGCACAAGACGGTGATGGCGGAGGAGGCCTTGGCGTACCTGGCCTGCCGGCCGGGGGGCGTGTACGTCGACTGCACCGTCGGAGGCGGGGGGCACGCGGCGGCCATCCTGGCGGCGTGCGGCCCGGACGGGCGGCTCATCGGGCTCGACCGGGACGACGCGGCCCTGAGCCGGGCCGGGGAACGCCTGGCGGCCGGGCTCGCCGGCGGACGGGTCACCCTGGTGCGGGCGAACTTCGCCGACTTGGCCGGGGTCTGTGAGGAGCTGGGGGTCCTTGGCGCAGACGGGGTCCTGTTCGACCTGGGCGTTTCCTCGTTCCAGCTCGACACGGAGGAACGGGGGTTCAGCTACCACGGCGAGGCGCCGCTCGACATGCGGATGGACCGCCGGGCGGGGCAGACTGCGGCGGACCTGGTGAACCAGGCTTCCCACGGGGAACTGGCCCGGATCATCCGGGAGTACGGGGAGGAGCGGTGGGCGAGCCGGATCGCCGCGGCGATCGTGCGCCGGCGGGAGGCCAAGCCGTTCGTGACTGCGGACGACCTGGTGGAGGCCATCAGAGACGCCATTCCGGCGGCGGCGCGCCGCGAGGGGCCGCATCCGGCCAGGCGGACCTTTCAGGCCTTGCGCATCGCGGTCAACGACGAACTGGGGGCGATCTCCCGGGGGCTGGCGGCGGCGATCGAACTGCTGCGCCCGGGGGGGAGGCTGGTGGTCATCAGCTTCCACTCGTTGGAGGACCGGCTGGTCAAGCAGGCCTTCGTGGAAGGCGCCAAGGAGTGCGTCTGCCCGCCCCGGGCGCCGGTGTGCACCTGCGGGCATAAGCCCGTCCTGAGAATCCTCACCCGCCACCCGGTGTCGCCCAGCGAGGCGGAGGTGGCGGCTAATCCCCGGGCCCGCAGCGCGAAGCTGCGGGCGGCCGAACGGCTCGGTTCGAATTAGCCAGTGAGAGAGGGAATAAGATGTCAGCGGCCAGGGCGATGGAGGGATATCCCAGCAGGTGGGATGTGGGACGCGAGGAAAAAGTCACCATGGCCCCGCGCGTCCGGGGCAGGCGGAAGGCTTCGCCGGTCGCCCGCCTGGGAGCGTTCTTCGGCCTGCTGGGCCTGTTGCTGATGCTCTACGTCGCGGAGCAGGCGCTGGTGGTCACGCTCACGTACCGGCTGACCGGCGTCCAGGCCGCCATCCACGCGGCCACCGTGGAGACGGAGCAACTGCAGCTCAGGATGAGTGAGTTGTCTTCGCTGGACCGGATCGAGAAGATCGCCCGGGAAGAGTTGCACCTGGTTTCGCCGGCGGCGGCGCAGTATCTGTCGGACGCGGAAGCGGTGCCGGTGGCCCCGCCTAGCCCGGAGGCGTCGCAGGTTCAGCCGACGGTGGTCGCCCGCTTGCACCGGTTCTTCGCCGGAGCGGTGGTGCAGACCGCCCGGGCGGCGCAGCGCTGAAAGGAGCCGCGACACGGGAGGACTCTATGTCTAAGTTCAGCCAGTTGGTCGTGCGAAAACGGGTGGCGCTGCTATTCTTGGCGGCCGCCGGTTTTCTGGTTTTTATCACCGGGCGGCTCTTCTGGGTCCAGGTGGTCCGCAAGGAGTTCCTGACCGCCCACGCGCTGGACCAGCGGCTACACCCGGTGCCCATCGACCCGCGGCGGGGCACGATCTTCGACCGCAACGGAGAGAAGCTCGCCGTCTCCATCTCGGCCGACGCCGTCTACGTCGTGCCGGCCGAGATCGCCAAGGACCCCCGCAAGGCCAAAGAGAAGGCGGCGCTGGTGGCGCGCCGGCTCCATGAGATCCTGGGCGTCGACGAGCAGGAAGTGCTGGCCAAGCTCGCCCGCCGCTCCTCCTCGGAGTGGATCAAGAAGAAGGTGCCCACGGAGCAGGCCCGGGCGGTGCGGGAGGCAGAGTTGCCGGGCGTCGGCGTGGTCGAGAACCCCCAGCGGTTCTATCCCAACCACATCCTGGCCTCGCAGATTCTCGGGATCGCCGGCATCGACAACCAGGGCCTCGAAGGCGTGGAGGTCTGGTACGACCGTTATCTCAAGGGGGTGCCGGGCCGGGTCGAGGCCGAGCGCGATGCCCGGGGCAACGTCATCCCCGGGGGCATGAAGCGCTACATCCCGCCGCACGATGGGGCCGATCTGTACCTCACCATCGACCGGGTCGTCCAGTACATCGCCGAACGGGAACTGGCCAAGGCGCTCAAGGAGACCGGGGCGAAGAAGGGTGTCGCCATCGTCGTCAAGCCGAAGACCGGCGAGATCCTGGCGATGGCCAACCTGCCCTCGTTCGACCCCAACGATTTCCAGGCTTACCCCGCCCAGAACCGGCGGAACACGGCCGTCTCCGACACCTACGAGCCGGGGTCGACCTTCAAGATCGTCACCGCGGCGACGGCGCTCGAGGAGCGGGTGACCACCCCGGAGCGGCGGTTCTTCGACCCCGGGTTCATGCGGGTCGGCGGCCACGACATCCACTGCTGGCTTCCGGGGGGCCACGGTTCCCAGAGCTTCGTGGAGGGCGTGGAGAACTCGTGCAACGTCGTCTTCGGGACCTTGGGCATGGAGATCGGCGACGAGCGGTTCTACAACTACATCCGGGCCTTCGGATTCGGGCAGCCCACCGGCATCGACTTTCCGGGCGAGGCCGACGGCGTGGTGCACCTGCCGGGGACCATCTCCACCGTCGGGTGGGTGAACGTAGGGTTCGGGCAGGGGATCACCATGACGCCGCTGCAACTGCTCATGGCCGTCTCGGCGGTGGCCAACGACGGGCGGCTCATGCGTCCGTACCTCATTAAAGAGATCAAGTCGCAGGATGGCAAGGACCTCCGGGTCACGCAACCGACGCAGGTTCGGCAGGTCATCTCGCCCGAAACCGCCCGGGAACTGCGGCGCATCCTCCGCTCCGTCGTGGTCAACGGTTCGGGCAAGCGGGCGGACGTCCCGGGCTACCGCCCGGCCGGGAAGACCGGCACCGCGCAGGTGGCGGAGGCCGGCGGCTACTCGCATTCCAAGGTCATCGCCTCGTTCGTGGGCTTCGCTCCCTTTGACGACCCGGAGGTGGCGGCGATCGTCGCCTTGCACGAACCCACCTCCGGCGTGACCTTCGGCGGCGTGATCGCCGCTCCGGTCTGGCAGGCCATCATCCGCGACACCATGGCGCACCTGAAGATCCCGCCGGTGGTCGATCCTGCGGAGAAACGGAAGGACGGCACCGCGACCGGCCCTGAACCCAGTGCGAAGGTCGACGTTCCCAATGCCCGCAACTACCCGCGGGGAGAGGCGTCCGCCCTCCTCACACAGGCCGGGCTGACCTTCGCCTTCGACGGCGACGGGGAGATCGTGATCGACCAGGTGCCGAAGCCCGGCGCGACGGTGCCCGCCGGGACGAAGGTCTTGCTCCGCACCGCCGGGCCGCTGGGGCAGGGCGAGGGGCTCAACCCGGTCGAGTAGGCCATCCGGAGCAGGGGAACCTTAGGCTGAGGAGTGGGATTGTGACGCAGCTATCGGAGCTGATTTCGGACCTCAAGACGGTGGTGAGCTGGGGCGATCTGGAGGTCGCGATCACCGGCATCGCATACGATTCCCGGCGGGTGCAGCCGGGCAACCTGTTCGTCTGCATCCGGGGGCTCAAGACCGACGGTCACTTCTTCGTGAACGACGCGCTTGCCAGGGGCGCCGCGGCCGTGGTGGCCGAGCGCGACCTGCCCGACCCTCTCCCCGTCCCGCTGGTGCGGGTGGACGATACCCGGCTGGCTCTGGGGCTGGTGGCGGCCCGGTTTTATGGCTATCCCGCCCGGGGGCTGCGGCTCATCGGGGTCACCGGCACGAACGGGAAGACCTCCACCACCTACCTGGTCAAGGCGATCCTCGAGGCGGCGGGTCACCGCGTGGGGCTGATCGGCACCATCCGCAACCTCATCGGCGAGCGGGAAGTGCCCACGGAACGGACGACGCCGGAGTCGCTCGACCTCCAGGCGCTGCTGGCCGAGATGCGGGCGGCCGGGTGCACCCACGTCGTGATGGAAGTCTCTTCGCACGCCGTGGAGCTCAAGCGCATCGCCGGGGCCGAATTCGACCTGGGCGTCTTCACCAACCTGACGCAGGACCACCTGGATTTCCACGGCACCTTCGAGGCTTACCGGGCGGCCAAGGGCAAGTTCTTCACCTCGCTGGGCCACACCGCCAAGGCCGGCCGGCGCCAGGCGATCATCAACGCCGACGACCCTTCCGCCGCCTACTTCGCCCAGGCGGCGACCGTCCCGGTGCTCACCTACGGGCTGGAGCAGGCGGCGCAGGTCCGGGCGGAGGACATCGACCTCACGCACGCCGGGCGCCTGCGCTACCGGCTGGTGGCTCCGGAAGGCCAGGTTGAGCTTAACCTGAAGCTTTCCGGGCGCTTCAACGTCTACAACTCGTTGGCGGCGGCGGCGGCCGGCCTGGCGGAGGGCGCGCCGCTGGAGACCATCCGGCGGGGTCTCGAGGCCGTCCCCGGGGTGCCGGGCCGGTTCGAGGTCGTCGATGCCGGTCAGGACTTCATGGTGGTGGTCGACTTCGCCCACACGCCCGACGGCCTGGAGAACCTGCTGCGCGCCGCGGACGCCGTGAGCCGGGGCCGCAAGATCATCGTGTTCGGGTGCGGCGGCGACCGCGACCGCGGCAAGCGCCCCATCATGGGCGAGATCGCCGGCCGGCTGGCCGACTACACGGTCGTCACCAGCGACAACCCCCGGTCGGAGGATCCGGCGGCCATCTGCGCCGAGGTGGCGGCAGGCCTGGCCCGCACGGCCCCGGGGCCGGGCGGGTGGCGGGTGATGGTCGACCGGCGGGAGGCCATCGAACACGCTCTCTCCCTGGCGCGCCCGGGGGATCTTGTGCTGATCGCCGGCAAGGGCCACGAGACTTACCAGGTTTTCGCCGACCGCACCATCCATTTCGACGACCGGGAGGTCGTCCGCGAGGCGCTCGCCCGCCACGGAGGGTCCCTGCATGGAGAGGCTTAGCCTGGAAGAACTGCTCGAGGCGACCGGGGGTGAGATGGTCCAGGGTGCGCTGGGGAACGGTTTCACCGGCGTCTGCTGCGACAGCCGGACGGTTCGCCCCGGAGAACTCTTCGTGCCGCTTGCCGGCGAGCGGGTGGACGGCCACCGCTTCATCGGGGCGGCACTCGCGGCCGGGGCGGCCGGTTTCCTCTTCGCCCGGGGCGAGGGTTCACTCTGGGAACGGCTGACGGCTCTTGAGGTGCCCTGGCCGATCCAGGTGGGCGAGCGGCACCCGTTCGTCGTGGGAGTCGACGACCCGCTCGCGGCCCTGCAGCGCCTGGCGGCTTTCTACCGGCGGCGGTTCCGCATCCCGGTGGTCGGCGTTACCGGGAGCGTCGGCAAGACCACGACGAAAGATCTGATCGCGGCGGTGCTCGGCGTCAGGTGGCGCACCGTGGCCACCCAAGGCAACTACAATAACGAACTCGGCCTGCCCCTGACCGTCTTTCGCCTCGATGCGACCACCGAAGCCGCCTGCTTCGAGTTGGGGATGCGGGGGCTGGGCCAGATCGCGGCGCTGGCCGCCATCGTGCAGCCGACGGTCGGGGTGGTCACCAACGTCGGCGAGACTCACCTGGAGCTGTTGGGCAGCAAGGCCAACATCGCCCGGGCCAAAGGCGAGCTGGTCGAGGCGCTGCCGGGCGACGGGGTGGCCGTCTTGAACGCCGACGATCCTCTGGTGGCCGGGATGGCGGCGCGCTGCCGGGGCCGGGTCTGCTTCTATGGCGTCCGGGTGCCCGGTGCGGCGCCGGGCGGGCGGGAACTGGACGTGGCCGCCGCGGACGTGCAGTCGGCGGGGGTGCACGGAATGCGGTTCACGCTGGAGGCCGGCGGCGAGTCGGCCGAGGTCCGGCTGCCGGTGCCCGGGCGGCACAACGTGTCCAACGCGGTGGCCGCCGCCGCCGCCGGCCTGGCGCTGGGCTTGAGCTTGCCTGAGGTCGCCTGGGGTCTCGGCCAGGCGAGCCTGACCGCCATGCGGCTACAGCTCGAGCGCAGTCCCCGCGGCTTTCTGGTGATCAACGACGCCTACAACGCCAGCCCGGCGTCGGTGCGGAGCGCCTTGGCGCTGCTGGTCGAGAGCCGGGAGGGCGGCCGGGTTGTGGCGGTGCTCGGCGACATGCTCGAACTCGGGGAGATCAGCCCGGCGGCTCACCGGGAGGTGGGGCGTGTCGCAGCTTCGCTCGGCGTCGACCGGTTGCTGGGGGTCGGCCCCCTCTCGCGCTTCACGGTGGAGGGAGCCCGGGAAAGCGGTTTGGCCCGGGCCGACGCCTACCAGAGCAACGCCGAGGCGCTGGCCGCGCTGGAAGGGCTGAGTCAGGGAGACGTGGTGCTGGTTAAGGGTTCCCGGGGGATGCACATGGAAGAGGTGGTCCGGGGGCTTTTGGAAGTGGGGGCAACGGAGCATGCTTAGGGCAATCATCGCAGGTATACTGGCCATGGCCTTCGTCCTGGCGTTGGGACCGGTCACCATCACCTTCCTGCGGCGGGTGAAATTCGGCCAGACGGTCCGGACGGATGGGCCGCAAACCCACCTCAAGAAATCGGGCATCCCGACGATGGGCGGCATCCTGATCGTCGCGGGAGCGGTCCTCACCTCGGCTGCGCTCGCTCCGCCGGAAGGGCGGCTGCTTCCCCTGGCCCTGGGGGCGGTTCTCGGTTACTTCCTGGTGGGCCTCGCCGATGACCTGCTCATCATCATCCGGCGGCGGTCGTTGGGCCTGAGGGCCCGGGCCAAGCTCTTCTGGCAGTTCCTTTTCGGCTTCGCCCTGGCTTATGCGGTGGCGGTTGCGCCCGGACTCGGAACGCAGTTGACCATTCCGGGCTGGAAGGGTGCCTTGACATTGCCGGTCTGGCTCTACGTGCTGTTTGGCGGCGTTTACATGACAGCCTGGACCAACGCGGTCAACCTGACCGACGGCCTCGACGGCCTCGCGGCGGGGACGGTGACCCTGGCCGCGGTGGCGTTCGGCCTCATCGCGCTGGGCCGCGCCGCGACCGACCTCGCGGTGCTGGCCTTTGCGGTGGCCGGGGCCTGCCTCGGGTTCATCTGGTTCAACGCGCCGCCCGCCCAGGTCTTCATGGGGGATTCCGGGTCACTGGCGCTGGGCGCCGCGCTGGGGGCGCTCGCCATGCTCACCAAGGCGGAACTCCTGCTCGTGGTCGTCGGCGGGCTCTTCGTGCTGGAGACGCTCTCGGTGGTCATCCAGGTCACCTCGTTCAAGCTCACTGGCCGGCGCGTCTTCAAGATGTCTCCGCTCCATCACCATTTTGAGCTGTTGGGTTGGCCGGAGAGCAAGGTGGTGGCCCGGTTCTGGCTGATCGGGCTGTTCTTCACCTTGGTGGGGCTGCTCCTCGCTCCGGGGCTGCTGCGGCTGTAGGGGGTAGGGCGATGAAACGCAGGCTGGTCACGGCCGATCTGATCCTGGTGGGGGCGGTCTTCGGGCTCTTGTGCATCGGCATCGTCATGGTGCTGTCGGCCAGCTCCTACGAGGCCTTCCACGACTATGGGGACGCCTTCCATTTCGGGCGGCAGCAGATCATTTCGGCCGTGGTCGGGCTCTTCGGCATGTTCTTCTTCATGAACTTCGACTATCATCGCCTCCGCAACCTGGCGGCGCCGGGGATGCTCATCGCCCTGGTCCTTCTGGCGGCGGTGCTGGTGGCGGGGACCAACGCCCTGGGCGCCACCCGGTGGATCCGGCTCGGCCCCCTCAACCTCCAGCCGACCGAGGTCGCCAAATTGGCGATGATCCTGTTCCTCGCGGCGTATTTCTCGGCCCGCCCGCAACGAGCGCTGTCGCTCGGCGGCCTCCTGGCGCCCCTGGGGCTTCTGGGCCTCATCGTCGTCCTGGTGATGAAGCAGCCCGACTTCGGGTCGACGCTCATCATCATCGGGCTCACGGTGGCGATCATGGTGGCGGCCGGCATGCGGTGGATCTTCCTGGGCGGGGCGGGGTTGGCGGCATTGCCAGCCCTGGTCTACCTCGCGATTTCCAAACCCTACCGGATGGCCCGGCTTTTGGCCTTCACGAATCCCTGGGCGCACCGGCAGGACATCGGCTATCAGACGGTCCAGTCGCTGCTCGCCTTGGGCTCGGGGGGGCTGCTCGGCCTGGGGCTGGGCCAGAGCAGGCAAAAGTATCTCTATCTCCCGGAGCAGCATACCGACTTCATCTTCGCCATCCTGGGTGAGGAGTTGGGGCTGCTGGGGACCCTGACCGTGGTCGCTCTCTACTTCGTCTTCGCCTGGCGAGGCTACCGGATCGCCATCAGCGCGCCCGACGAGTTCGGGGCCCTGCTGGCCGCCGGGTTGACCTCGGCCATCGTCTTTCAGGCCATCCTGAACATGCTCGTGATCTCGGGCGCGCTGCCGATCACCGGGGTGACGCTGCCGCTGCTCAGCTACGGCGGTTCGTCGCTCTCCATCACCCTGGCCGGGGTCGGCATCCTGCTCAACATCTCGAAGCACGCCCAGGAACGCAGGGGGTGAGGCTGCAGATGCGCGTGGTTCTCACGGGCGGGGGAACGGGTGGGCACATCTACCCGGGGCTGGCCGTCGCCGCGGCCCTGCAGCGGCTGGGCCCGGTGGAACTCCTCTGGGTCGGCGCCGAGCGGGGCCTGGAGAAGGAACTGGTGACCCGGGAAGGCCTGCCCCTGGTGACGTTTCCGCTCCAGGCGTTCCAGCGGCGACTCTCCTTCGACACCCTAAGGACCGCCTGGCGCGCCGCGGCCGCTTTTCCGGCGGCCCGCGCCACGCTCGCCCGGTTCCGGCCCGACGTGGTCCTGGGGACGGGCGGCTACGCCTGCGGCCCGGTGGTGCTGACGGCCCGCCTCATGGGCATACCCACCGCCATCCAGGAGCAAAACGCATTGCCGGGGTGGACAAACCGGGTCCTGGGGCGGGTGGTCGACCGGGTGGCGCTCGGTTTCGGGGAGGCGGAGCGCTTCTTTCCCAAGGCGAAATGCGTGCTCACGGGCAACCCCCTGCGGGCCGGGATTCTCACGGCCCGGCGCGAGGAGGGCCAGGCCCGGTTCGGGTTGGACCCGGGCAAACGCACGGTGCTGGTCTTCGGGGGCAGCCAGGGAGCGCGGGCGATCAACCGGGCGACGCTTGCGGCGCTGCCCGGGCTGGTGGCGCGCCGCGACTGCCAGTTGCTGTGGGTCACCGGGACCCGCTCCTTCGCCGAGGTCTCGGAGCGCCTGGCGGCGGAGGGGGCGGCGGTCGGCGAGCAGGAGGCCCGGCTCGGCGATGTCCACGTCTTCGCCTACCTCCACGACATGCCTTTGGCGCTGGCCGCGGCCGACCTGGCGGTGAGCCGGGCGAGCGCGATGGCCCTCTCCGAGATGGCCGTGCGGGGGCTGCCTTCGATCCTCATCCCGCTGCCCAGCGCGGCCGAGAACCATCAGGAGTGGAACGCCCGGGCCCGAGAGAAGGCCGGGGCCAGCGTCATGCTGCTCGAACGCGATCTTTCGGGGGAGCGCCTGGGTGCGCTCCTCGCCGGGCTCTTGGCCGATCCAGTCCGGCTCGCCAGGATGGAGAGCGCGGCGCGGACCCTCGGCAGGCCCCAGGCGGCGGAGGCGGTCGCGCGGCTCCTTCACGACCTCGCCCGCGTCGCCCATGGCTGACGCCGGGGTCAGGGACACTCTGCGACCAAAGTCATATGGTGTAGGGGAAGCAGGCATGAGAGACGGGGAAGAGGGTGCCGGGACCATCGACCGGTTGGCGAACGCGCTCAGCGAGGAAACGGGCTGCGAGGTGAAGACCGGCGAACCTTTGGCGTCGCACACTTCTTTCCGGATCGGGGGACCGGCGGACCTGTTCATGACGGTTCCCGGCGACCGTGAACTGGAAAGGCTCCTGCCGGCCCTGGGCCGCCGGGGGCTCCGCTATTTCGTGCTCGGCAACGGAACGAACCTGCTGTTCAGCGACGACGGTTTCCGGGGGGCGGTCATCAGATTAGGCGAGCACTTCCGGCAGATAGCTCGCACCGGACGCGAACTCTCGGCCGGAGCGGCGGTGGCGCTCCCGGCCATCGCCCGCGCCGCGGCCGATGCCGAACTGGCCGGCTGCGAGTTTCTCGCCGGCATCCCCGGCAGCCTGGGCGGGGCGGTGTGCATGAACGCCGGCGCCTGGGGAGCCTCCCTCTCCGACATCGTCAGCCGGGTCTGGGTCGTCGACCGCCAAGGGGACCGGGTGAGCTACGGCGGAGCGGAGATGGCATTCGGCTACCGCACCAGCCGCCTTCTGGGAAGCGGGGAAGTGGTCACCCGGGTCGAGCTTGCCCTGCACCCCGGAGAAGTCTCCGAGATCAGGCGCCGGACGGCCGAACTGCTGGAGGCCCGCCGCCGGAGCCAGCCCCTCGGTGTGCCCAACGCCGGCAGCGTCTTCAAGAATCCTCCAGGAGGCAAGGCCGGCCGCCTCCTGGAAGAGGCCGGAGTGAAGGGCCTTCGCCGGGGCGGCGCGGAGGTCTCGCGGGTGCACGCCAACTTCATCGTCAACACGGGCGGCGCCACCGCCGCCGACGTTCTCTGGCTGGTGAGGGAGATGCAGCGCCGGGTGTTCGTGCAGACGGGGGTCATGCTCGAACCGGAACTCCGCCTGGTCGGCGGAGAAGACTGAGGGGCGCTTGGGGGAGGAACACAAGCGTGGATAAGCTTTTCATCTCCGGCGGACGGAGACTGGCCGGACGCGTCACCGCCTCGGGCGCCAAGAACGCGGCGCTCCCGCTCATGGCGGCCACTCTGCTCACGCCCGACGCCTGCGACCTTGAGCGGGTGCCGCAGATCCGCGACATCGGCACGATGTGCCAGGTGCTTGAAGCGCTGGGCGCCCGCCTTTCCTGGCTGGATGAGCATGTCCTCAGAGTCAAGAGCGGGACCGACCTCAGCACCGCGCCGCCGGAAGAGATCGTGCGCGAGATGCGGGCCTCTTTCCAGGTGACCGGACCGCTGCTGGCCCGCTTCGGCGAGGTCAGCATCAGCCCGCCCGGCGGGTGCGCGCTCGGTCCCCGGCCGGTGGACCTGCATGTACACGGCCTGCAGGCCATGGGCGCCCAGGTGATCGAGGACGGCTCCCTCATCCACCTCAAGGCGAAGCGGTTGCATGGCGCCGACATCCTGCTCGACTATCCAAGCGTCGGGGCGACGGAGAATCTCATGATGGCGGCTTGCCTCGCCCAAGGCCGCACCTTCATCCGCAACGCGGCCCGCGAGCCGGAGATCGTCGACCTGCAGACCATGTTGAACCGGATGGGCGCCTGCGTGAGGGGGGCCGGCACCGACGTGGTCCGGGTGGACGGCGTGCCGGGTCTCACGGGCGCCTCCCATTCGGTCATCCCCGATCGCATCGAGGCGGGGACCTATCTTGCCGCCGCCGCCGTGACCCGCGGCGACATCACCGTCGACGGGGTGATCCCCCAGCATCTCGAGGCGGCGCTGGCGAAGCTGGCCGAGATGGGCGCGGAGGTGACCCGCGGCCAGGACTACGCCCGCGTCAAGGTGGGGCGCCGCCTGCGCGGCACGACCGTCCGGGCGCTGCCCTATCCCGGTTTCCCCACCGACCTGCAGCCCCAGCTGACCACCGTGGCCTGCCTGGCCGACGGGGTCAGCTTCATCCACGAGGAGGTTTTCTCCAGCCGGTTCAGGCATGTGGATGACCTGGTCCGCATGGGAGCGGACATCCACCTGGAAGGCCGCGTGGCGATCGTCCAGGGAGTCGAGGCGCTGACGGGAACCACCGTGCATGCGCCCGACCTCCGGGCCGGGGCGGCGTTGGTCCTGGCGGCGCTGGCCGCCCGGGGCGAATCGGTGGTCGAAGGGGTCGAGCATCTCGCCCGGGGATACGAGAACCTGGAGGCCAAGTTGGGGGCGCTGGGAGCCCAGTTCCAGGTGCGGGACGCCGCCTGAGATTTCAATTCTCCCCCTCTATGCGGCGTGCTATAATATTGCCGCGAGAGGAGGACTGGCGTGGCCGCGGGCAAGACACCGCAGGTGCTTTTTTTATGGCTGTTCCTCGCCGTGGCCGCGGGGCTTGCCTTCAGCCAGTCCGCGTACTTTTCGGTGCGCGAGGTGGAGCTTTCGGGCGCCTTGCAGATGAGTCGCGACGAGGTGCTGGCCGTGGCCGGCGTGCGGCTCCCCGCCAACGTCTTTTCTCTCAACCCTGCTGCCATCAAGGCCAAGCTCGCCGAGTATCCCATGGTGGCGAAGGTCCGCGTCGAGCGGCGTCTGCCGGCCCGGCTCCGGATCATGCTCACGGAGCGGCGGCCGGTGGGCGCGCTGCCCTACGGGGAGCATCTGCTTCTCTTCGACCGGGAAGGAGTCCCCTATGCTGTGCGACAGGCCAGCCGTAGTCCGAGGCTGCCGCTGGTCACGGGGCTGCGGCCGTTTCCGGTGAGGCTGGGGCGGCCCGAACGCGGCGAGGGCTTGCGCTGGCTGGCGGCGGTCCTCGGCAGTCTCCCGCCCGATCTCGACCGGCGGATCGCCCGGGTGGAGGTCCGGCGGGGGTTCGACCTCTCCCTGGTTCTTGACGACGGGGTGAGGGTCCGCTTGGGCGGACGCGAGGCGATCGGCCGGAAGCTGGGGCTTGTCCGCTCGATCCTCGCGGAGACGGCGGCGAAAGGCTGGAAGGTGCGGGAGATCGACGTGCGCAGCGTGGATCAGCCGTTGGTCCGCAAGGGCGCGGCACCAGCGGCGACGGCCGGGGAGGCGGGGCGGTGATGCGGCGCGACTGGATGGTCTCGGTCACGGTGGTCTGCGTGGTGCTCGGCGTCCTCCTCGCCGTCCAGTTCCGCACCCAGAGCGTGAAAGACCGGGTGCCGGCCGGCAACTCAGAGATGATGGTGCACTTGTACAACGAGGCGAAGATCCAGGAGGCGGCGCTGCTGCGCGAGCGGGAGCAACTGAGCATTGACCTGCGGCGCGCGGCGGAGGGCAAGAGCGTCCTCAACGGCCTCAACACCGAACTCAGGAAAGCCACGCTCCTCGCGGGAACCAGCCGGGTGCAGGGCCCGGGGGTGATCGTCACCCTCGAAAGCCCGGTGAACGGGCAGCGCCAAGGCAAGGAAGAGTTGTTCCTCGTGCACGACGAGGACCTGCTCAACGTGATCAACGAACTGGCGGCGGCCGGGGCCGAGGCGATCGCCATCAACGGCGAACGGCGGGTTGCGGCCACGGAGATCCGGCGCGCCGGGGCACTTATGTCGGTCAACAACCGGAGTATCGGGGAGCCATTCGTCATCAAGGCGATCGGCAACCCCGAAGGGCTGGAGCAGTCCCTGGCGGTGCGGGGCGGCGTCCTCGACGCGCTGCGGGCCTGGGGGATCACCGTGAAGATCGAAAAGGCGGAGAATCTCGTCCTGCCGGCCTACCGGCCGGGACCGGCGACCTTGCCGGTGGGTCCGAGCGCCCGCCGCAGGCAGGGAGGGACCGGAGAATGAACCGGAGACACCTGCACCTCGGCGTGACGGCGATCTGCGTGCTGCTGGGCGTCCTCATGGTGGTGCAGTTCCGCACCCAGTCGCAGAAGACGCGCCTCTCGACCGCCCGGTCGGAGGTGCTGCTCAACCTGTATGAGGATACGGAAGCCCACCGGCGCAGCCTGGAGAAGGAGATCGCGACCTTCCGCGAGGAACTGGCCAAGGCCGTGGAAGGGCGCCAGCGCCTGGCCGGTCTGAACCAGGCGGTGGAAGACGCCCGCCGTCGGGCCGGCCTCACGGAAGTGATCGGCCCGGGGATCACGGTTACCTTGAACGACAGCGACCGGGAGGCCGCTCCCGGGCAGGACCAGGACATGTACCTGATCCACGACGAAGATCTGCTGCTGGTCATCAACGAACTGCTGGCGGCCGGGGCCGACGCGATCGCCATCAACGGCCAGCGGTGGACGTCGCGGAGCGAGATCCGGTGCGCCGGGCCGACGGCCTCGATCAACCGGACGAGGGTGGGCGCCCCGTTCGTGATCCAGGCGGTGGGCAACGCCGATACCCTCGAGAGCGCCATGCGCCTGCGGGGCGGCGTGCTGGAGGCGCTGCGCACCTGGGGCATCAAGGTCCGCATCGAGCGGTCCGACCGCATGATCATCCCGGCCTATACCGGCAGCCTGGAATACGAGTTTGCCCGGCCCCTCGGCGTGGGGCAGGGCGAGCAGAGGAGCGAGTAGACCATGTGGCTTCCGGCCCTCGGACTCCTGTTGGGCATCGCACTCGGAATGTGGTCGCCGGTGATCCTCCCGGTGGGCTACGCCAGCTACATGGCGATCGCCATCCTGGCCGCCCTCGACTCGGTCTTCGGCGGGCTGCGGGCCGCCCTGGAGGACAAGTACGACAACACCGTGTTCATCAGCGGTTTCTTCATGAACATCGTCGTGGCCACGCTCCTCACCTACCTCGGCGCCAAGCTGGGGGTCGACCTCATTCTCGGGGCGACGGTGGCCTTCAGCATCCGCATCTTCAACAACCTGGGCATCATCCGGCGCCACCTGCTCGACCGCTGGCGCGCCCGCAGTAGCAGGGCTAAAGGTGCCTGACCCCGCCGCGAATTGCTCTGCTAAAAAGAGGAAAGCCCCCCCTGCCGTCGAATATCAGTCGACAGTAACCCGGCGGGGGGTTTCTCTTTGCCCGAGCGGCGTTTGATAACCGGTCTGGACGTCGGCACGTCCAAGGTCTGCACGATCATCGCCGAGGTGCACCCCTCCGGGCGCTTGGATTTCGTCGGCGTAGGCGTGGCGCCTTCGCATGGCCTCCGCAAGGGCATGGTGGTCGACCTCGAGCGCACCGTGGACGCCATCCGGGCGTCCGTCGGACAGGCGGAGCGGATGGCCGGGGTCAAGGTGGAAGAGGTCTGGGTCGGCGTCGCCGGCGGGCACGTCACCTCGCTCAACAGCCACGGAGTGGTGGCGGTGGCCCGTCCCGATTGGGAGATAACCCGCGACGACGTGGAGCGGGCGGTGGAGGCGGCCCGGGCGGTGGCGCTGCCGTCCGACCGGCAGGTCATCCACGTTTTGCCGCGGGAATTCGTGGTCGACGGGTGCCGGGGCATCCACGATCCGGTGGGCATGTCGGGCGTGCGCCTGGAAGTCCACGTCCATCTGGTGACTGGGGCGGTCACCGCCTTGCGCAACATGGTCAAGGCGGTCGAGCGCGCCGGGCTCGAGGTGGCCGACCTGGTTCTGCAACCTTTGGCTTCGGCCGAGGCGGTGCTGGTTCCTGAGGAGCGGTCGGAGGGCGTCGTGCTCATCGACATCGGCGCCGGAACGACCGACCTGGCGGTCTTCCACGAGGGGAGCATCTGGCACACCGCCGTGATCCCCGTGGGGGGCAACCACGTGACCTCCGATCTGGCCTACGGCCTCCGCCTGCCCTGGGGGGAGGCGGAACGGGCCAAGCTGGCGTTCGGGCGCCCGCCCGTCCTGCCCGGCTTCGAAGGGCAGCTTCAAGTCGCGGCCGCCAGCTTCTCCGGGCGGGAGGCGCAGGGCGACCGGGTCGACCCGGCGCTGGTCATCGGGGCCCGGGCCGAGGAGATCTTTCGCCTCGTTGCCGGCGAACTCCGGCAGGTCCCCCACCCAGCCTTCGTGCCGGGCGGTGCGGTGATCACCGGCGGTTCGTCGCAATTGGGGGGAGTCCTGGAGATCGCCCGGCAGACGCTGGGCTTGCCGGTTCGCCGCGGGGTCCCGGGCGGCCGGGCAGGCTTCCCCGACCTGGAGGCCAACCCAGCCTTCGCGACCGGCGTGGGCCTTGCGCTTTATGGGGCCCGCCGGCGGCCGCCGGAGGAGGTTTCGGCCCGCGCCCGGAGGCGGGCGGGGCCTGCGGCACGCGTGATGGCGCTGGTTCGCCAGTGGTTCGGAGATTTCTTCCCCGAGTAGATCAGACGGGGCAGGCAAGGAGGAGCCGAGATGTTCGAGTTGGATGTGGAGCCGGGGCAGCTGGCCACCATCAAAGTCATCGGGGTGGGGGGCGGCGGGTCCAATGCCGTGAACCGGATGATCGCCGCGGGGCTTTCCGGGGTGGAGTTCCTGACCATGAACACCGACGCCCAGGCGTTGCAGACGTCCCGGGCCAACCAGCGCCTGCAGATCGGCGACCGGCTCACGAAGGGGCTGGGCGCGGGTTCCAACCCTGAGATCGGCAAGCAGGCGGCCGAAGAGAGCCAGGAGGAGATCAGGCGGTTCCTCGCCGGAGCCGACATGATCTTCATCACCGCAGGCATGGGCGGCGGCACGGGCACCGGCGCCGCCCCGATCGTGGCCCAGATCGCCCGGGAACTGGGCGCCCTGACCGTCGGGGTAGTGACCCGGCCGTTCAGTTTCGAGGGGCGCCGCCGGCACCAGCAGGCCGACAGCGGGATCGGGTCTCTCAAGGCCAACGTCGACACGCTCATCACCATCCCCAACGACCGGCTGCTCTCGGTGATCGACAAGCGCACCCCGGTGCTCGAGGCTTTCCGGGTGGCCGACGACGTCCTGCGCCAGGGCGTTCAGGGCATCTCGGACCTGATTACGGTGCCTGGCCTCATCAACCTCGACTTCGCCGATGTGCGGGCGATCATGGCCAACGCCGGCAGCGCTCTCATGGGCATCGGAATCGCCACGGGCGAGGAGCGGGCAGTCACCGCGGCCCGGGCGGCCATCTCGAGCCCGCTGCTCGAAGCCTCGATCGAGGGGGCCCGGGGCGTGCTGCTCAACATCACCGGCGGCGCCGACCTGGGGCTGCATGAGGTCAACGAGGCGGCCGAGATCGTCGCCGCGTCGGCGGACCCCGATGCCAACATCATCTTCGGCGCGGTGATCGACGAGAATCTCAAGGACGAAGTCCGGGTTACGGTCATCGCCACCGGGTTCGAAGGAACCCGGCCGGCGGCCAAGAAGGCGGACGAACTCGAGATCAAGCCCTTCGCCTCCACCGACGAACTCGATATCCCGGCCTTCCTTCGCCGGAAGTAAGCCGCACCACAAGTCGCACCACTGTCCATAGCTGTGCAGCAAGGGAGACCGCTACCCAGGGGTCTCCCTTTTCTTCGGGGCGGCAGGAACGGTCATCGGAGGAGTCGCCCGCCGGAGGCGGTATAACAGGGTGTGTCCACCGGGGGGGGTGACGGACGTGATCCTCGACATCAACCTCGGAGCCTACCTGCTCCTCTTCTGCCTGCTCTTCGGGCAGATGGCCGTCCTCCTCTGGGCCAGCGGCGCCATCGTGGGGGCGGCCGCGCCGCCGAAGCGCTTGGCGGCGGGAGCCGCGTTGGGCGCCGCTTACGACATCGCAGTCGACCTGGCGAGCTTCGGGGTGTTGCCCGGCCACGTCCTTGGCGCGTGGTACACGGTGCTTCTGATGGCGCTGGCGACCTTCGCGGTGACCTATTGGCCGCTTCCTCCGGCCCGGCGCTGGTGGGCGCTGGGCGCCTACTGGTTCCTGGCGGTGCTCTCGGCTGGCGTCGCCTACGCGGTCCGCAACCTGGGTGCGGCCGGTTGGATTCCGCCGCTGGTGGCGATGGCAGTCATCCTGGCGGTGGCGGAACTCGGGTGGGGCGTGGTGCAGAGTTGGGTTTGGGCACGGGTGGTCTACCTTCCCGTGGAGGTCGAGTTGCTCGGCCGCCGGGTCAGGGTGACCGCGCTCCTCGACACGGGGAACCGACTGAGCGACCCCGTCTCCGGGCGGCCCGTGATCATCCTGGCCGGGGAGTTGGCGGCGCAGCTACTCTCCCCGGAGGGGGCGGAGGCCGTCGCACTGGGGCGCGAGCAGCCGGCCGAGGCGGTGGCGCGCCTCGCGGCCACGGAGTACGCTTCCCGGGTCCGGCTGATCTCGTTCAGCACGGTCGGACGGGAAAACGGGCTGCTGCTCTCTTTTCGGGTCGACCGGGTGAACTTCCCCGTCGGCGCAGCGTCCGAGGAGACGGGGGCGGCGCTGGTCGCCTTCCACGCGGGACCGCTCGACGCAGGCGGAACCTACCAGGCGCTGGTTCACCCGGCGCAGTTGCGCAAGGTCTTGGCCCAGGTCAGCCGGCGGCGGGGACACCTGGCGCTCCGCCCGGGAGTGCCGCGGGAAGTTCCGGCGCCCGGCAAGGGAGAGTAACGATGCAGACCGTGTTGCGGCGTTTTTCGTTCAACCTTCGCTTGGCCGGGCTCTGGCTCCTGAGCCGGCTCGGTCTTCTCCCTCGCCCGCGCCTCTATTACGTGGGCTCGAGCGAGGTCCTTCCGCCGCCGCTGACCGCCGAGGAAGAGGCGGGGCTGCTCGGCCGGCTCAGCGCGGGCGACTCCACCGTCAAGTCCACCCTGATCGAGCGCAACCTGCGCCTGGTGGTCTACATCGCCCGGAAGTTCGACAACACCGGCGTTCACATCGAAGACCTGGTCTCCATCGGGACGATCGGGCTCATCAAAGCGGTCAACACATTCGATCCAGAGAAGAAGATCAAGCTGGCCACCTACGCCTCCCGGTGCATCGAGAACGAGATCCTCATGTACCTCCGCCGGAACAACAAGACCCGCGTGGAAGTTTCCTTCGAGGAGCCGCTGAACGTCGACTGGGACGGGAACGAGCTGCTCCTCTCCGACGTGCTTGGCACCGAGATCGACATCATCTATAAGGGACTCGAGGAGACAGTCGACCGCAAGTTGCTCGAACTGGCCCTCGGCCGGTTGGCCCCCCGGGAGAAGCGGATCATGGAGCTGCGCTTTGGGCTCACCGACGGCCAGGAGAAGACGCAGAAGGAAGTGGCCGACCTCCTGGGCATCTCCCAATCGTACATCTCCCGGCTGGAGAAGCGGATCATCCGGAAACTCCGGAAGGAGATTCGCCGGATGGAGTGAGCGGCGTCATCTGCTCCCGCAGCTAGAAGTCGTCCACCGGCGCGAAAGGACAGGGTTGCCTGTCTTTTTTTTGTTGCCCGGGGAATCCTAGCGGCGGAGGGTTGCCTGTGTCGCGGCGTGCCGCCTCCTTGATCCTTCTGGTCGCCCTGGTCACCGCACTGGCAGCAGGGGGCCGGCTCCGGGCAGCCGGACCGGTGCGGCCGGGTACTTACCCTTGCGGCTGCGAAGAAGGGACGGGCCGGACGCCAGCGGTGCCCACGGAGGGCGGGCCGCGGCGGGCGCCGGGCCACGTGCACGTCCGGGTGGATTTGCCACGGCGCACCTTGACCGTGTACTTCGACTACGTGCCCGTAAAGGTGTACCCGGTCGCCATCGGCAAGCCGGAAACGCCCACCCCGGTCGGGGAATGGCGCATCATCGAGAAGGCTCAGTGGGGGGAGGGCCTCGGGCGGCGGTGGATGCAGATCTCGGTGCCTTGGGGCACCTACGGCATCCACGGGACGAGCAATCCGGGTTCGATCGGCCAGGCGGCGTCCAGCGGCTGCATCCGGATGTTCACCGAGGATGCGGACGAGCTGTACCAGTGGGTTCAACTCGGTACGCCGGTCCTGGTCACCGACGAGTACGCCGACCCCCTCGAGGGCCGGCGCCGGCTGGGCGATGGGGAGACGTCCTCCCGGGTTCTGCTGGTTCAACGGGCGCTCCGCCGGGCCGGCTACTACCAGGGGCCGCTCGACGGGCTCTGGGGTCCGTCGTCGGTGGCCGCCACGCGTGCCTTCCAGCGGGCCAAGGGCTTCCCGGTCACCGGCCTCTTCGAAGGCCCGCTCTTTGAGGCGCTCGGCCTCATCCCGTTTGAATAATTCGTCCCCGGCCGTCCCATAATGGGAACGCCTGGAAGAGAGAAGCGTTGGAGGTTCGGCCATGAACAAGGTCGAGATCTGCGGGGTCAACACTTCGAAACTGCCGGTGCTGACCAACACCAAGATGCGGGAACTCCTGCAAAAGATGCGGGGCGGCGACGGGTCGGCGCGCGACCAGCTCATCCAGGGTAACCTCCGCCTCGTGCTCTCCGTCATCCAGCGGTTCCACAACCGCGGGGAGTACGTCGACGACCTGTTCCAGGTGGGGTGCATCGGCCTGATGAAGGCCATCGACAACTTCGACCTCGGCCAGAACGTGAAGTTCTCCACTTACGCCGTGCCCATGATCATCGGGGAAATCCGCCGGTACCTGCGGGACAACAACCCGATCCGGGTGAGCCGCTCCCTGCGGGACATCGCCTACAAGGCGCTCCAGGTGAGGGACAACCTGGTCAACAAGTACGCCAAGGAGCCGACCGTGACTGAGATCGCCCGGGAACTCAACATCCCCCGGGAGGAGGTCGTGTACGCCCTCGATGCCATCCAGGAGCCGATCTCGCTCTTTGAGCCGATCTACCACGACGGCGGCGACCCCATCTTCGTGATGGACCAGATCTCCGACGAACGCGATCCCGACAGCGAGTGGCTGGAGGGCATCTCGATCCGGGAAGCCATGCAAAAGCTGACCGAGCGGGAGAAGCTCATCCTCACCCTCCGTTTCTTCGACGGGCGGACTCAGATGGAAGTGGCTGAGGAGATCGGCATCTCCCAGGCTCAGGTCTCGCGCCTCGAGAAAGCAGCCTTGAAGCACATGCGCCGGCACATCGCGCCGCAGGAGTAGAGGAGGACGGATGGTCATGCTCCCTAACGCCACCGGCAGAATCAAGACGGCGGGGATCATCCTGGCGGCGGCCCTGGTTCTCGCCGGGGTCGGTTTCCGGGCGAGCAGTTCGACCGAGCGGGACGGGCTGGCCTTCACCCGCGGGAACCTGATCCGGCTCCACATCATCGCCAACAGCGACTCCCTCGCCGACCAGCGGGTCAAACTCCTGGTGCGCGACGACCTCATCAAGGAGGCGAAGGCCATCTTCCTGGCGGCCAAAGACGCGGGACGGGCCCGCCGGCAGGTGCTCGAGAATGTAGCCTCCTTCCGCCGGATCGCCGAACGCCGGCTCCGGGCGGAGGGCTTCGCCTACCCGGTCCGGGTCGAGTACGGCGTCTTTCCTTTCCCCGACCGCACCTACGGCGACCTCACCCTCCCGGCGGGGAAGTACAACGCGGTCCGGGTGATTCTCGGCGAGGGCAAGGGACACAACTGGTGGTGCGTGCTCTTCCCGCCGCTCTGCTTCCTCCAGGCCGACTCCGAGCTGGTGAAAGGGCGCGTGGTGCGGCGGCCGGCGCCTGTCGCGGGGCAGGTGGCTGTCCGGTTCAGAGTGGCGCTGCCGGGCGCCCCCGGTCAGCCCGCGCCGCTCTCGGTGCTCATCCCGCCGCTCGTGCGGTAGGGCTGCGGCGGATAACTGCGGCCTCCCCCTCATAGACTTGCAGTAGCCTGGCGGGGGAGGCGCGCAAATGCTTGCCAGAATCTCAGACCTGCGGTTGCGTGAAGTGATCAGCGTGCTCGACGGGCGCCGCTTGGGCTACATCGACGACCTCGAGGTGGACGTGGCGACTGGCCAGGTGACCGCCATCGTCTTGCCCAACAAGGCCCGCTTCTGGCAGGTGCTCACCCGCAACGAAGACATCTGCATCCCATGGAGCCAGATCCGGCGCATCGGCGCCGACGTCATACTCGTCGAGCCCACCTACCTCGTGGACCGCCACCCAGACCGGGAGCGGGAGTGACAGGCCGCGCGCCGCAGGCTATAATCGAAGCAGAAATCCTTTCTGGGGGCGGGGCGGCGGGATGAAGTGTCCTTTTTGCGGCGAACCCGACAGCAAGGTGCTCGACTCGCGGGCGATCGACGACGAGACGGCCATCCGTCGCCGGCGCGAGTGTCCCGCCTGCGGCCACCGGTTCACGACGTACGAGCGGCTGGACCGGCTGCCGCTGGTCGTGGTCAAGAAGGACGGCCGGCGGGAGGCGTTCGACCGGAACAAGGTGCTCTCCGGCCTGATCCGGGCCTGCGAGAAGCGGACGGTGCCCATCGAACGGCTGGAAGCTCTGGTCGATGAGGTGGAGAAGGACCTGTACTCCCGGCTCGAACGGGAGATCAGTTCGCAGGAGATCGGCGAGATGGTGATGGAGCGCCTGCGCGAGGTGGACGAGGTGGCGTACGTGCGCTTCGCCTCCGTTTACCGCCAGTTCAAGGACATCAACCGGTTCATGCAGGAGCTGCAGAAGCTCCTGCACGACAAGTGAGCGGTCCGGGCGGAACCCGCAGGGTGGAACGGGCCGGCCTGGCCTGGTGGGAAGCCGAGGCTCTGACGGCGACGGGACGGTTCGCCCACGCCTTCACCACCCGGCGGGGCGGGGTGAGCGAGGCGGAGTATGGCGGGCTCGACCTGGGGTACGGCAGTGGCGACGACCCGGAGCGGGTCGGCCGCAACCGGCGGCTTCTCCTGGAGGCGCTGGGGCTCGGCGGGCGGCCGTTCGTCGCCGCGCGGCAGGTGCACGGTGATGAACTGCTGGTCATCCGGGGCGCGGCCGATGCCCAGGCGGCAGCCGACCGGCCGGCCGATGGCTTGCTCACGGCCAGCCCGGAAGTGGCGGTCGCCGTGCTCACGGCCGACTGCCTCGCCGTGCTGCTGGCCGACCCCGAGCGGGGGGCCGTGGCCGCGGTGCACGCCGGCTGGCGGGGCGCCGCGCAGCGGATCGCCGGGAAGGCGGTCCGGCGCATGGCGGATGAGTTCGGCTGCCGCCCGGCCAGCCTGCTGGTGGCCCTGGGACCCTGCGTCGGGCCCTGCTGCTACGAGGTCGATGCGCCCGTGCTGGAACGGTTCGCCGCCGCCTTCCCCGGGCAGGAGGGGGTTTACGCCCGGCCGCGCGGTGGAGGGAAAGCCCTGCTTGACCTGGCTGCTGCCGTGCGGCTCGACCTGAAGGAGACCGGAATCAAGGACGAGAATGTAACCGTGATAGGGCAATGCACGGCCTGCCAACCTGGCGAGTTTTACTCGTACCGGCGAAACGGGCCGAAAACCGGACGCCTGGCGGCCGTCATCGGCCTCATGGAGGGAACAACTTGCCGCGAGGAAAGAGGGCCATAGGAAGCGCCCGCCGGTCACCCAAGGCCCGCCGCGGCGCCGCGCCGGGGCGCGAGCGCCTGGCCGCCGAGGCGCGCCGGGAGCTCCGGGCGGTCATCGCCATCGGAGTCTCGGTGCTGCTCCTGCTCAGTTTGCACATCGGCGCCACCGGCATCGTGGGACGGGGGCTCTCCCGCGGCCTCGGCTGGCTTTTGGGAGACACCACCGAAGTTGTCGCCTTGGGCGTCATCCTGTTCAACCTTCGCTCGCTCCTCGGTCATCGGGGCGTCGCGCTGCGCAAGCGCTGGGGCCTGCTCCTGCTCTGGCTTGCGCTCTCCGGCGGGCTCGGCTTCGCCGAACTCCTCCGCCTGCGGTCCCCCGGCGCGCTGACCGTCGCCGACGCGTTCGCCCTCACCAAGACCGGCGTGGGAGGCGGCGTGGTGGGGAACCTGTTGACCTACGGCCTGGTGCGCCTGCTCGACGGGGTGGGCAGCCAGGTCGTTCTTTGGTCGCTCGCCTTGGGAGGCTTGATCCTGCTCACGGAGGCTTCGACCCGGGTGGCCTTCGGGCGGGCGCTGGCCGGCGGCGGGCGCCTGCTCTGGCTGGGCGTCAGTTGGTTCGCCGGCGTGCTGGGGGCGCTGGTCGTGGGGCTGAGCCGGGGGCTCGTCCAGTTCTTTAGCGCCGAGCCTGAGGCGGCCCCGCCGCGGCCGAAGCCCGCCCCGGCCCGCCGGGAGAGGGCGGAAGAAGCGCCGCGGGCGGAAGGCCGGCGCTCGTTCAACTTTCCGAGCTTCGGCTGGAGTACCCCCGGCCCGGAGGCGGGGGAGAAGCCCGGCGCGCGCCAGGCCGAGCGGGCTGCCGAAGCTCCGGGCGCCGCCGTCCGGCCGGAAGCGGGCGGCGCCGCAGGCCGCGAGGCCGAGCGCCAGCCGGAGGCGGCGGAGGTTCCCGAGGCTCCCGCCCCCCGGATCCGGACGTACGAGCCGCCGGCCGCCGGCGATGGTCCGGCCGGGGGCGGTCAGGTGCTGGTCCACGGGGCGCAGCTCGCCCTGCTTTCCGGCGAGGTGAACTACCAGCTTCCGCCCCTGTCGCTGCTCTCCGAACCGGTCCCGACCCGCGCGAAGCCGGCCCGCAACCTCGCCGATCAGGGCAAGCTCCTCGAAGAGACGCTGGCGAGCTTCGGCGTGACGGCAAAGGTCGTGCAGATCGACCAGGGGCCGGTGGTCACCCGGTTCGAACTGCAGCCGGCAGCCGGGGTCAAGGTCAGCCGCATCGTGAGCCTGGCCGACGACATCGCCCTTTCGCTGGCCGCGGCGGACGTCCGCATCGAGGCGCCCATCCCTGGGAAGGCGGCGGTCGGCATCGAGGTGCCCAACAAGGAGACCTCGGTGGTGCACCTGCGGGAGATCCTGGCCTCGCCGGAGTTCGCCAACCCGAAGTGCCGCCTGGCGCTGGCGCTCGGCAAGGACATCGGCGGGGCGCCCGTCGTGTGCGATCTGGTCGACATGCCGCACCTGCTCATCGCCGGGGCGACCGGCTCCGGCAAGTCCGTCTGTCTCAACACGCTCATCACCAGCGTGCTCTACCGCACCCGGCCCGACGAGGTCAAGCTTCTCATGGTGGATCCGAAGCGGGTCGAACTGGCCGGCTATGACGGTATCCCGCATCTGCTCGCCCCCGTCGTGACCGATCCGAAGAAAGCCGCCACCGCCCTCAAGTGGGTGGTCGAGGAGATGGAGAAGCGCTACGAGCTGTTCGGGCAGAGCGGTGTCCGCAACATCGAAAAGTACAACGAGCTGATCAAAGCGGCCGCCGCCGAGGTGGCAGCCATGTCCGAACCGGTGCCCGAGGGAGAACCGCCCCTCGAACCGGCCAAGCCGCTGCCCTACGTCATCGTGCTCATCGACGAGCTTGCCGACCTGATGATGGTGGCCGCCGCCGACGTGGAAGACTCCATCTGCCGCCTGGCGCAGATGGCCCGGGCGGCCGGCATTCACCTGGTGATCGCCACGCAGCGGCCGTCGGTCGACGTCATCACCGGGCTCATCAAGGCCAACGTCCCCAGCCGGATCGCCTTCGCCGTTTCGTCGCAGGTCGACTCCCGGACGATCCTGGACATGGCCGGCGCCGAACGCCTGCTCGGCAAGGGCGACATGCTCTTCTGCCCGGTGGGGGCGCCCAAGCCCGTGCGGGTGCAGGGCGCCTACATGAACGACCGCGAGGTGGAGGC
>JBLNBQ010000103.1:0-7250 GCA_050260095.1 Chitinophagales bacterium
CCGGCCGCGGCCCCCAGGAAGACGGTTAGCGTTCCCCGGTCCTGTGTCTTGATTGTGGCTAAGAGAGCGTCCGGGTCACCCCGCCGGTCCTCCTCGACCATCGCAGCCTCATCTCCCGCGCGTCAGCCCATCCAGCGCCAAGTTGAGTTCCAACACGTTGACCCTGGGTTCGCCCAGAATTCCCCAGAGGGGACGACGTTCATAACGTGCGACCAGCCGGCGAACCACGTCCTCCGAGAGCCCTCTGGCCCGGGCGACTCGGGGAATCTGGAGCCGGGCCGCCTCCGGAGTCACATCGGGGTCGAGGCCGCTGGCGGAGGCCGTTACAAGATCGCTGGGCACCCGGCTCGCCTGGGTGAGACCGTTCTCCTTGCGTACGTTGGCGAGGCGCGCCCCGACTTCCTGCTTCAGCCTGCGGCTCGTCGGTCCCAGGTTTGAGCCGCCTGACGCCCGCGGATCGTATCCCTCCCCGGCCGCCGAGGGACGGGGACGAAAGTACTGCGCGCCATGGAACTGCTGCCCGATGAGGGCCGAGCCAACCACGCGGCCATTCACCCGTACGAGCGAACCGTTGGCCTGGCGGGGGAAGATCAGTTGGCCCAGACCGGTTACTGCAAGGGGGTAGGCCACGCCGGTCAGGAGAGTCATGACCACTAGCAGCAGGAAGGCCTGAATGACTTTCCTCAACATCTCTTTCTCATTCCTTCCCAAACTAAACCAGATGCAGCGCCACGACCAGCAGATCGATGAGCTTGATGCCGACGAACGGCACGATCAGCCCGCCAAGACCGTACACGACGATGTTCCGGGTAAGCAGCGCGTTGGCGCCCACGGGCCGATACTTGATGCCGCGCAAGGCGAGCGGCACCAGGGCGACGATGATGAGCGCGTTGAAGATGACGGCCGAGAGCACCGCGCTTTGGGGCGTTGTCAGCCGCATGATGTCAAGAACCTCCAGCTGCGGATAGGCGCCGGCGAACATGGCAGGGATGATCGCGAAATACTTGGCCACGTCGTTGGCGATGCTGAAGGTGGTCAGGGAACCTCGGGTCATCAGCAGCTGCTTGCCGATCTCCACGACCTCGATCAGCTTAGTGGGGTTGCTATCCAGATCGACCATGTTGCCGGCTTCTTTGGCCGCCTGGGTCCCGCTGTTCATGGCCACGCCCACATCGGCCTGCGCCAGGGCCGGCGCGTCGTTGGTGCCGTCGCCGGTCATGGCGACTAGGTGCCCTTCGGTCTGGTACTTTCGGATCAGTTTCAGCTTGGTCTCCGGGGTAGCCTCCGCCAGGAAGTCATCGACCCCCGCCTCAGCGGCGATGGCGGCCGCGGTGAGCGGGTTATCGCCCGTGATCATGACCGTCTTGATGCCCATCCGGCGCAGCTGTGCGAAGCGCTCACGGATCCCGCCTTTGACCACGTCCTTCAGGTAAATCACCCCGAGCGCCCGGTTGCCCTCAGCCACCACGAGCGGGGTACCGCCTTCCTTGGCGATCCTTTCGGCGGAAGCCTTTACCTCGGCGTCAAGCTGACCGGCGTTCTCCTTAAGATAGGCGGCGATTGCGTCCACCGCGCCCTTGCGGATGCTTCGCCCGCCCAGATCGACGCCGCTCATCCGGGTGTGGGCGCTGAACGGCACGAAGGTGGCCCCGATCTCCGCCACGTTCCGCTGGCGCAGGTTGTAGCGCTCCTTGGCGAGAATCACGATGCTGCGGCCCTCCGGCGTCTCGTCCGCCAGGGAGGCGAGTTGCGCCGCGTCGGCCAAAGCCTCGACGGTAACCCCCGGTGCGGGAAGAAACTCCGTCGCCATTCGGTTACCCAGAGTGATCGTCCCGGTCTTGTCCAGCAGTAGGACGTCCACGTCGCCGGCCGCCTCAGCGGCCCGTCCCGAAAGGGCAAGCACGTTTCGCTTCAGGAGCCGGTCCATCCCGGCGATGCCGATGGCGCTCAGAAGACCGCCGATGGTGGTAGGGATGAGGCAGACCAGGAGTGCTACGAGCATCGTCACCGGGACCACTGCTTTGGAGTAGATGGCAAGGGGCTCCAGCGTAGCGACTGCCAGCAGAAAGATGATGGTGAGCCCGATCAGGAGGATTGTGAGGGCGATCTCGTTGGGCGTCTTCTGCCTCCGCGCCCCCTCTACGAGCCGGATCATTCGATCGAGGAAGGTCTCGCCGGGATTGGCGCTGATGCGAACCTTGAGCCAGTCGGAGAGGACCCTGGTCCCGCCCGTGACTGAGCTCCGGTCGCCCCCGGCCTCCCGGATGACCGGCGCAGACTCTCCGGTGACTGCGCTCTCATCCACCGACGCGATCCCTTCAATCACTTCCCCGTCGCCGGGAATCACATCACCCGCTTCGACCAGCACTACATCGCCTTTGCGCAGGGAGTTGGCCGGGACCCGCTCGGTCTTCTCCCCAACCAGCTTCTTCGCCTCGGTCTCACTGCGCGTCCGCCGCAGGGCCGCGGCTTGCGCTTTGCCCCGCCCTTCCGCGAGGGCCTCGGCGAAGTTGGCGAAGAGGACAGTCACCCAAAGCCACCCGGCTAGCTGCCCGTCGAAGAAGAGGCCTGCCCGTCGCCCGGCGAACACGTCCCGCACCAGGAAGAAGGTGAGCAGCGCTGCTACCACCTCGACCACGAGCATGACGGGATTGCGCCACATCACTCTCGGATCCAGCTTGACGAAACTGTCCTTGACGGCCTGCCAGATGATCTTGCGGTCCAGGCCTGCCCCACCGGCTTTGCTAGAAGCGTGAGTAATCGGTGCTGACATCACATACCCTCCTAAAACGCCCGGCCGGCCCAGAGCAGCAGATGTTCTATGATCGGGCCCAGGGCCAGCGCCGGGAAGAAGGTCAGAGCTCCGACGATGAGGACAACGCCGATGAGCAGTGCCACGAAGAGCGCTCCTTCGGTCTGGAAGGTGCCCGGCCCGGGCGCCACCGCCTTCTTGCCAACCTGGTTTCCGGCGATCGCCAAGACGGGCAGGATTACCCCAAAGCGTCCCACGAACATCGCCAAGGCCAGACTGAGGGTGTAGAACGGTGTGCTGGCGTTTAGGCCCGCGAAGGCGCTGCCGTTGTTGGCCGACGCGGACGAAAAGGCGTAAAGGATCTCGCTCAAACCGTGGGGCCCTGGATTGAGGACCGAGGCGGTCCCGGCCCTGGTTATGGCGGCTGTCGCACTGCCGAACAGGATACACACCGACGGGATGAGGATTCCCAGCGTAGCCATCTTGACGTCGAAGGCCTCGATCTTCTTGCCCAGGTATTCCGGGGTCCGCCCCACCATCAAGCCAACGATGAAGACGGTCAGGACGACGAAGATCAACATGGAGTAGAGTCCTGTTCCGACGCCCCCGAAAATGACCTCGCCCAGCATCATCTGAAACATCGGGACGAGGCCGCCCAAGGGCGTGAGGCTGCTGTGCATGGTGTTGACCGAGCCGGTGGACGTTGCGGTCGTAGCGGTGGCGTATACGGCGGAATGGACAAGCCCAAACCGCACTTCTTTGCCCTCCATGGCGGACGGCCCGCTGAGTCCCAGCCGGGCCAACTGCGGGTTCCCGCTCGCCTCACTGAAGTAAAGGAAGCCCAGCAGCGCCACGAAGAGGATGGTCATGGCCGCCAGAATCACATGGCCCTGCCGGCGATTCCCGACCATGCGGCCGAAAGTGAACGGCAGCGCCGCGGGTATCCACAGGATCGCAAAGACTTCGAGCAAGCTCGTGAGTGCGCTGGGATTCTCGAACGGATGAGCGGCATTGGCGTTGAAGAACCCGCCGCCGTTCGTACCGAATTCCTTGATCGCTTCCTGGGAGGCCACCGGTCCCATCGCCAGCACCTGGCGACCGCCCTCCACGGTGGTCACCGGGTGGTAGGGCGACAGGCTCTGGATGACTCCCTGGGAGATGAGGACCAAGGCAAAGACCAGCGACACCGGCAAGAGCACCCATAAAACCGACCGCGTCAAGTCAACCCAGAAGTTGCCGATGGTCTGAGCGGTCTTCCGGGTAAGCCCCCGGATGAGGGCAACAGCCACAGCGATGCCGGTGGCGGCGGAGACGAAGTTCTGCACCGTCAGCCCCACCATCTGGGTGAAGTAACTCATGGTCGTCTCGCCGGCGTACGCCTGCCAGTTGGTGTTGGTCACGAAGCTGACGGCCGTGTTAAGGGCCACCATAGAGGGGACGCCAGGCAAGTGTTGGGGGTTAAGCGGCAGGATTCCTTGGAGGCGCTGGAGCAGAAAGAGCAGCAGGATCCCCAGGCAGTTGAAGGCCAGGAGTGCGGCGGCGTACTGACGCCAGGTCATCTCCCGGTCCTCTTGAATCCCGGAGAGCTTGTAGATCAGGCGTTCCAGAGGCCTGGCGACGGGATCCAGCCAGGTGCGTTGGAGGCTGAACACCCGGGCGAGGTAGGCCCCGAGGAGCGGGGCACACAGCCCCAGCAGAACCACGTAGGGAATCAACTGAACCAGGTCGCGAGCCATCATAGATCCTCCGCTCTAATCAACGCATAGACGAGGTACACCAGCAGGGCAACTGCCACGATGCCTCCCAAGACCAGATCCGTCATTTCAATCCTCGCCCTCCAGTAAGCTGCATCCTCTTCTTGCTCGGCGACCCTCCGGGATCCCCTCTGCCAACCAGATCAGACTGCCAGACAGAACCAGCTTCAGCATGAACGTCGCAACGTTGCCTATCCCGAGCGACTAGGTCTTTGCGGTGGCCCGCTAAGGCCGAAGCTCCTTCTCTCCCCAGTTGTAACTTTCCTTCGAAGCGCAGGATCTTGCTGTCACTCCATCGGACAGCAGCCTCATGCTCTTCTGCCCAGCTCTCGCTGTAGCCAAACAAGAATCCACACAGGACAAGGTTCCACACTGCGACTCCCGCCATTACTCCAAGCCCAATCTGCCGATAGCCGTACAGGATGAAGACCACGCCGAAGCTATCCCGAATAACCAGTTCCTGCCTATCGCTCGCTGCGGCCCAAGCTGCATCTCCCCCGCTTCCGTGCATCCGTACCTTTCCTCCGGAGTGGCGAGGCTTGATGCCAACCCAGTTGTAGCACCGGAACCGGTCATAGGTGTGTCAAAGCTGTACGCGTAGGCGTAAGGGAAACATAAAAGCCCGCCCAGGTCTGCGGCCAGGTGGACGCCGTGCGACGACGTTCATCGGTCCCGTGAAGACCCGGCGGGTGTGGAACGGCTGGCGGCCACCCGAAAAAGAAAAATCCCGGAGCCTTGAAACTGGCTCCGGGGACTCTTTCTTGATGGTGGGGCTGACTGGGATCGAACCAGTGACCTCTACGATGTCAACGTAGCACTCTAGCCAACTGAGCTACAGCCCCATCGGGATAGCGTAGTTGATTATACAGGGTCTTTCTTCAGGTGTCAAGCTCGACCTTTTCCCACCCGTCGACTTCGTAGGTCCACGCCTCCCCCGGGGTGAGTCCGACGCCGGAGAGCGTGCGGAGCGCTTCGGGCAGCCCCTGGGGCGGCATCGACCAGGCCATGCCGCAGTCGGTCGCCAGATCCCGCGGGATCGGGACCACGCTGCCGGGCACCCCGGCCTGCTGCAGCACCCGCTCCGCCCGCAGAACCTGGTGGATCGAGGGGAAGAGCAGGATCGCGGTCAACCCAACCGGCCCCCCACCGGGACGTGCTCGATGAGGTAGTCGGCGAAGCGCCGGGCGGCCGGGGTGACGTACCGGGCCACATTCTGGGCGAGGAACAGCTCCCGCACCAAGTGCCCGCCGGCCACCGGGCGGGCCACCAGGCTTCGCCCGAGTTCCGACACGGCCCACTCGGAGACGATCGAGACGCCCACCCCAGCCTCGACCGCCGACAGCACCGCCCGCGTGGTGTCGAGTTCCATGACGGCTTTCAGGCGGTCGGGCGAGTACCCGGCCTCGAAGAGGTGGTGCTCGAAGACCTGCCGCGTGCCCGAGCCGGCGCCGCGGAGCACGAACGGCTCCGCCAAAAGCTGCTCGAGGGTGATCTCCGCCTGAGCGGCCAGCGGATGCCCGGCCGGCATCACCGCCACCAGCTCATCCGAGAAGATCCTGGTGAACTTGAGTTGGGGGTTGTTCACCTGCACTCCCACGACGCCGAGGTCCACCGTCCGGTCGAGGAGCCACTCGGCCACCCGGGTGCTCTCGCCGATCCGGAGAGCGATCTGGATGCCGGGATACCGGTTCTTGAACTCACCAGCCAAACGGGGCAGGACGTACTCCCCGGGGATCGTCGAGGCCCCCACCACCACCCGGCCCGTGTCGAGCGAATTGAGCGAGGCGAGCGCCTCGTGCATGCGCTCTTGCGCGGCCAGGATGTTCTTGGCTTCCTGAAACACCACCTCACCGGCGGGGGTCAGACGGATCTGCCGGCCCTGCCGTTCGAGCAACTGCGCCCCGAGGCTCTCCTCGAGCGCCCTGATCTGGAAGCTCACGGCCGGTTGGCTGATGAACAGCGCCTTGGCGGCCCGGGTGAAGTTCCGCTTTTCCACCACTGCGACGAAAGCTTCAAGTTGCCGGAAGTTGGACAAGGACCCACCTCCTCACCACTGGATCAAGCGCCCGGCGGCAGCCATCCGTTCCAGGATCGTGTACATGTTGCTGACCGAACCCACGGCCAGGTCGGCCTTGAGCTGGTAGTAGTCGAGACAGGTTCCGCACGAGAGAATCTCGGTGCCCTGGGCGGCGAGCGCCTGCAGCGTCTCAAGGACGGGCGAGCCGGCGCAGGCCAGGTAGACGCCCCGGTTCAGGCAGGCCAAAGTGGCAGGCGGCTCGGTCTCCTTCAACGTATGAAGGAAACTCTTCATGAGCACCCGGCCAAGTTCCTCTTCGCCCTGCCCCAGCCGGTCGCTGGCCAGGACCACCACCAACGCCCCGCCGCCCGGCTCCCGGAGCGCGCCCCCCGAAGCAGCCGCCGGAAGTCCGGCGCTCACCTTCCCGGCGCCCTTCCCCGGCGCCGGGAAGGCGACCGTAAAGCCTTCGCCGTCCGCCTCCCAGCTGGCCTCGCGCCCGAGTCCCGCCGCCATGACCAACAGGTTGTCGCGGGCCGTCGCGTTGTCGACGCGCACCGCCAGCGGTTCGTCAGGCCCCGCCCCGAGGGCCTTGCGAGCCTCGATCACCGGCTGCGGACAGGCCAAACCGCGGCAGTCCAAAACACGCATGGATGCCCCTCCTTGCGAGGTGTTCGTCACTTCATTCTACTCTACGCCTAGTGATTAGTCAAACCTTATGGTAAGGATA
>JBLNBQ010000104.1:0-11134 GCA_050260095.1 Chitinophagales bacterium
GCCCGGCGTGGCCTCCGAGCGCCTAGGCCGGGTGGGTGAGGTGGTCAACAACCTCGAAGAGTACCGCCGCAACCTGGCCGATGTCGCCGCCAAGGCCGAGGCGGTGGGCCGGCTCGACGCGGCCCAGTTAGCTTTGGCGGAAGTGCTGGTTCAGGAGGCGGCTCAGCAGTACCTGAAGGCCCAAGGGTTATTGGGCAGCGTCGCCGGGCGGCTGAAGGACGCTCGGGAGAGCCTGAGCAAGGCGCAGGCTGGCCTGACGGCGCTGGAAGAGCAGGGCCGGCAAAGGGCCGAGGAAGAGGCGGCGCTCGAGGCGGTACTGGCTGAACTGCGCTCGGGAGACGAGGCCGACTTGCCGGGCCGGCTTCAGGACGCGAAAGAAAAGGTCAAGGCCGCCGAGGAAAGGGTAGCGGAGCTGGATCGGCGCTGTTCAGAGAGCCAGGCTGAGCGGGGACGGCTGGAGAAGGAGCGGCAGCGAGCTGCCGAGCAGTTTGCCGAGAGACAACGGGACTTGGCGGCTTCGCTGGAGAGGCTCGCCGGGACGGCTGAACGGCTCGCATGGCCAGATGCTGCCCAAAGGCTCCGTCAGGCCGGTCGGGCGGTGCAGGCGCTGGCCGTGACGGACCAGGAGCTTCCGCAAAGGGCAGCGCCGGACTTGGCCCTGGTGGCCGAGGCGCGGAGCCTGGAAGAGCAGTTCCGTCAGGCGGCGGCAGCGAGGCAGGCGCTCGACGAGGCCGAACGGGCCTTCACCGGGATCCAGACTAAGCTCGAAGTCCTGCGGGCGTCTGCGACTCAGTTGGCGGACCGCGTGGAAGAGGCCAAGGACCAGGCTGAGGAGAGAGCGGAGGATGTGGTTCAGGCCCTGCTGGCTTGGCAGGAGAGAAGCGAGGCGCTGGAGCCGAGCGACGTCGATCTCGCCCGGGTCGCGACGCGCCTCCGCGAGTTGTCCGCACCGCCTGCCGCTGGATACCAGGGCTTGATCGAGCCCTTGACGGACTTGGCGGCCAGCCGCCGACCGGAATTGCAGGCCCGAATGGAAGCGGCCGAAGAGCGGGAGCGTGTCGCCCGCTTGCGGGTCGACCGGCTGGCGGAGCGAGTAGCGGAAATCGAGGCTGATCCTGGCGATCCGGGGCGGTCTGAGGTGCGCGCCCGGGCGCGGGCTGGCCTTTCACCCCAGCTCCAGCCGCTCTTCCGGTGGGCCAGGTTCAAAGCCGAGGTGGCGCAGGAGACGGCGGCCCTCGTGGAGACCGCCATCCTGGAGGCCGGGTGGCTCGACCTCCTGATCTTGCCTGCTGGGGAGGAAGACGCTGGTTTGGCGGATGCGCGCTTTCTGCCTGCGCCGGGAGACGGGCCTACCCTGCTGGACATTTTGGAACCCGAGCCAGGCGCGCCGGTGGCGGTGGCCGAGGCGCTGGCCTCGATCGGCTGGGGTGAAGGTCCCGGCCCATACTGGGTGGCGCCGGACGGACGGTGGCGGAACGGCCGGGCGGAAGGCTGTGTGGCGCCCTGGGCCGAAGAAGCACCTGGCTACTTCGGTCAGGAGAATCGGGCTCGCCGGCGTGAGCGCCGTTTAGCCCAGGCCCGGACTGCGTTGGACGAGGCCCGGACGGCTCTTGCCGTGGTCCAGGCGGAGCGGGCGGCGGCGGCAGCGCGCCTCGAAGCGCTCGGAGCGGAGCTGGCCGCCTTGGATCGCTTGCCCTGGCAGGAACTCTTTGGTGCTCTCAGCGCCGTACAAACCCTGGAAGAACAATTAGCTCGCGCCCGGGAGACTTTGGAGGCCGAGAAACCGGCGCTGCAGCGGGCCGAGGCGCTGCTTGGCGCGGCGACCCGGGAGTTCCACCGCCTTGCGGAAGGTTTGCCGGGCGCGGCCGGGCTGACTCAGGGTCAGTTCTTCCAGCGAAGTTCCGATTTTGGTGTTCTCGCCGCGCAGATAGAAGCGTTGGCCGGCCCCGTCGATGAGCTCTCCCGCCTATCGGGCGCTTACCTTTCTGGAACCGCTTCTCTGGCCCGAAACCAGCAGGTTTTGGACGACCTGGCTGCCGATGTCGATCGTGCCCGCGAGGCCCTGGCAGCGAGCGTCGCCGCGGTGGAAACACTCGAAGCGCGCCTCGCCGATCCCGATCTTCAGGCCCGGCAGCGGCGCCTGGAAGAGGCGATGAGGCGCAGCCGGGAACTGGACCGGGAGCACGAGGAGGCTCGGGACCGGCAAAAGGACCTGGAGGTTGCCAGACTGAACGCCGCCCAGCAGATCGAGCAGTTGGCGCCGCAAGAAGCAGAGCTTCGCCAGGAGTTGGGCAAGCATTTGGAACGCGTGCGCCTTCGTCTCCAGCTCCACCCCGAGCTTGCCGCCTTCCTGGAAGCCCTCGACCGGGAGGGGCCGGTGGCCACTATGCGCCGCCTGCCCAGGCCTGCAGGAGAGGAGCCCTGCGACTCGCTCATCCTCCAGCGCCGGAGCGAGCTGGCTGATCTGGCCCACCAGGAGCAGGACCTTCTCCGGGATTATCGCCCCGCCTGGAACTCTGAACGTACCGGCCTCACCTTCTACGACGAACGGCTCCCTCTCTTCGCCCACCAGCTGCGGGAACGCCTCGAGGCGCGGGCTCGGGAGTACGCTGACCTCATGGCGGAGGAACAGCGTAAGCTCTTTGAGGACATCATCTACGAGGGGATTCTTGATGAGTTGCGCCGCCTGATCCGGGGGGCCAAGGAGTTCACTCGCCGAACCAACGAGAAACTGAAGGCCCTGCGGCTCAGCAGCGGCGAGCAGCTCAGTCTTCGTCTCAGCCCCCGCTCACCCGAGCAGACGGCCGGGGCTCGGATCGCGCACGAACTGGAGCAGATGGAGCAGGGGAGCCGATGGCTGGACGAGACCAAGCGGGGTGTGCTCCTCGCCACGATCCGGGACGAGGTGGAGCGGGTTCGGGATGAGGCGCGAGAAGCTGGGGAGGAGCTTGGCTACCACGAGGCGGTGACCCGAGCGCTGGACTATCGGCTCTGGTACGAATTCCAGCTCCTGAGCTTGAGGCCCGGGAACAGCGCGCCGGTACCCATCCGGAGCAAGGGCTTCGGCCAACGCTCAACCTCAGACAAGGCCTGGGCGTTGGCGGTGCCTGTCCTGGCAGCCGTCGCCGCCCGGTACGACGCTTCACCCCGGACTGACGTCCCCCGTCTCATCGGGCTGGACGAAGCCTTTGCCGGCCTGGACGTCAACAACCAGGAGAACTACCTGGGCTTTCTCACTCAGCTCGGCTTTTCCTGGATCATCACGGCCCCCGACGAGCTGCCATACAGCCAGTCCTTGTCGGCGGCCATGGCCTACCGGATGAGCCTGGAGGGCAAGTCCCATCTGGCCTTCCCCATCCTCTGGACCGGCCAGAGGGCGTGGGAACCTTTGGAAGACCTGGTGCGGGAAGCCGCGCCGGGAAGCCAGCCATGAGCAGCGCCGAAGCGCTCAAGGAACTGCGGCGGTCAGGTCTGGAGCCACTCCTGGCCGCGGCTAGGCAGAAAATCTGGGAGCAGAACGGGGTGCGCGGGCAGGTGCGAGTGGCGCTGACTCGTCCCCAGCAGCAGGAACTGGCCAACCTGCTGGGACGGTCGGTCTCGCACGGGAGCCTGACCCGGGTCGATCTCCGGAAGCTCGATGCCGCGCTCCAGCAGAGCCGGTACCACGTGGGTCTGACAGACGTGCTGGAGGCGGCCTACGGGCCGCTCCTCACCCGGCAGCGGGAGCGGGAAGAGGCGAGCGACCGCTGGCAGAAGTGGCTCGCCGAGTTATGGGCGCAATTGCCCGCTTCGCCGGCGGTGCAGGCCTGGTTTGACGGGATTGCCGGCGGCTCTTCCCCCAGCGGACGCTGGGTTCGCCGCACCTACGGCAGCCAGCCCAGCCGGGCCGCCGGGGCCGTCGCTGCTGTCGGGAAGGCCCTCACCATGCTACCCGGTCCGCAAGGCAAACGTGAACTACTGGCGGTCTTCGCCGCGTCGGTTACGGGTGATCCCCATGCGTTCGACGCCGGCGAGCCGGCCGGGGCGCTGCTGGAGCACGCACTGGAGGAACAGTTTGCACCTCCCCCTGAGGGCCTGCGGGCCAGCGAGTCGAGGGCTTTGCTCCTCGGCCGGGCAGGGCTGGGGGTGGATCAGGTCTCCTCGACCGTGCTGGTGGCCCACCTCGCCGGGGCCACCTCGGCTGAGGGGCCACACCCGATGGTTGCAGCTATGACGGTGTGCGGTGGCGCCTGGGCAGTAACCCTCGGAGAGGTGCGCCGGTGGAAGTCCGCCTCGGCGCATGGCGCTCGGGCCTACGTCGTGGAGAATCCGCCGGTCTTCGAATGGCTGCTGCAGCGGCTGGAGCGCGAGCCGGCGGAGCGGCGGCCCACCCTCCTTTGCACCGGCGGTTTCTTGAGCGCCGCGGCGGTCTGTCTCCTGGATTTGCTGGCGGCGGAGGGGACGGCACTCTGGTATGGCGGCGACTTCGACCGGAACGGCCTGGCCATCGCGTCCTGGCTGGCCAAGCGCTACCCGTCGCAGTTCCGGCCTTGGCGGATGGATCCCGAAGATTACCGGGCGGCCGCGGCGAACGGCGGGCGGGCGCTCTCGGAGAAAGACAGAGTTCACCTGCTGGACCTGGAAGGGCCGCTGGCCGAAACGGCCCAGGCAGTGGTCCGAGAGGGCCAGGTCGCGTTTCAAGAGCAGTTGGTCGCCCAGTTGTCCGAGGACATTCTTGGCTCCTAGGTGAACGCGGATGAACCTGTTTGCCCCGCCCATGAAGATCTTTCCTGAGACGCCGCCACAGAAAGAATAGGAGTGCCTCGCAAGACTAAGTCCTCGTGTAAGTCCTCGTGGACGCAGGGAAGGTAAAAGCGCCGGCTACTTGCAGTGACGACCTGGCCCAGGCGATGGGCATCTCCAAGGCTGACGTCTCCCAGCACCTGGCCGTTCTGCGGGAGACGAGCCCGGTTGGTTTCTGGCGCGGGCCACTTCTGTGTTGCGATGAGGAGGTTGCCGATGTCCAGGAGGCATTCGATGGCCATATGCAGCGTCCGTTCGATGCCACGCCGCAGCATGGTGTTCTTCTGAAACTCCTCCCAGCTCAAGCCTTGTTGGGCTCTCAGGTCGGACAAGTAGCCTGTCAGTTCTACCAGCTTCTCACGCACGCGTTCCTGGGCCGTCAAGTCCCAGCACCTCCTTGCGGTAGTACTGCAGGCGTGGCACGAAGTCAAGGTACTCGGCCTGGCGTTTAGCTTCGACCATGATCCGGCGGTCTGGGTTGTGTTCGCACAGAAGAAGATGGGAGAAGATTTCATGTGCCAACAGGGGCGGCACGCGCTCCAAGTCCACTAAGTCCACCTTCCAGGGGTGCATTAGGTCTTCCAGCTGGCCGAGTAGGCGGATGCGTTCCCAAAAAGCCTGATTCGGGTCGAGGTCTGTGGTCAGGATCACTGCGACGTCCACATCGCTGTCGGGGCGAGCCGTTTCGTTCGCTTGGGAACCGAACAGGTGGGCGGCGGCCACCGAGCGTTCCTGGGCGAAGAAGGCCTGCAGGCGGGCCGGGATGTCTTGAGGCGCAACAGGCTCTCGGCGGTCGCTGCTCACCCGCAGTCACACTCCCTTCTTTGCCGGTGCACGCAAAAGTCACACCGTCATCACCGGTTTCATTATACATTTGCCGGCCAGCGCTCCGCCAGAGCGCCGCCACGCCGGATGATAGCTTCAGGACGACCGGCGGCGGAGGGCGGCTATTCCGTCATCCCTTCCCTGACTGGCCAGGAGGTCGGCCACTCCCCCTGCAACACCCCGGCGCCCACGGCGGCAGAGCGGGAAGGCTCTTCAGGCGGCGTACCGCAGGAACGTTTCGGCCTGGAGTATCGCCGATCATCACATCAGTCCTTCCCCGGGGGAGGATGGGTGCGGGGGCAACCAGTGAGTCGCATAGAGCCGCTCCAGTTCAGGGTTCCCAGAACGGCTGAAACGTAGGGGTACGCGGTGGCCCGAGCCCCACGATATGTATGCCGTAGCGGAGGGTCTGAGGCCGGCGAAAGCGCCAAGCGTAGGCAGTGGACGTCTACCTGGCCCGGCTGGAGTCTGGGGAGAAGGAGGGCGCCCCGGCGGACCCCTTGCTTCGCCTGGTGGGGTTGTATAAAGACGCGATCCCGCCCGACCTTGCCCAGGAACACGACCGGTACCTGGACAAGGAGGATGACTGGTGAAGGTGTTCGTCGATACCTCCGCCTGGATTTCGTTGGTGGCCGAGCGTGAGCCGCACCATGAGGCTGTGACCAAAGTTCCGGTACCGGCATACTCTAGGAACGTCCAAGGATTAGACGCGGTTAACAGTCGATGGAGGTGGGAAAGCGCGATGAAGGATCACCGGGTTGCGACTTGTTGCCTTCGGGATCTTCCCGTGGGGTCGAGGGCCATCGTCTCCTCGATCACGGCCCAGGGGCTGGTCAGGCGCAGGCTGCTGGATTTGGGACTCGTTCCGGGGACCGAGGTGGCCGCCTTAAGGAAGAGCCCGCTGGGAGATCCGACTGCCTTTGCGATCAGGGGGGCCACCATCGCCTTGCGCAGCGAGGACTCGGCGACGGTCGCAGTCCATTGCAGATAGGAACGGGAGGGGTCGAGGATGGGCTTGACTTCCCGCTCATCAGGGCTGGCAGTCCTGCAGAACACGGGGCAGCTCGCCCGACGCTCCGACCAACTGGTGGTAGCGCTAGCGGGCAATCCGAACACGGGCAAGAGCACGGTGTTTAACGCGCTGACCGGGCTCAACCAGCATACCGGCAACTGGCCCGGCAAGACGGTGGCTCAGGCCCACGGCACGTACACCTATCGGAACAGGTCTTTTCTCCTGGTCGACTTACCGGGGACCTACTCATTGCTCGCCAGCTCGGTGGAGGAGCAGATCGCCCGGGACTACCTCTGCTTCAACCGTCCCGACGCGACCGTGGTGGTCGTCGATGCCACCTGTCTGGAACGCAACCTGAACCTGGTCTTGCAGGTCATGGAGATAACGAATAAGGTTGTCGTCTGTGTCAATCTGATCGACGAGGCAAGGCGCAAGGGCGTACTGATCAACCGGGAGGCGCTGGCGGAAGAGCTCGGGATCCCGGTGGTCTTGACCACGGCGCGATCTGGAGAGGGACTGAAAGAACTGAGAGCGGTGGTGCTCGGGGTGGCCGAAGGCACCGTGACGCCCCGGCCGAGGCTGGTGCGGTACCGCGCGGACGTGGAGTCGGCCGTCTCGGCGTTGGAACAGGCGATCGCCACGGGGGTTGACAACTTGAGCCCGAGGTGGGTCGCCCTCCGTCTGCTCGACCACGATGAGGCGCTCCTCTCATCACTGCTGGGCTCCTCACCCGAAGGGGCGGCCCTTCAGGCGCTCTCTCAGGAGGTGCGGGAGAGATGGGCATAGATGTTCGCGACGTGATTGTGGCCGACATCTACTCCAGAGCGCAGGAGGTAGCCCGAAAGTGCGTTCTGACTGACGCACGAGGAAAGGTTGACTGGGACCGCAGGCTGGATGACATCCTCACTTCCAGGCTGTTTGGTTTTCCCATCATGCTGGGCCTGCTCGCGGTCGTCTTCTGGCTAACCGTGACCGGGGCCAACTACCCATCTCAGCTATTGGCCAAAGCACTCTTCTGGGGCCAGGATGAATTGACGGACCTCTTCATGCAAGTCGGCGCTCCGGCCTGGTTGCACGGGGTTCTGGTGCTAGGCGTGTACAGGACGGTGGCTTGGGTGGTCTCCGTGATGCTGCCGCCCATGGCGATCTTCTTTCCTTGCTTCACTCTCCTTGAGGACCTGGGCTACCTGGCGCGGGTCACGTTCAACCTGGACGGGTTCTTCAAGAAGTGCGGGGCGCACGGCAAGCAGGCTCTGACCATGTGCATGGGATTCGGCTGCAACGCCGCCGGGGTGATCGCCTGCCGGATCATTGACTCGCCGCGCGAGCGGCTGATCGCGACGCTCACGAATAACTTCGTTCCCTGTAACGGGCGGTTTCCGACCCTAATCATGCTGTCATCTCTCCTGGTCGCGGGCACGGCGGCCTTCAGCCTGTCCACAGCGTACGCCAGCGCGGTGGTGGTCGCGTTCGTCCTCCTGGGCATTGCGATCACCCTGGGGGTGTCATGGCTGCTGTCGCGCACCCTGCTGCGCGGCGTCCCCTCCTCCTTCGCTCTGGAGCTTCCCCCGTACCGCAAACCGCAGGTAGGGGGGGTGCTTGTCCGTTCAATCCTCGATCGCACCATATTCGTTCTGATGCGGGCCGTGGTGGTGGCCGCTCCCGCAGGCGCACTGGTCTGGATCCTCGGTAATCTAGACATCCAGGGGCAGAGCGTAATCACCCACGTGAGCACCTGGTTGGCTCCCCTGGGAAAGGCGATCGGGCTCGATGGGTTCATTCTCACCGCCTTCCTCCTTGGGCTGCCGGCGAATGAGATCGTGATGCCGATCCTCATCATGAGCTATATGTCCCGCGGCAGTCTGGTCGAGCTAGATAGCCTGCCGGCGCTGCGCGCACTCCTTGTCGCCAACGGCTGGACGTGGCTGACCGCGGTCAACATGATGCTGTTTTCGCTGCTTCACTATCCGTGCAGCACCACCCTGCTGACGATTCACAGAGAGACCGGCAGCGTAAGGTGGACGGTCTTGGCGGCGCTGATTCCGCTGGTCATCGCACTGGCCGTGTGTTTTCTGGTGGCGCAGTCAGTCCGTATCCTTGGCCTGGCTTAAGGGTGGCGGGGTGGGAGACCGGTTGGCGCGGCGAGGTTGTCGTACCTTGCCGCCAAACCGGCGCATCTGCTTGACGCGGTCGAGTTCGGCGATGTGCGGGGGAGGCACTTCCATCCGGCCCTCGCTCATCAGGAAGCGGTCAAACGCGGCGAGCGTCTCTGCGCCGTTGGCAAAGCGAATCAGGCGATCGATACCCATCACCACGCTGGGAGAGATGTAGTGCTCCATCGATTCGACTTCTTCCGCGATATCGCATTCGATGCGGAGCAGCTTCAAGAATTCTTTCAGTGTCCGGTTCCGTCGCACAAGGTAGTTCCCAACTGAGAAGCCCTTGGCAGTCAGCGTAACCTCTTCGTAGGCCCGGTAGTCGACGTAGCCAGCGCCGCCCAGCCTTCTCAGCGCCTTCGTCACCGAGGGCAGCGAGACATTCAGGCTCACCGCCAGGCTCGTCGCCTTTACCTGCCCGGTCTCCATGCTGAAGCGGTAGATCTCTTCCAGGTAGTCTTCGAGGCTCGGGGTGAGCACAGGTCATTCTTCCTCCCGTCCATTCGTATTCGGGTGTTGCCTCGAAGTTAACTCGTGATGTGACGATTCCGGCGCTACACCCGAGGCGCACGACGAAGAGAGTGTTTGTGGCGTTCCTGCGCTAGCCTTGGCCAAGCTGGCCAAGAACCCTTGCGCCAAACCGGATGGGTATGGCACCTCGGGGGAGCCACCAGTCGACGGGGAACCTTGCGGGCTGTCTCGCCGCCAAGCTCAACGGGCGGGTCGGCCCAAGGATTGTCTACGTGCTCACCACCGGGTGGACCGACGGCGAAGAGGCGGTGATTTGCTACGCCTCTCTCCGCCACACGACCCGTCCCCCCACCATCGTCAGCAACACCCGTATCTCTCTGATCTCCTCCTCGGGGCAGGTCAGGTAGTCGCGGTCGAGGACGATGAGGTCGGCGAGTTTGCCGGGCTCGAGGCTGCCTTTACGCGACTCGGTGAAGGTGGCGTAGGCGGCGTTCGAGGTGTAGTGGCGCAGGGCGGCGGCCCGGGAGAGGCGCTGTTCGGGGTGGATGGCAGTGCCCTGCGCGGTCCGGCGGGTGACCAGGGAGTAGAGGGCGAGCCAGGGGCTGTAGGGGTTCACGGACCGGACGGGGTCCCACTTGACCATGTGGTCGCTTCCGCCAGCGGCGACGATGCCGAGTTCCTCCATGGTCCGGAAGGGGTAGAAGCTGGCGAGGGCCGCCGGGGAGAGGACCTGGGCGAGAGCGGCGGCGTCCTTGTAGAACCAGGCCATCTGGCTGAAGACGACGAGCTGCTTCTCGGCGGCGAAGGCCAGTGTCTCGGGGGGCAGGAAGTCGCCGTGGAAGGTGCTCCAGCGCCGGCCGGCGATGGGTGTCGCGGCGTCGACCTGGCGGTAGCCTTCGAAGAGGACGTCGTGGGCGGCGTCGCCGATGCAGTGGGCGGTCATCTGCAGGCCCAGCTTCAGCGCCACCCGGCCGGCCTTGGCGTAGGTCGCCGGCGCATGCAGCACGACGCCGCGGTAGCCAGGGTCGCTATGGCCGAACATCCGCCGGGCGGCGGGGCCGGTCGCTCCGTAACCCTCCCGCATGTAGGCGGTGCCGGTTAGGATGCCGCCGTCCACCCAGGCTTTGAGGAAGCGCAGCTTGCCCCAGTCGTCGGGCGTGCGGACCGCCTTGGCCAGGGCGAGCACCTGCCCGGCGATCTCCGCCTCGGAGCCGGCGAGGTCGGGACAGGCCGAGTAGGTGAGGCGGGCGGTGAGGCGCCCCTGTGCTAAGAGGTCGGCGTAGGCGTCGAGGGAGGCGGGGGTCGTCAGCCCCTCGGTGACGGAGGTCAGGCCGGCCTGGTTGTAGCGGCGGAGCATCTCAAAGACCGCCTCGGCGCGCTCGGCCCGGGTGAGCGGCGCAGGCTGCGGGCAGAACCGGGAGACCAGGTGCTGGCTGCGCAGGAGCATGCCGGTGGGCTCGCCGGTGCGGGGGTCTTTGACGATCTCCCCGGCTTCCGGCTGGGGCGTGTCTTTGGTGATGCCCGCCAGGCGCAGCGCGCAGGAGTTGGCCTGGCCGGAGTAAGCGCCGTCGACGAGCACCGGGTGCTCCGGCGCGACATGGTCCAGCTCTTCTTTGGTCGGGTAGCGGAGTTCGGCGAGGCGGAGCGGGTAGGTGTAGCGGAACCAGAGCCATTCGCCCGCAGGCAGCGTCTTGACGCTGTGCTCGATGTGGGCCAGCAGCTCTTCGACGGAGCCGGGAACGTACATCTCGCCCCGGTACTCGCTCTCCGCCGGGCCGCTCACGTGGGTGTGGGTGTCGTTCAGGCCCGGGAGGACCGTCCGGCCGCCGAGGTCGATCCGTTCTGCCCCGGGCTCGGCCAGGGCCAGCATCTCTTCACTCCGGCCGAC
>JBLNBQ010000105.1:0-6319 GCA_050260095.1 Chitinophagales bacterium
GCCGGATGGAGCCCCTTTTAGTTCCGGGAATGTCCGGTTTGCCCTGGCAAGGGGCGGGGTGGCTGATGCTGAGGGGCCCGGCGGAACCGCCGGACCCCTCGCCACGACCGGTGAGCGCGACGCAAGCGGTTCTAGCGCGGCCAGAGCAGCCAGGCCAAAACCGCCAGGAGGAGGACGATCAACAGCCGCCACAGCCAGGGTCGCAGACACTTGAGACTCATGCTCTTGAAGACAATCACCTTTGCCCCTCCTCCCCCGCTTAAGTCCCTAAACGAAGTATTTGAGCGTCCACTCCAGCAGGACCGGCGTGACGAAGCCTTCGATCAGGGCCGCCCCGGCCATCGCCAGGATGACCAGCAGGAACAGGCCGGTGTAGCCCGCAAGCCCCCGCAGGAACCACGGCCGCCCGCCGGGGTGACTCCTCACCAGGGAGACGCCGAACGAGATGGCGCTGACCCCCGCCACAACGATGGCCGGCACCATGAGCAGGTTCGCCGGCAGCACCGCCACCAGAGACGCGAGCACGCCGCCCAGGGCCAACTCCTTCACGAGCGCCGCCACGGTGAAGCCGAGCAGAAAGCCCCGGTAGAAGACGAGGACGAGCACCAGGGGCACCCCGACCAGCGAAAGGCCGAGCAGCCAGCAGACGCCGGCCGTCTGCAGGGCATCCCGCTGCAACGACTGCAGGACCACCTCTACGCCGCTGCGCAGAGTCCCCGCCCGCACGTCGGCGACGAAACCCCGCACCTCCGCCGCCACCTCCGCCTCTTTCCCTGGCGCAAGGGACGACGCGGCGAGCGCGCCGAAGACGCTGCCGGCGGCGAAGATCACCGCCACCAGCAGGTAGATCAAGTAGCGCCGGCGGAAATACCGCTCCGCCGAATCCGCCAGAGCTCGTCGGACCGACATCCTGCGATCCCCCTGTCCCCCCATCCTTATGCGGGGAAGAGGGACAATATTACCTCCGGCGGACGGCCTCCCGCAAGACAAGGCAGACGCTCTTGGCGTCCCACAGGGCCCCCGACTCGACCATCGCCAGGACCTCGGCGAAGGGGACCGCCTCCACCTCCAGGAACTCGTCCTCGTCGGCCCGGGCCCCACTGGCCTTGGTCAGTCCGCGGGCAACGTAGAGGTGGATGATCTCATCGGTGAACCCCGGGGTCGTGGCCACCGGTCCTAGGCACTCCCACACCGCCGCCTCCACCCCGGCCTCCTCGGCCAGTTCGCGCCGGGCGCACTCCTCCGGGGTCTCCCCGGGATCGATCTTGCCGGCCGGAACCTCCCAGAGGGCCTGGTCGAGCGGCTTGCGGTACTGCCTCACCAGGAGGGCGCGGTCCTGGTCGTCGAGGGGCAGAATCGCCACCGCCGGCGCGTGGCCCACAATCTCGCGGCGGGCGCAGCGCCCATCGGGCAGGCGAACCTCTTCCCGGCGCACGGTGATCAGCGTACCCCGGAAAACCTCCTCCGACCGGAGCGTCTCCTCAGCCAAGCGACGGTCCCCGTCGCCGACGCTCTTGCCTTCTCTGCCCATCGTATTGCACTCCTTCCGCATAACAAAAGGGAATCCGGCGTACACTCCGCGCGGACCCCCATTTTCTTCCAGGAGGTCGGACCCATGACTCTCCCCGAAGGCCTCTCCGCCCCGGTCGCCCTGGCCTGCCACCGCCGCGGCCTGTACCTGGCAGGCCGCCCGGCCGACCTTCTCCTGACCCTGCGCCGGCTCGCCGAGGCGATGGCGGCGCGCCAGCCGTCGCACCAGGCCCTGCCCACGCTTCAGCAGTTGCTCGACCGGCTGGCCCCGCCCGCCTGACCGCGCCCGGCCAGCCAGGCCTCCGCGGCCACCCGCCCGGCGGCCGCCGCCCCGAGGAACGGCGCCGGGTCGGCGGCGAAACCCCGTCCCATGCTCGTCGGCTCCCAGCCCGTGGCGGCCAAGGCCTCGGCCAGGAACGAGGCGTCGACGCGCCGCAGTTCGTGCGGCGGGCAGCCTGGCGCTGCGAACGCCTCGGTCAAGGTATCCCAGACCTCCTCGTCCCGGCCGCCGCCCATCACGGGCACGGGTACCACGGCCGGCGCGCGGGCCACCCGCCCCAGGGCCGTGAGGAAGTGGTGCGAGACGCCGCGGTGGCGCTCCCGGGCATCGCCGAAGGAGAGGCGCGGCACCGCGATGGGACTCCCGCCCAGCGCAGCCACGGCGTTGACCCACTCGCCCGCCTCGAGGCCGGTGTGACCCCAGCGCGTCCCGGTGCCGACGATCCCGGGCCCCATGGTCACGACGGCCACGTCGGCCCCCGCCGCCACCTTGGCGGCGAGCAGGCCGCTGAACTTGTTGATGGCCTCGAAGTCGCCGCCGAACGCCTGCCCGACCGTGATGGTCGCGGCGAGCAGGCCCTCGCGCCTCAGGCGGTCGACCGTCTCGCTCCAGGCCAGCGGCAGCGCCCCTCCGTCGGTCATCAGGTACACGACCCGGCAGCCCGCCCCGGCGAAGCGGCGCACGCCCAAGACCGCCGGGACCAACTGCGAGTGGAGAGAGCCCACCACCACCGGCAGGCCCTCCAGCGACTCGCACTGGTCGAGCGCAGCGTGGTGCGGGCTCTCTTCTTCCTCCACGCTGAGCACCTTAACCTGAAGCGGGGTATACCGTAACTTCATTATGTGTCCTGGAGCGGGCGGGTCGGCGCTCCGCTCTCCGTCCACCGCGACCACGAAGTCGTAGCCGCCCGACCCCAACCCCAAGGCGGTGGCGGTCGTGTTCAAGGTCACGACGTCGCCCGGCGCCACCGGACCGCTCAGCGCGGGATAGGCCGCGGCCGGCCGCTCGGCGCCCTCGACCAGCACCCGGAGTTCCTGGAAGGTGGGCCTCTCCCGCACGATGCGGGTGACGACTCCCTTGCGCAGGCGGATCATCCGGGAGCCTCAGCCCCGGGCGGCGGCGCCCTTGACGCACGCCGCGCCCTCGCTCAGCGCCCGCTCGTTCAGGGGGATGAGGTCCTGCCGGCGGGCCGGCAGCGTCTTGCGCAGCGAGGCGACGACCGACTCAGGCTTCACGGCCCCGGTCACGGCGAGCAGCGCGCCCAGCATCACCATGTTCGCGACGCGCTTGTCGCCGAGCTGGTCTGCGAGCGCGTTGGCCGGCACGGCGATGGCCTGGATGTCGGTCCGGCGCGGCGCCACGTCGATGAGGGTGGAGTTGTACAGCAGGACCGCCCCGGGCCGGAGCGTCTCTTCGAAGCGCTCCAACGAAGGCCGGTTCATGGCGATGACCGCGGTGGCGTGGCTCACGACCGGAGAGCCGACCTCGTCGTCGGCCACCACGACCGTGCAGTTGGCAGTGCCGCCGCGCATCTCCGGGCCATACGAAGGATACCAGGAGACTTTCTTCTTCTCCAGCATCCCCGCGTAAGCGAGCAGTTGGCCGGCCAGCATCATCCCCTGGCCGCCGAAGCCGGCCAGGATAACCTCGTGCCGCATCTAGATCCCACCCTCCTTCTTGAACTCGCCCAGCGGGTAGAAGGGAAGCAGGTTCTCGCCGAGCCACTTGATCGCGGCGCTGGGCGCCAGGCCCCAGTTGGTCGGGCAGGTCGAGAGGACTTCGACCAACGTGAAGTTCTTGCCCTCAGCCTGCAGGCGGAAAGCCTTCTTGATCGCGTCTCCCGCCTGCTTCACAGCCTGAGCGGAGTGCACGCTCACCCTGGCGATGTAGGACGGCCCATCGAGCGTCGCCAGCATCTCGGAGACGTGGATGGGATAACCGTTCGCCTCGGCCGTCCGCCCCGCCGGCGTGGTGGTCGTCTTCTGGCCGAGCAGGGTGGTCGGAGCCATCTGGCCGCCCGTCATCCCATAGTTGGCGTTGTTGACGAAGATCACTGTGATCTTCTCGCCTCGCGCCGCAGCGTGCACGATCTCCGCGGCGCCGATCGAGGCCAAGTCGCCGTCGCCCTGGTAGGTGAAGACGAGTCTGTCGGGATGAACCCGCTTTATCCCGGTGGCCACCGCCGGCGCCCGCCCGTGCGAGGCCTGCTGCATGTCGCAGTTGAAATAGTTGTAGGCGAAAACCGAACAGCCCACCGAAGCGACGCCGATCGTCCGCTCCCGGGCGTCCAGTTCGTCGATGGCCTCCGCCACCAGCCGGTGAATGATGCCGTGCGTGCAACCCGGGCAGTAATGCATCTGGACGTCGCAGAGAGTCTCGGGCCTGCCTGCCACGAGCGTGCTCACTCGCCCTCGCCTCCCCCCTGGATGATGCGATCGTAAACTTCGTGCGGGGTCGGCACCGCCCCGCCCGGCCGCCCGAAGAAGTCGACCGGGCAGCGCTCGGCGGCGGCGAGCCGGACATCCTCCACCATCTGCCCGCAGCTCATCTCCACGACGAGCATCCGCCCAGCCTTCTCGGCCACCCTGCGCAGCGCCGCCTTCGGGAAGGGGTACAGCGTGATCGGGCGGAAGAGGCCGGCCCGCACGCCGGCTTTGCGCGCCTCGTCCACGGCCGTCTGCGCCACCCTGGCCATGGTGCCGTAGGCCACCACCACCACCTCGGCGTCGTCCACCAGGTACTCCTGGAAGCGGACCTCCTCGGCCTCCATCCGGCGATACTTGGCCTGCAGCCTCTCGTTGTGCTTTTCGAGACGCTCCGCCTCGATGTAAAGCGAGTTGATGATGTTGCGGGGGCGGCCCTTGGCGCCCGTGGTGGCCCACGCCTTCGTCGCCGGCTCGGGGGCGGGCGGCAGAGGCTCGCCCACGTCGTGCGGGAGCGTCACCGGCTCCATCATTTGCCCGAGCACACCGTCGCCCAGCAGCATCACCGGGTTACGGTACTTTTCGGCCAGGTCGAACGCCTCCTGCATCAGGTCGACCATCTCCTGCACCGTTCCGGGAGCCAGCACCAGCAAACGGTAGTCGCCGTGCCCGCCGCCCTTGGTCGCCTGGAAGTAGTCGGACTGCGCCGGCTGGATGCTTCCCAGGCCCGGCCCGCCCCGCACGATGTTAACCAACACGCAAGGCAGCTCCGACCCGACGATGTAGGAGATCCCCTCCTGCATCAAGCTCACCCCCGGGCTCGACGAGGAGGTCATGACTCTCGCCCCCGCGCCCGCGGCGCCGTAGACCATGTTGATCGCCGAGACCTCGCTCTCGGCCTGGAGATAGACCCCGCCCACCTCGGGCAGCCGCCGAGACATGTATTCCGGCAACTCGTTCTGGGGCGTGATCGGATAGCCGAAGAAGTAGCGGCATCCGGCCTGGATGGCCGCCTCGGCGATCGCCTCGTTCCCCTTCATCAGCTTCAGTTCGCCCAAACTCAGTCCCTCCCCGCTTCTGCTCTCCGGCTCACTTCTGAACCCGCCACACCTCGATCACCGCGTCCGGGCACATCCGGGCGCAGAAGCCGCAGGCGATGCAGGCCTCCTGGTCCACGCACTCGGCCGGGTTGAACCCGCCCGCGTTGAACCGGTCGGAGAGCCGGATGATCTTCTTCGGACAGGCCTCCACGCACAAGCCGCAACCCTTGCACCGTTCTTCCCGGAACTCCACCTTGCCGGCCAAGACCCGATTCCCCCTTCTGCTTCGCTTAAGTCCTGTACTCACGCGCCGGTTCCTCGCCCCTGAGTACCCGGAGCGCGCCAAGAGCCAGCGCTTCGAGTTCGTTCTCCCCGGGGAAGACGAGGACCGGGCCGAGGAACGCGACCCGCTCGGTGATCCAACCCACCAGCCGCGCCGAATGGGCGAGCCCGCCGGTGAGGACCACGGCGTCGACCTGGCCCTTCAGGACTGCGGCCAGCCCCCCGATCTCCTTCGCGATCTGGTAGGCCATGGCCTCGAAGCACTCCCGCGCCTGTTCGTCGCCGTCGTCGATCCGGGCCTCCACCTCGCGGCCGCTGTTGAGGCCGAGGTGCCCCACGAGGCCCCCCTGACGCCGCACCCGCCGCAGGAGCTCCTCTTCGGTCCACCGCCCGGAGAAACAGAGCCGGACGAGATCGGACACCGGAAGGCCACCGGCCCGCTCCACGCCGAACGGGCCGTCCCCGTCGAGAGCGTTGTTCACGTCGATCACCCGGCCCCGCTCGTGGGCCCCGACCGACACGCCGCTGCCGAGATGGACCACGATCAGGCAGGCCTCGCTGTAAGTCTTGCCTAGGCGCGCGGCCGCCTTCCGCCCGACCGCCCGCTGGTTCAGCGCATGGAAGATGCTCCGCCGCCGCAGTTCGGGGAAGCCGGTGTAGCGGGCCAGCGGGCAGAGTTCGTCCACCATCACTGGGTCGACCACGAACGCGGGTATGCCGCTCCCGGCCGCCAGTTCGCCGGCGATCAGACCGCCCAGGTTGGA
>JBLNBQ010000106.1:0-12604 GCA_050260095.1 Chitinophagales bacterium
CGTATCTGCAGGAGCGAGGGGTCTCGCCTTGCGAGTCGTCCCCACGCACGTGGGGGTGAACCGCCCCTTTCGGGACTCACGGCCTCCCCGTAGTCGTCGTCCCCACGCACGTGGGGGTGAACCGAGGAAGCGGCCGCCTGCCAAGACCGCAGTTAGGTCGTCCCCACGCACGTGGGGGTGAACCGTTCCGGGGTGCAATCCTGGCAAGTGGCGTTTCGTCGTCCCCACGCACGTGGGGGTGAACCGACAAGGGAGCAGTTCGAGGAGACGGTAAGGCAGTCGTCCCCACGCACGTGGGGGTGAACCGTGGCCCGATCCGCGGGTTAGCGTGGCTCTGCGGTCGTCCCCACGCACGTGGGGGTGAACCGGCGGGGCCGACGCAGGTTCATCACGTGAAGAGGTCGTCCCCACGCACGTGGGGGTGAACCGTTGCCAACGTCGGCGGCCTCCAGCGCCACCTCCGTCGTCCCCACGCACAGGGAGGATTGGCCGTGGACAGGTACAGGGCCTCAGCACTGTGGGTCGACTTGACTTCCGGCAGGGTAACGGTCGAAGAGATCCCCGACTGTCTCAACGCCTGCAAGAACATGATCACCAACATGGATGTGCCAACGGCGGTTGACAATTCCCAGACCATGCGCATATGATAAGCGTATAGCCATTCATCTATATCAGCATCGGCGAAGGGGCAGTCCCGGGGATGGAATTGCTGCTGGAACAGTTCAAGGCGTTGGCCGATGAAACCCGGCTCAAGATCTTCAAGCTGGTCGAGCGCCAAGAGTTGTGCGTCTGCCAGATTGTGCCGGCCATCGGCCTGACGCAGCCCACGGTTTCGGTGCACCTCGGGAAGCTCAAGCGCGCCAAGCTGGTAAAGGAAAGACGTGCTGGCCAGTGGTCCTACTACTCGGCTGACCGGGAGGGCATTGCAGCGTTCCGTGCGTCGCTGGAGGCCTTCCTGGCGGCTGACCTTAACGAAGTCCCCGAGTTGGTCGACCTGGCGGAACGGTTGTCTCAATGCTGTAGGCTGATAGGAGGTAAGGAGTGATGGACATCAAGGTACTGGGTTCCGGCTGCTGCAGCTGCAACGATCTCGAAGAGCGGGTCAAGCAGGCCCTGGCGGAAATGGGCGTAACCGCCGAAGTGGACCATGTGACCGACTTCATGGAGATCATGAAGTACAGCGTCCTGCAGACCCCGGCTCTAGTTGTAGATGGCAAGATCAGGGTGTCTGGCCGCATCCCGGGTAAGCCCGAGCTCATCAGAATCCTGAGCGGAAAGTAGGCGGACTCCATGTGGCAGGCGTTCGTCAACTGGTTGACCTACTCGGTGATGCGCCTATCGCCGGCCACCAGATTCGCTTCGGCGGTCAACTTCTTCCTCTACGACGTCGTTAAGGTTCTCTTCCTGCTCTCGGTGATTGTCTTCTTCGTGGCCATCATCCGCAGCTACTTCCCGCCAGAGAAAACCAAGCGGATCCTGGCCCGGGGCAACGAGTACGTCGGAAACGTGCTGGCTGCGCTGCTGGGTATCGTGACGCCGTTCTGCTCGTGCTCGGCGGTGCCGCTCTTCATCGGTTTCGTCGAGTCTGGAGTCCCCCTTGGGGTGACGTTTTCCTTTCTCCTCTCCTCTCCCATGGTCAACGAGGTGGCTCTCGTCCTGCTCTGGGGGATGTTCGGGTGGAAGGTCGCACTCTTGTACGTCAGTGCGGGAATTCTCGTCTCCATTGTCGCTGGCATCGTCATCGGCCGTCTGCACCTGGAGAAGTGGGTCGAAGACTACGTTTGGCAGATCCAGGTGGGCAGTGCGGATGTCCCCAATCCCAGCTGGCAGGAGCGTCTGCTCTACGCCCGCAACTACGTGGGAGAGATCGTCGGGAAGGTCTGGCCGTACGTGGTCGTGGGAATCGGCGTGGGCGCCTTCATCCACGGCTACGCCCCGCAGAACTTGCTGGCAACGATCGCAGGCAAGTCTAACCCCTTCGCAGTGCCGGTGGCGGTACTCATCGGTGTGCCGCTTTACTCTAACGCCGCAGGGACCATCCCGATCGTGAAAGCTCTCATGGAAAAGGGCATGGCGGCGGGCACCGCCCTGGCCTTCATGATGGCCGTCACCGGACTATCCTTGCCAGAGGCGATCATCCTCAGGAAGGTCTTGAAACCAAAGCTCCTCGGTATCTACTTTGGCATCGGGGCCGTCACCATCGTGCTGATCGGCTACCTGTTCAACTGGGTACTCTGACCGTCGGGAGGGACACGTGGTGGATGAACTTGAACTGAAACGAGCGATCCGCGAAGATTACGGGGCTATCGCTCGTTCGGGTGGAAGCTGTTGTGGTCCGAACGCCTGCGGATGTGGGAGCCAGGCGTCGCTCGTTACCCTCGGCACGCAGATCGGTTACGCCGAGGCAGACCTAGCTGCGGTTCCTGAGGGTGCCAACATGGGCCTGGGCTGCGGCAACCCGGTTGCCTTGGCCTCACTCAAGGAGGGCGAGACGGTCCTCGACCTCGGTGCGGGAGGCGGTTTCGACTGCTTCCTGGCGGCGCGCCAGGTGGGGGCGAAGGGAAAAGTGATCGGCGTCGACATGACGCCGGACATGGTCGAGAAGGCGCGGCGCAACGCTCAGCAGGGCGGGTATACCAACGTCGAGTTCCGGCTGGGCGAGATCGAGAACCTCCCCGTGGCCGACAACTCCGTCGACGTGATCATCTCCAACTGCGTCATCAACCTGACGATTAACAAACGCCGGGTCTTTGATGAGGCATTCCGGGTCTTGAAGCCCGGGGGTCGCCTGATGGTCTCCGACATCGTGCTCCTGCAGCCTCTGCCTGAGGAGCTGCAGAAGTCCATCAGGGCGTATGTGGGCTGCGTCTCAGGGGCGGAGCTGGAGAGCAGTTACCTTGAGTGCATTCGTCACGCCGGGTTTTCGAACGTCGAGGTCGTCGGTGAAGAGCATTTCCCGGTGGACTTCCTGACGAGCTACGTGGAGGCCTCCCCGGAACAGCTGTCGCAGGTAGCCTCGGCGGTTGTGAGTGCCAAGGTACGGGCGGAGAAGCCGTCGGCATAGGCGAGGCGTTCCATCGGATGCCGGATAGACATGGAGGTGCGCAGGAGGTGCGCAGATGCCAGAGATCGCCGTGCGTCCCATCAGACCGTCGGACGCCGCGGCCTTCACTCCGAGATTCGCCTTCTCCCTAGCGTTCTGGAGACCATGTGCAGCATAACGTCGGAACGATCGGCGGATCGGCGCCGGCATCGCTCCACCTTCGGCCATCCGGGATCTTTGGTTCATACGACGGGAGGCGATAGATATATGTCAAGCGTGCGTCGGACCATGGGGCGTCCCTGCGTGCGACCAGGGCGTGCAAGCCGGCCAGTGTTCATGCTCGTCTCAGTGGTACTCATGATGGTCACCCTGCCCATGGGGGTCGCCGCTGGCGGCCCGTACACCATTCACGGTCAGGTGGTTGACCTGAATGGCAGGCCGCTACCGTACTTCCCAATGCGCCTCAACCCCGCCCTCCCGACTACGGGGGTCGACAACGACAACGTGTTCTATCGGATCCCTGGTTACAACGACCATCTTACGTACACCGACGAGAACGGTGAGTTCACCATGACCAACGTCCAGGACTATCCGCAGAACACCTGTCATACCTACCGGCTGGAACCGGGGCGGATGTACGAGACGGTCTGGGCCGAAAAGTACCCCTTCATCCGGCCCTACCTCAAAGTCAACCTCGCTGACTATCCCAACACCGACCGGATCGAGGTTTTGGTCAAGCCGGAACCGGCGGCGGCCCTCAAGGTCTACGTCAGGGACAAGGACGGCCAGCCCTATAACGGGACCCTCAGCGTCAGCATCGACACCGGCAGCCACCGGATGAACCACATCGCCCGGTTCCGGGACGGGCTCTACATCTTTGCGGGCGTCCCCGTGCTCAAGAACTATCCGGCCAAGATCGCCCTGCTGGCCGCCAGAACCGCCCGGGAAACCAAGGAGAAGCGGGTCAGGGAAGGCAAACCGATTGGCATGGAGGAGTTTATCACAGATGATGCCTTCTTCATTGCCCCCGTGCAATTGATGCCTTTCCAGTGGACGACAGTGGAGTGTACCGTTCCGGTGCCTTTCTCCTCCGAGCCCTGACCACAAGCAAGTCGAGGGCATTGAGGTCTGCAGCCTTGTGTAGTGCCAATGCGAGAGCCGAACGGGCTCGGATCTGGCGCCGCCGTTCTTACGGCGGCCCTTTTTTTGGCAACTGAAGCGGTCACGGCGGCCGCAATGCACGTCACCAAACTGGTCATCAACAGCCGGGGGTCACTCCATCCGCAATTTGAACTGCCGGGGTAGCCGCATACCAGCAGAGAGCGAGCCATAACCGACAATGCCGAAGAGGGACCGCTCTCATCCATGGGGCGGTCCCTCTCGTATGCAGGAAGCACCTGGGCTGGCGAACCCGACTATCTAGATAATCCCGTACTTCCGCCCCACCCGCTCCAGCGCCGCCAGCGTCTCGTCGAGGTCGGCCCGGGTGTGGGTGGCCATGAGCGAGAGCCGGAGGCGGGCCAGGCGCTTGGGCACCGCCGGGTAGGCCACGGGGTTGAGGAAGATGCCGGCCTGGTGCATCTCGCGACACATCGCCTGGACCTTGGTGTCGTCGCCGATGATGACCGGGATGATCGCCGTCTCGGCGTTGCCCAAATCGAACCCGAGCGCCTTGAGATGGCCGGTGAAGTAACGGATGTTCTCCCAGAGCCGCGCGCGAAGTTCGGGTTCCGTTTCGATGACCTCGATGGCGGCGATCAGGGAGGCCGAGACCGCCGGCGGGAGGCTCGTGGAGAACATGTAGGAACGGCCGAAGAAGCGCAGGTAGTTCACGACTTCCTTGGTGGAGGCCACGAACCCGCCGATCCCGCCGAGCCCCTTGGAGAGGGTGCCTGCCACAATGTCCACTTGGCCTTCCAGGTGATAGTGCTCGGGTGTCCCCCGGCCGTGCTCGCCGATGACACCGCTGGCGTGCGCCTCGTCGATCATCACCCGGGCATCGTACTTCCGAGCCAGGCGGATGATCTCCGGCAGCGGGGCGATGTCGCCGTCCATGGAGAAGACCCCGTCGACGATGACGAGCTTGCCCTGGTATTCGGCATCGCACTTCTGCAGCAGGCGTTCGAGGCTCTGCATGTCGTTGTGCTTGAAGGTCCGGATGTCGGCCCCCGAAAGCTTGCAGCCGTCGATGATCGAGGCGTGGTTGAGCCGGTCGTTGATGGCCACGTCGCCCTTGCGCAGGAGGCCGGAGACGCAGCCCACGTTGGTCGAGTAGCCGGTGGGGAAGACGATCGCGTCCTCGCAGCCCTTGAAGCGGGCCAGCCGCTCTTCGAGCTCGCGGTGGAGATCGAGCGTCCCCGCCAGCAGGGCGACGCTCCCTGAGCCGGCGCCGTACTCTGCCTGGGCCTTAAGCCCCGCCTCGACCACCTTCGGGTGCGTGGTGAGCCCGAGGTAGTTGTTGGAGGCCATCATGATCATTTCGCGGGTCTTGCCGGTGGAGTGATCCCGGACGAGCACCCGGTTCTGCGAGCCTCCCAGCAGGGTGCGGCGGTAGAAGTACTGGTCGTGATCCTTGAGGTCCTGGATGAAGTCGTACAGCGGCCGGGTCTTGGCGAAGATGTCCCGGTCGGGGAGTTCGTAGAAGTCGGACAGGTTTTTTACCTCGCGGTCACCTTCGAGCGTTTCGGCCAGCTCGGCATGGGTTGCCTCCAAGGTGTGATCGCCTCCTCGGGCAGTTCTCAAGGGCCTTCCTGTGCACAAACCCGTGCACATTGTGCCCGGAATTAGTTTAACAATACGTGACAGCCGTGGCAAGTAGCACTCAGTTTGGCAGCGGCGCTCAGTTTCGCAGGGCCGCCCGACCCCTCCGGGCGGGCGTCTCCAGGGCGAGAAAGAGCCGCAGGCCGGGCGGCCTGCGGCTCCGGGCTGGCGTGAGCGCAAGTCTACTTGATTTCCGACAGGTGCTGTCGTGCGTCGGCGAGCAGGTGGCGGGCAAAGTCGATGTTGTGGACCCCGAAACTGAGGTCGCCCAGCACCATGTCGAACTCATACTTGGCGATCTGGTAGTGCTTCAGGTTGGCGGGGTTGCCGGCAGTGAACTGCTTCTTGGCCTCCACCACGCTCCGGAGTTGCTGCAGGGTCCGGTGAATCTCGCGTTGCCAACCCCGGGCCAGATCGGTGTACTGTTCGCCCTTGCCGGTGTGGCAGCCGATCTGCCCGCAAGTGAACTCGGGGCTGTCGGGCAACTTGGCCGAGAGCGAATGGCTGCGCCGGCCCTGGCCCAGGTTCGCCATGTGGCAGTTGGTGCAGGTGTGGGCCTTGACCGGGTTCGGGACGCTCTGGGTTTCGAGGAAGGCGGGGGCGATGCCGGAGTGAACCTCCGCCTGCGGGTTGAAGACGAAGTAGGCGCCCAGGCCGAAGCCGCGGGCGAGGCCGCTGTGACAAGTCTCGCAGTCGAGCAACTTCCGGTCGCCGGGCCGCTCGCCTTGCGAATGGTCGAGGTGGCACATGCTGCAGGTGATGCCGGCGTTCAACTGTTCCCAGGCCTGAGGCTTGTGGTCGGCCGGCGCCAGGATGTACTCCGCCGAATGGCAACCGCCGCACTCGCTCACCTTGTGGTCGGTGGCCGGCAGGTGAGCCTTGACTTTCTTGGCGGTGTAGGAGTGGGCGCTGAAGTCCCATTCACGCTGTTCGTCGAGGTGGCAGTCGATGCACTGGCTGGGGTTGAGCGGCTTGAGCCGCTTGTCCATCCCCTTGTCGGTCGGTTCGTGACAATAGTCGGTGCAACCAGTGAGCGGAGCGGCGAAGGCCTGCGTGGCGGCGACTGCCGTAAGGATGGCCAGGCCACAGGCGAGCAGGAAAAGACGGATCAACTTTCTTCTCACGTGTGATTCCCCCCGGCGAAGCAACTTCGCCAAGTCCAAGAGAATTCCTCCAGTTTCCAGCACAGGGAAATGGCGGCGTCAGGCGAATATGGCAGGCGGGGGTGATTCCGTGCGCTTGGGCAGCCGCGGTATCGTCTGGCTGCTGGGGGCAGCGCTCATCGCGACGGTTGCCTCAGCCAGCCTGGCCTGTGAGGGCCAACCAGGAACCGGGCCGTTCACGGTGTTGGGCTGGATCACGGATCTGGCCGGCCAGCCAGTCCCCGGGGTGCCGGTGACCCTGATTCCGCTCGCCTCGGGCGACCAGCCCGATTTCGAGAACGGGGTATTCGGCGTCGAGGAACGCGACTCTCACCTGGTGCGGAGCAACGAGGACGGGCTCTTCGTGATGCCCCAGGTTTTCGACTATCCTGAGGTGACGACTCACCGCTACCAGGTGGTGCACGCCGGGTTGGCCGGACTTGCGGCGTCGCCCGGCGCGGCGGGCGCCTGCGCCCTGGAGGGCGAGATTGTGGACTTGACCGGTCTCGAGCGGGGGATGGTCAAGGTGCACCTGACCGCCCGGCCAGCGGGAACGGTCAGGCTGACGCTGAGGGATGGTTCGGGTCGACCGTACACTGGCCCGCGCGCCGTGTTGTTGCTGGGCGAGGGTCCGGCGCTGGCGGCGACCGCCCAGTTCGACCAGGGCACGGCGGAACTCGGCCCCCTGCCCGCCGGTCAACTCCGGATCGGCCTGCTCGACGGGGAACTCGGCTACTTCGTGCAACAGCGGGCGGCCCACGAACAAAGGCCGCTCACCGACTATCTGCTCTCTTCCGGCGGGGTTTCGCTCGTCTCCCTCGCGGTGGATCCCGGCGAGGTGGCGGAGGTCGCGTTCACTCTGCCCTGAGGCCATTCCGGGCCGCTGCAGGCTGGATCCCGCCCGTCCCACGACCCGGAGAGCGCCCAGCTCAAACCGCGGCATCCCCCCCGGCAGACGCCGGAGGAAGTGCAGCCCGCGCAGACGCCGGGCGGTTCGGCCAGGCGGCGCCGGACGTTCTCCAGCGCTTCCGCATCCCAGATGCTCTGCAAGTCATGTTCGTTGAGATCACCCACGACCACCGGGAACGCCGAACAGGGGTAGACCCGCCCTTCTTCATCCACGTGCGCCATCGCTCCGCCCGCTTGACAGCCGCCGTAGGCTGAGGAGGGACCGTCGCCGAGCAGGACGCGCCCCAGGAACAGGTCGTGCACGAGGAGGCGGCAGCTGGGGAAAGGCCAGCCGGCGGGGAAGAGCGCCTGCGCCCGGGCGAGCGCGGCCGGGGAGAGCGGCGAGTACGTGCGTCCGGCGGGGCGGCCGGCAAGCTCGGGATGCAGCAGCTTGACCTCTGCCACCCCGGCCTGGGCCGCGAGGCTGGCGAGCCGCAGGACCCTCTCCAGGTTGGCGGCGTCGGGGCGCGCCGCGATCGCCAGCGGGACTGGGGGGCCGGCCTGCTTCAGGTGGGACAGGCGCGCCAGCAGCCCGGCGGCCGGGCCCTTCGGCACCGAGGTGAAGTCGAAGGTCAGGGCCGCCGGGATGCCGCTGGTCAGCACATCCTCCAGCGCCGGCCAGCCTCGCCCGTCCGCCAGTTCGCCGGCGTCCACCACCAGTTCCACCCGGCTGGTTCGCGCTAGTCCGGCGACTTCGGCTGCCTGGCCTCGAACCACGCCTAACGGCGCGCTCAGCGCCACCTCCATGACCCCGGCCTCGGCCAGCGCCGCCGCCACCCGTGCGAAGGGGCTGGCCGGCCCGGCGGTCCACGTCACTCGGAGGGGCGAATCGAACTGCATGGCGCACCTCGCTTCCCGGAGCGGAGTTCCCTGCGAAAGCCGGATATGGAAGAGGGGAGCCGTCCTGGCCCCCCTCTCCTGCGGCTGGTCCTAGCAGGGATGGACGTTGGAAGACCCAACGACCTTCGGCTTCATGTAGGACATTTGGGCCACCCCCTTCTCCTTGCCGCAATTCACCCCACCCAGCAGTGAGGGTCGGGCGCCTCGAAAGTGCCGTTCAGCGCGTAGGCCCGCGCCGAGCAGCCGCCCAGGCACTCGCCGTACGAAGCGCACCGGGCGCATTTGCCGGTGGGGCGCTTGTTGCGGAGCGCCGCCAGGACCGGCGAGTTATGCCACAGCTCGTCCAGGTCATCCCGGAGCAGGTTGCCGAGGACGAGCGGCAGGAAGCCGCACGGGGTCACATCGCCGTTGGGACGGATATTGAGGGATATCTTGCCACAGGTGCTCCCCTTGACCAGCGGATGCCGCTCCGCCCCTTCCAGGGTGGCCATCACCGGGTCGTCGAAGGAGAGCGGCAGGTCGGCCAGTTCCGCCTTGAGGGAGAGGGCTGCCTGGTAGAAGCGGCGCCACTCCTCCGGCGTGAGGTCGAGTTCGGCCATGTTGGCGAGGCCCTTGCCGGAGCACTTGAAGTTGTGCAGGAAGAGCTGGGCGACGCCGTGCTCTCGGGCGAGCGCGGCGATCTCCCGCAGGTGTTCGTGGTTGATCCGGGAGATCACCGTGGAAAGTGTGCTTTTGACCCCTGCATCCCGGAGATGGTCCAGCGCCTGGATGGCCCGGGCGAAGCTTCCCGGACGGTTGCGGAAGGCGTCGTGCAGGGGGGCCAGGTGGCTGTCGAGGCTGATCCCGACGCTGGCGAACCCAGCCTCCTTCAGGCGCTCGGCGACCGCCCGGTCGAGGAGATACCCGTTGGAGTTGAGCGAGACCTTAAGGCCCTGCTCGGAGGCGTAGGCGGCCAGCGGGTAGAGGTCGGCGAAGAGGAGCGGCTCGCCGCCGCCGAAGCTGGCGAAGCAGACGCCGTGGGCCACCAGCACGTCGACCAGGCGCTTCAGGTCATCCAGCGGCAGTTCCGGCGAGGTGTCGCCCCGGGAGTAGCAGTGGCGGCAGTCGAAGTTGCACCGGAAGGAGAGGCTCCAGGTGACGGAGAGGGGTGAAGAGAGATAAGTCTCAGGCTGCTCCATCGCGCAGCCACCCCTTTGCCACAAGGTCTTTGGCGAACTCCTCGACGTCGCCGGTGACGAGGTCGACCGGCCAGCCGAACTCGGCGGCGATGGCCGCCGCGATCTCTGCGGTCGTCCGGGTGCCGTCGGCCAACTCCCAGATGCGCCCGCCGAAGAGGTTGAGCTGGTGCATCATGCCGGAGACGACCAGGGTCACCACGCCCCGCTCCGAGGCGTCTTCACCCCGCCGCATGGCCTCGAGCACCGCCTGTTCGGCTCGGGTCTCCTTGCGCCAGACCACCGCCGGATCCCGCATGAGCCGTGCCACGCTTTCATCTCCTTGCCGAATCTAACAGGGGATTCCCGGATAATGCCGAATTTTTCCTATCGTGGTACTTCTGGCCCCGGGGGGATTCTCCTGCTGCCCGCCGGCGCCATTAGGGGGAGTGGGGAAGATGCAGCCGGTCACGGTCGCGACCAAGGGTCGCCCGCCGCTTCAGGCTTGGCTGGTGCTGGGCGCCGTCACGCTGGCGCTCATCGTGACTGCCGGCATCCGGAGCGCGTTCGGCCTCTTCCTCATCCCGCTGACCTCGCAGTTCGACTGGTCGCGCACCGACTTCTCCGGGGTCATCGCCGTCAGCACGCTGCTTTTCGGCTTCACCCAGCCGATCATGGGCCGTATGGTGGACCGCTCCGGCCCGCGCGCCGCCCTCCTCTGGGCGCTCGGCTTCTTCGTCGCCGGCCTGGCCCTGACCCCCCTCACGACCACCCTCGGCTACTTCTATTTCACCTTCGGCGTCCTGGTGGGCCTCGGGACGGGGGCCAGCTCGCTCGCCCCCAACGCGGCCCTGATCAGCCAGTGGTTCAGCACCCATCGCGGGCTCGCCCTCGGCATCCTGTCGGGCGCGATGTCGGCGGGGCAGGTGGTCATGGCGCCGGTCACCTCGTGGCTCCTGGCCGTCTACGGCTGGCAGGGCGCCTCCCTGTGGCTGGCCGGCCTGGTGCTGCTCCTGGTCCTGCCGGTGCTGTTCTTCTTCCGCAGCCCCCAGGCGGTACAGGCCAAGGCCAAAGAGGTGCCCTCCTGGGAGCAGCTCAGTTCGTTCATCCGCACCCCGACCTTCGTGCTGCTGGCCTTCGGCTTCGTGATCTGCGGCTTTTCGGAGGCGTTCATCGCGACCCACCTCCCGGCCTCCGCCCACGACCACGGGCAGTCGGACGCCACCGCGGTGGGCGCGCTCCTTCTGATCGGGCTCGCCGGCGTGCTGGGGTCGGTCGTGCTCGGCTGGCTCTCCGACCGCTGGGGCCGCCGGGTGCCGCTCGCCATGGTCTACTTCGTGCGGGCCATCGGGCTGCCCGCCCTCGCCTTCCTCGACCGTCCGGTGCTCCTGCTGGCAGGGTCGATCATCGTCGGCCTCACCTGGAAGACCAACGCCTCGCTCGTCTCCACGATGCTCGGCGACGAATTCGGGCCGCGGGCGGTGGGCACCCTGTTCGGGCTGCAGTTCCTGATGCATCAGATCGGGATGTCGGCCGGGAGCTTCCTGGGGGGTCTCGTCTTCGACCTCGTGGACACCTACGAGCCGGTCATCTTCCTCTCGGCCGGCCTCTTGGTCCTCTCCGGGCTGGCCGCGCTGGCCGTGAAGGAGGAACCGCCCGGGGGGGCGGGGGCCTGCTGTTCCTGAGACATCGCAGCGTACACTGTAAGAGATGCAGCTTTGCAGGAGGTAACGGCATGTTGCGGGGTATCGGATGTGCGGTGCTGCTGATCCTGTTCGGAGCCACCGGGCTCGCCTTCCTGCTCGTCGGGGCGGCGCTCAAGCTGACGATCGCGATCGTTGGGCTGGTCCTGGCCCTCGTTCTCGGCATCCTGGGGAAACTGCTCTTCTTCTGGTGGTGACGGCGCGCCCTACTTCTTCGGCAGGTCGGGGATCACGATCCCGCTCACCACGAGCACCTGGTTCAGCTCCGCCTTGGACCGGAAGTCCTTGAGCACCGGCCCGTCGAGGAACATGGCGGACATGTCGATGGGCTTGCCGCTTTGCAGGCGCCGCTCCTTGGTGAAGGTCGAGTCGATCTCGTTGAAAACCAGGATGCGGGTCTCGGGATAGTCGAAGTCGGTGAGCGGGATGCCGGCCTTCATGCTCACCCCGTTGTAGAAGTGGGCCGTGTAGACGTACCGGTGACGCCCGCTGTGCACGGCGACGGAACGGGTGCCGGTGAACGGCTTCCCCGAAGGCGTGGTGGCGAGGAGCTTCAGCCCCGCGGCCGGCTCACCCTTCAGCACGACTTCGATCTCGTTGGACAGCTGCTTGGACAGATCCACCCGGGTGCAGGCCTTGAGCGCCGGGTACCGCTCCGTCCATTCACCCCAGTCGTCGTCGCCGGCCCAGATGCGGTAGGTGTGCGTGTAGTTCTCGGGGTAGTCGACGACGCCGGTCATCACGAACTCGCCGTTCTTGTCGGTGTGTGTGGGATGGATGTTGCGGTTCGGAATCTTCCAGTAGACGTTCTCCACGTCCATGCCCGAGGTCGGATTCATCGGGATGAGGAAGAGCGGGAAGCCGACGACCGGCTTGCCGTAAAGGTCGAGGACCTTGCCCCGGATCGTGAACGGGCCCTTGGCGAACGAGGGCAGCGCCGGCGCGGCAGAGGCTGCCGCGGTGGCCACCAAGGCGACCAGGGCCGAAAGCGCAGAGGCCAGGATGAGCAAGCGG
>JBLNBQ010000107.1:0-24945 GCA_050260095.1 Chitinophagales bacterium
TCGCGTGGCAGGGCGTCGGCCCGGCCGTCCGCATGGCCGAATTCGTGGTCGTCCCTGCCCTGGTGGCCTTGGTGGCTGCGATGGCGCTGGCGCTGCCCATGACCGACCTGGGCCGCTTGCGCCCAGTGTTGGCCCACGGGTGGAACCCGGTCTTCCGAGCCGTCGTGACGCTGGTCGGGCACGCTCAGGGCATGGACGCGGCGCTGCTGCTCTTTCCGTGGCTGTCCCGCAAGCGCGGCGTCTGGAAGACAGCCCTGACGATCGTGCTCATACGTTCGACGGCCTACCTCATCCTGCTGGTCGTTCCGGTCCTGGTCCTCGGCGTGCCTGACACCATTCGGGAAGTTCTCCCGGTGTTGGCGGTGGTCCGCAACCTGGAACTGCGCGGTGCCGGCCTGGAGCGCATCGATTCGCTCTTCACCAGCATGTGGTTGCTCGCCAGCTACCTGCCCCTGGCCTTCCGCCTCTACCTCTCGGCCAGCGGATTGGCGCGCCTCTTCGGCCAGACGAATCACCGTCCTTTCCTCTGGCCGGTTCTGGCCGTCGTCACCGTGGGCGCGGCGCTCCCCTTCGATCTGGTGGCCTTCGAGCGATTCCATCAGGCGCTCGGGTATCTTGGACTCGCCGCCTTGATGGGCGCCATTCCGCTGCTGGCGGCCGGCGCGCTCGTCTGGCGTTGGAGGAGGGATGCCCTACGGGCGCACACATAGGGCGAACCGGGTCGCCCGTCTCCCGCTTGCTGGTCCTTGGGGTCGAGATGGCTCTCCTCTGCCTGGTCGCTGGCTGTTGGGACCGGGTTGAGATCGGCGACCGCCTGTACGTCTTCAGCCTCGTTGTCGACCGCCCGCAGGAGGGCCAAGGGCCGGAGCCCGGGAAAGCGCCTGCGCCCAAGCCGCTCCTTTATCGCGTCGGCATCGAGGTCAGTCTCTGGAAACAGCTCCGGGGCGGGATGACCGGTGCTGGGGGCGGGGCGGTCGGCGGGGCAGGCAAGGGTGGGGGACTTACGCCGGAGAAGCCGGCGTGGGTCATGGCGAGCGCCGCCGATACGGTTGCCAAGGCGCTCGATCAACTCCACAAGCGCACTTTCCGCGTGGTTTCCCTCTCCCACCTCAAGGTGGTCATCCAGGGGGAAGCGCAGGCGCGCCGGGGCATTGACGGCGTGCTCGACTTCCTCGAGCGGCACCCGGCGGTCCAGCGCCGGGTGAACATGACGGTCGCCCCCGGGGAGGGACTCGATCTTTTGCAGGCCAACCCGCCCATTGACCAACTGGTGGCCAGGGCTTTGCCCATGCTGCTCGGCGAGACCGCCACGGCGCCGTATTCAGTCGACGTGAACTTGGGGGACGTGATCTCCAAGCACCACGCCAAGGCCAGCTACCTTATACCGCGCGTGCGGCGCACTCAGGATGGACTTGTGCTGGGCGGTGCAGGCGTCTTCCGCCACGACCGGCTCACGGGCTGGCTGGGGGAAGAGGAATGCGCAGGGTACAACTGGATCACGGGCCGGGTGAAAGAGCAAGTGCTGCAGTACCGGTTGCCCGGGGCAGAGGGGTCCGACGCATACCAGGTGATCCGCCTGAGAAGCGGGCGGCGGCGCCTCACGCTCGCCATGGCGGGGGGGAGACCCGTCTTCCGGCTATCGGTCGCCGCGGCCGGCGACCTGGAAGAATCGCCGGTGGCGCTCGACTCGCCGGAGGAGGTGCGGCAGGTGAACCGCGAGGCGGCCAGGGCGCTCCGCCGCCAGATCGAGCAGGCGCTCGCGGCCCAGCGCCGTCTCAAGGCGGAGTTCTGCGGTTTCGGCGAACTCGTGCGGGAGCGGCAGCCGCGCCTGTGGGACAAGGTGAAGGACCGGTGGGATGAGTACTTCGCCAAAGAAGCGCGGGTGGACGTCAGCGTGCGGGTGAAACTGAGGTTTCACGGCGAGATACGGTAGAGGAGAGTGGGCGGCGGGGTGTAATAGTACCGGAAGAGGGGGCGAACCCGATGCAGGAACTGGCCATCGTCACCGACTCCGTTGCCGACCTTCCCAAAGACCTCTGCCAAACCTACGACGTCACCGTCATTCCCCTGACCGTCACCGTCGGCGGGCAATCGTACCGCGACCGGGTTGATCTGAGCGTGGATGAATTCTACCGGCTGATGCGGGAGGAGGAATGGGCGCCCCAGACCTCCCAGCCCTCGCCCGGCGTCTTCCTCGAAGTCTACCGCCGGCTCGTCCAGGCTGGGCGCAAGGTCATCTCGCTGCATCTCTCCGGCTTCCTCTCGGGCACGGTGCGCACGGCCCAGTTGGCCCGCGACCAACTGGTCGTGGAGGAACGCCTCCCCGAGGACGCCGTCACCGTGGTGGACACGCTGAACGGGTCGATGGGACAGGGGTGGCAGGTGTTGGCCGCCGCCGAAGCCGCTGCTGCCGGACAGAGCCTGCCCGAGGCGCTCCGGTTGATCGGGCAGGTGCGGGAGCGCGTCCGGCTCTTCCTCCACGTCCCCTCGCTGGAGTACCTGCACAAAGGTGGACGGATCACCACCGTAACCGCCCTGGTCGGCTCGCTCCTGCACATCACGCCGCTGCTCGGCGTGGTGAACGGGGTGGTGCAGCCCATCGCCAAGCTGCGCGGCGAGGGCCAGGTGCTGCGCAAGTACCTGGAGTTGGTGGGCGAGGGCTGGCGCGCTGCCCAGGCGGCCGGGGAGCATTTCCGGCTGGCTGTCATGCACGCCGACGCGGCGGCGGCAGCCGAGCGCCTGCGCGCCCACCTCACCCAGGAGCTGAAGCTGTCCGAGCAACCCCTGCTGGTCGAGACCGGTCCGGTGATCGGGCGGCACGTGGGTCCCGGCGCCCTCGGCGTGGCTTTCTACTGAAGCGACCCCAGCCTGTCCGGCGGGAGCGTCTCTGACTCTTCGAGCGGCAGTTCCACGTGGAAGGTGCTGCCCTGCCCTTCGGCGCTTTCGACGCTTATCCGGCCGCCGTGCTGTTCGACGATGTTTCTGCAGATGTAGAGGCCCAGTCCCATGCCTTCCGGGTCGCGCCCTTGAAGGTTGCTCGCCCGGTAGAAGCTTTCGAAGACCCGGGGCAGTTCGGCCTCGGGGATGCCGAAGCCCTGGTCGTGCACGGAAAGCTTGGCCCAGCCCTGTTCGACCGCCAGGGCCACCTTCACCTCGCCGCCCTCGGGCGAATACTTGCCGGCGTTGCCTACGAGGTTGCGGAGCACGTCCTCCAGCCGCCGGGGGTCGCCCATCACCACCGCCTTGGGCAGCGGCTTGGCCACGACGTACCGGTGGCCCTGGTCGAAGGCGCGGAAGGGCCTCAGCGCCTGCTCGATGACCTCGCTGAGGTCCACCGGCTGCCGGCGCAGTTCGAGTTGCCCCTGCTCCAGGCGGAAAGCCTCCTGAATCTCGTTCAGCAGGTTGGACAGGCGGTCGACCTCGCCTTCCAGCAGGCGCAGGTCTTCCACCATGGCCGCCGGGTCGAGCTTCTGGCCAGTGAGCTGGAGCCGCAGCAAGGAACAGGCGCCCTTTACGACGGCCATGGGATTGCGGAGTTCGTGGGCGGCCACCTGGAGGAATCGGGCCCGCGCCGACTGCAGCTCCTCGATGCGGCTGGCCATTTGGTCGAAGGCCTGCGCGGCGGTGGCCAGCTCGTCATGGCCGGGCAGGTTGACCCTCACGCTCAGGTCGCCCTGCGACAACCCCTGGGCGGCCCCCTTCAGGCTGGCCACCGGCCTGACCAGCGTATCCGCGAGCACCAGCGCGCTCAGCAGGGAGAAGGTGGCCACGAGGATGAGGATGAAGGCGTCCTGCCGCGCGTCCGCCCAGGCGCCGGCCAGCACCTGATCGACCGGGGCGGTGGCCGAGATCGCCCAGCCCACCACGGGGACTGGGACCGTGGCGCCCATGCGCGGCTTTCCATCGAAGCTCGAAACTCTGTTTCGGAAGACGATCGAATGCTTCTCGCGCAGCACGTGCCAGGCCGGGGACTCAGGGGCCAGCATGCGCTGGGCCAACGACATCCGCGGTGAGTTGCTGCGGTAGACCACATGACCGGTGTGGTCGAAGAGGACCACGTTGGCTCCGCCCCGCCGTTCGACTTTCAGGACGGCGCCCAGGGCATCCGGCCGGACCCGGGCCGCCACGATGCCGAGCAGCTTCCCCTCCCGGCGGATCCCTCGCGCCGCAAAGAAGGTCAGCTGATGGTCGGTCCGGGTCTCCAGCAGGCCCGAGACCGCCTCTTCGGCGCCGGCGGCGATGCGCCGGATGTGCTCCCGGTCGGCGCAGTTGATCCCCTTGGAGGCCGAGTCGGTGGCTTCGAGGACGATGCCTTGGGGGCTAACCCAGCTGAAGTTGTCGATTGCCGGGTTGGTGGGCAGTTGGCGCTGAAGAAAAGCCTGGATCTGGTCTTCCGGCAGGCCGGCGGTGATGGCGTTGCCGATGGCCGCCTCGGTGTCCCAGAGTCGGGAGAGGAACCCCTGGAAGGCGGCGCCGGAGGCCTGGGCCAACTCCCCGCTGGCCACCAGCTCCTCCTGGGTGCGCCGTTCGAAACGGGCTACGATGCCGCCCAGCTGCAGGGTCAGGAGGGGGACCAGGACGATAAGGACCAGCAGCAGGAGTTTTCCCCTGACTCCCAGGCGGGAGATGATTCGCCGGGGCATAGTCGCGGAGAGAACCGGGAGCGGCTTCGTCATGGCAGCAATCCTCTCCAGCGTGCAGCCAGGTCTGGCGCAGTTACGTCATGATAGACGATTCTGCAATTGCCAAGAGATTCCTGCGGAAACCGTCGCAGCGCGGCCGCCCTCAGAAGCTGAGGTTCACTTCGAGCCGGGCGACCGGCTCTTTTTCGCCAAGGTCGTAGGCCAGGTACCCGCCGAGGTGGGATGGTTTGAGCCCCAGCAGCCTCAGTTCCGCGCCGGCGCCGGCCCCGGCGGCGACGCCGTCCGCTTTCGCCCGGCGGCCGTCGAGGAAGAGCCGGTACTGCACCTCGGTCACCTGGACCATCTGCAGGAGTTCGAGGGAGTAGGGGAAGCGCTGGTGATAGACGAGGTCGGCTCCCGCCTGGACGGACGGTTGGGCTTTGCCGGCGGTCCCCCGGTAGATCGAGGGCGGGTCAGCCGCCGGGCCAGCCGACCAGACGAGGCGCGGGTCGACGCTGAACCGGTCGCCTAGGGGCAAGGAGAATTGGTGGGCGGTGACGGCGCCTCCCCGTCCGGCTTCGCCGGAAGCGGGCATGAGCAGGTCCGACTCGCCGCGGGCGTTGCCGCCGGACCACTCCGCCGTGTAGGTGTGCTTCAGGTGGACGAAGAGCGGCGCCGCTTTCGCCTCCAGCCCCCCGGAACCCTGCAGGCCGGCCTCCCAGGTCTGGTCGCCCGCATACAGGCGCAACCCGGCCTCCCACGGTTCACGCCCGTGCCGGTCGCGGCCGGCGAGGAGCCGCCAGTCGAGGGCCGTCCCCGCCCGCCCCTTGACTTCCGCCTGCAGTTCCTCATCGTCCCGCACCAGCAGCCGCAGGCGGCCGCCGCCCCGCTTCACCGCGACGCCGAGCCATGTCTGCTCCGATGGGTCGCGGAAGAGGGCCTGCCGGAAGAGGGATTGGTCGCGTCCCAGGAAGAACTGGGGCTTCACGACCGTCTCCTGCAGGACGACCCGGTCGCCGGCGAGGTCGCGCCGCCACGGCGCGGCGTCGAAGGGCGGCCGCGCCGGCGGCTCCCGCAGGGCGATGCCCCGGGCGGCGAGCGCGGCCTTCAGCTCCGGCATAAGGCGTTTCGTTTCCCGGTAGCCCATCGCCACGAAGTCCCGGGCCAGCTGGAAGTCCATGAAGGAGTAGTCGCCCACCTGGTGGACGATGGTCACGTCGGCTGAGTCGCGGATGGCGTCCCAGGAGTAGTCCTCCTTGATGAGGTTGATCAGCCGCACCCAGGTGCGCACGGGGCTGTCGTAGGTCTGGTAGGGCAGTTCGTCGAAGGCCGTGGTTCCGATCACGAAATCGGCGCCGAGCGCCCGGGCAGCCCGGGCCGGCGTGAGTTCGTGGATCCCCCCGTCGACCAGGAAGTACTCCCCGAGGCGCCGCCCCGGGAAGAAGAGCGGGATGGCGTAGGGTCCCTGGACGGCTTCAGCGATGGGACCCGTCGTGTGGAGGTACTTGGTGCCGTGGACCAGGTCGAAGCTGAGGAGCGCCGCCGGCACGGGGAAGTCCTCCAGGCGCTTGACCGGCGCCGTCGCCTCGAGGAAGGCGTTGAGTTCGCCCACGCTGAGGAGCGACCGGTTGAACGGGAAGTTGACGCCGAAGAGCTGCGGCAGGTCGACGGTGGTGACGAGGTCTTCGATCTGCGCCGGCGAGAGGCCGCCGCCATACATGACCGCCACGATCGCCCCCATGCTCGAGCCCACCACGAAGTCGACGGGCACCCGCTCTTCCTCGAGGGCCTTGAGCACGCCGACGTTGACCAGCGCCCGCGCCCCGCCGCCGCCGAGGGCCACCGCCACCCGGGGGTGGGGCAGACGGTCGAAGCGGCTCGGGTCTTCGATGTGGTAGCCGCCCCCGTCCGGCCCGGACGCCGCCGCGGCTGCCGGTCCGGCGGCCGACAGCCAGACCGCCAGCGCCCCGGCCAGCCACGCCCTGCCAAGTCTCCCCCCGCGGGGCAACCGGCGCCTCTCAACTGCTCTTTCCATGATCTGACTCTTCGAGAATCTCCCGGCGCTCTCCTGTCGCCTGGGAAAAGCAGGGGCGATCGCTATCTCGCTCGGGCCGTACTTCGGCTGGCATGGACTCGGCGCGAAGGCCGGGCGGCGGCTAGCCTATCTGCCGGGGATCGTGCTTCTGCTGGTCGGGGCCTGGCAACTGCATTAGGTCTGCGGCGTCCGGACCCGGACGCCGGTGGCCTTGTCAGTGAAGAGCACCCCGTCGAGGTGGTCGATCTCATGCTGGAGGACGCGGGCCAGCCAGCCGCCGGCCTTGATCCGCACGGGCCGGCCGGTGGGCGACCAGCCTGCGACCGCCACCTCGGCGGCCCGGGTCACGTAGCCGGTCTTCCCGGGGGCGCTGAGACACGACTCCACGTCGGTCTCCGCGCCCCGGGCCTCCTCGATCTCCGGGTTGATCAAGGCCAGCGGGCCGCTGCTGCCCACGTCCACCACGATGATGCGCTCCGCGATGCCTACCTGCGGCGCGGCCAGGCCGACCCCGTCTGCGGCGTACATGGTGGCGAACATGTCGCGCACCAGGCGCTGCACCCGGCGGGTCACCTGCGGCACAGGTTCGGCCCGCTTCCGCAGGAGGGGCTCGCCCTCCAGCAGGATCGGCAGGATGGCCACTTTCCTCACCTCCACGCGCCTTTTGGGCTCAGAACAGGTCGAGGTTGCCCGAGACGGTCTCAAGCTCGACCAACGGGCCGCCGCCGCCGACCGTCCCGCTCACGCGATGGCGTTCGCCGGCGCCCCCCGCGATGGTGATGGGGAAGGCCGACTTGATCTCGCCCGAGGTGCTGCGCGCTTCCAGGTTGAATCTGGCGTCCGGCGGCAGGTCGAGTTGCACCTCGCCCGAGGTGGTGTGGAGCTTCAGATTGCCGGTCAGCTGGGTGCAGGCCACTTCGATCTCCCCCGAGACCGTCGAGAAACGGCCCTCACCTGTGAAGGAAGCCACCGTCAAGTCGCCGGAGGTGCTCGACACCTCAGCCTTCGCGACGGTCAGCTGCGGGCTGTCGAGTTCACCGGAAACCGAATGGAAGCGGAAGTCGCCGGTCTCAAGGGCGCCTAGCTGGACATCGCCGGAGACCGTCCCGATCTCCACGGAGCGCCACCTCTTCGCCGGCACGTACAGCTCGAGGGCCAAGTTGTTGGCGAACTGGCCGAAGCTGAGGAACGACTGGCGCGGGTAGCGCACCGCCACCGTCGCCTTGTCACCCGCGCGGGTGACGTCGAGCGTGGGCGTCTCACCAGTGGTCTGACCGGTCAGGCGCGCCCTGAGCTGGCCGTCTGGCGAAGGACGCCAGATGACCTCGGTGCTGACCGAGTCGACCTTGATCGCCGCGAGCCCGGCCGCCGCGACGGCCTTGTCGGTCTGGACCGGATGGCCCTCCAGGGAGACGTGGGCGCCGGCGACGTTCGTGAGGAGCGCGATCCCCAGGGTGAGGCAGCCGGCACCCACGACCGCCAGGAGCAGGCAGAGGTTGCGCAGGTTGGTCTTCAAAGCGGATCCCTCCTAACCCCGAATGACTTTGAGGTTGAACTTGAGGTAGCTCACCATCAGACGGTAGAAGAGGGTGGTGAGTTTCCAGAGGCCGAGGCAGGCCAACACGCCCAGTGAGGCGAGGCCGGTGCCGACCAGCGCGACGCCCAGCAGGCCGGCGAGCCCGCCGGGGAGCACGAGGCCGAAGGGACCGGCGAAGAGGCTGGCGCCGAAGGCGGCGACGCCGGCGACGGTCACCCCGATTCCGGCCGCCCACAGGCCCAGCAGCACCCCGACCAGGCCGAGGAACGGCCCCAGGACCACCACCAGGTTGAAGAAGCTCAGGCTGATCACGGCGAAGATCGCCCGGAGGATGTTGCCGGCCGACTTGTCGGCGGCGGCCTGTTCCACCAGGTAGTCGGCGCGGTAGGCCCGGGCGATGGCTTTCGGCTGGCCCAGCGCGGCGCTGATCTCTGCCTCGGTCTTTCCGTCGGCCAGCCCCATCCGGAAGTGCTCCTCGTAGTCGGCGAGGATGTCGCGCCGCTCTTCGTACTTCAGGCCGGATAAGGCCCGGTCGAGTTCGGTCAGGAATTCAGCCTTGATCACGCTGCTCATCCCCCTCCAGTATCCGGTTGACTCCCCCCACGAAGTTGAGCCATTCGGTCTTCAGCGCGGTCGCGTACTCCCGTCCCTTGGCCGTCAGTCGGTAATACTTACGGGGCGGGCCTTCGGCCGACTCCTGCAAGTAGGTCGTGAAGTAGCCTTCCTGGGTCAGCCGCCGGAGCAGCGGGTAGATTGTGCCTTCGGCGATGTCGATGTTCTCCGAAATCTGATGCACCAGTTCGTAACCGTAGAAATCGCGGCGGACCAGCAAGGCCAGCACGCAGAGTTCCAGCACGCCCTTCTTGAACTGGATGTTCATGACCGCCCTCCTTTCCCACTACAATACGTTGCAAGGTACATAGTCAAGTGTAATATATCACCCACTACTGTGCAATGCAATATAGGCGGGCAAAAAAGTCCCGCCGGCGAGCGGGACCGGCGGAGCGTCGGTTGCCCAAGTCGGCTGTGGCCGGGGTACGGGGTTCAGGTGAGCCGCAGGTCCTCCACGGCGGCGCGCAGCAGTTCGGCCACGCTCCAGGCCTGGGCGAAGCAACCGCCGGGCTCATGGGGCGGGTCGCCGGCGTAGATCTCCGGGAGGCCGCCCAGGCAGACCTGTCCGAGTTGGCCGGCCATCCCGAGAGCGAGGGCGAGGGCCTCGGCCCGGTCGCCGCCGAACCGCAGGAAGGCCGTGAGATAAGGTCCGAGCAGCCAGGGCCAGACCGTCCCCTGGTGGTACGCCGCGTCGCGCTCGGCGGGGTTGCCGCCGTAGCGGCCGCGGTACGCCGGGTGCCTGGGGCAGAGCGTCCGCAGGCCGACCGGCGTCAGCAGTTCCTTTTTCACCCTGGCCAGGATCCGGCGGGCTTTCGCCGGGTCGTCCACGACGGGGTAGGGGAGGCTCAAGGCGAGCAACTGGTTGGGGCGGAGGGCCGGGTCCGCCGGACGGTCCGTCCCTTCCTGGCGGACCGGGTTCGGCAGGCCGTAGGTCGCGTCCACCACGTCGAAGAGGTACCCGCCTTCCTCGTACCAGAAGCGGCGCAGGAAGGAATCCTTCGTAGCTCCCGCCATGGACTGGTAGATGGCGGCCAGAGGGCCCTGCTCCGCCAGGCCGGCCAGGTGGGCGGCGCTGCGCAGCGCGTTGTACCAGAGCGCGTTCAATTCAACCGGTTTGCCGGAGCGCGGCGTCACCGCCTGCCCGTCGACCCGGGCGTCCATCCAGGTGAGCGCCAGCCCTTCCTCGTGCGCGAAGATGAGCCCGTCGGCCTCCTGCCTAATGCCGAACCGGGTCCCCTCCCGGTACGCGGCGATGATGCCGGTGATGACCGGGAGCAGCTCGCCCAGGACGAACGGGGCATCGCCGGTGTAGTGCAGGTAACGGTGGGCGGCGTGGATGAACCAGAGCGACGCGTCGGCCGAGTTGTACTCCGCCTCCTCGCCGCGGTCGGGGAACCGGTTGGGGACCAAGCCGTCCTTTACGTAGCGGGCGAAGGTCGCCAGAATCTCGCGGGCCACCCCGAACCGCCCGTTCACGAGCGTGAGGCCGGGCAAGGAGATGAAGGTGTCGCGCCCCCAGTCGGTAAACCAGGGGTACCCGGCGATGACGGTGGCGGTGCCCGTCGATTCCCGGTGGACGATGAACTGGTCGGCGGCCCGGGCCAAGGTTCGCAGCAGGGGATGCTGGAAGCCGGCCGCCTGCTCCACCTGCTCCAGCCGTTCGGCCTCCTCTTTCCGGGACGAGAGGCGTAGCGGGATCAGCCCCGGGTCGGCGCCATCGGCGAGGCCGGTGAGGACCTCGGCGGAGAAGGCGGCCGTCTCGCCCGGCCCCAGGTTCAGCGCGAACATCCCCGGGTTATAGTGGTCCTCTTCAAAGTCGAGTCCCCGTTCCTTCTCGACCGGGTAGCGGAACCGGTAGTACCAGTGCCCCGTCGGGGAGTAGACCGCCGGCTCGGGCGTGCCCGGCACCCCCTGGTCGAGCGCCCACGAGAAGGCCCCTTGGCCGGCCCGGTAGGCCCAGGCCGCCAGGCGGAGCGTCGGGGCGCCGGCATAGGCCCGCAAGGCCACCCAACCTTTCCCGGGAACGGGGTGGAAGTCCCAGCCGAAACTCGCCGAGACGAGGTGATGGTAGTCCCGGGCGTTGACCAGCGGGTAGAGTTCGAGGCGGAGCGGGTCGGAGCCGGAGAGGTAGCGGTACCGCAGGACGCAGGCGTTTCGCCCGTGGACCAGGTGAAGGGTGCGCTCCAGCCGGCGGCCGCCCAGGTCGTAGATCCACGTCGGGTACGGATCGAGGCGGAACTCTACCAGGTTCAGGTAGCCCTCCGGATGGACGGCCCCCGAGTAGAGGTTGGTGCTCAGGAGGTAGCGGGTTGCGCCGGCGGAGACCTCTTCTTCCACTTTGGCCAGCACCAGCATCCGTTCGGTCGGCGGGCGCAGGGCGGCCACGAGAAGGCCGTGATAGCGGCGCGTGTTCGCCCCCACCACCGTCGAGGCCGCGAAACCGCCGATCCCGTTGGTGACCAGCCATTCCCGGCGCAGGCACTTGTCGAGGTCGGCGAGTACCTCCCGGCCCAAGGTCCATTCCCCGCTCACGGATGGGGCACCCGTCTTGTTCACCACAATAGCTCACCCGGCGGTAGTCTGTACCTCCGCAGGGTGGGAAGATTCCCGGCAACGGCGCGGGCGAGCAGGAAAAAGGGGAGGCGGCGCAGGATTGGGGCATGGTACTAGGAAGAACCGCGGCCCGCGCTCGGCCGCGGAGAGGAGGATCGATGTGGCGGACAGAACGCAGGTCGGGCGGATGGTGGCCCGGGCGGGACTCATCGCCGCGGCGTACGCGGTGCTCTGTTGGGTCCTCAAGCCCATCAGCTACAACATCCTTCAACTCAGGGTCGCCGAGGCGATGACGACTTTGCCCATCCTCTACGCGGAGGCCGTTCCGGGGCTCTTCGTGGGGGCGCTGCTGGCGAATCTCCTGGGTGGGCTGGGCATCTGGGACATCACCCTCGGGAGCCTGGCGACGCTGGCCGCGGCGTGGCTCACCCGCCGGTTGCGCCGCTCCTGGCTGGCCTACCTTCCGCCGGTCGTGGTCAACGCCGTGGTGGTGGGGTGGTACCTGACCTTCCTGCTCCACCTGCCCGGCCCGAAGGTCGCCGGCTCCGCCTTCCTCGGCGCGGCTGCCGCCATCGGCCTCTCCGAAGCGATCGTCGTGGTGGTCTTGGGGCTCCCGCTGGTGGGGATCCTGCGCCGGTCGGGGATCGGCGGCCCCGACATCACCGATCGCTAGGCCGAAGGGTCTTTGGGCGGTCGCAGAGGCAACTGCAGCTCGAAGACGGTGCCGCCGCTCGGGTCGCTGGCCACGTCCACCGAACCGCCGTGCGTTTCGGCCACCTTCTTGACCACCGCCAGGCCGATCCCGCTGCCTGCCGCCTTGGTCGTGTAGAACATCTCCCAGATCCGTTCGAGCTGGTCGGCGGGGATCCCGGGACCGTCGTTGCGCACCCGCAGGCGGGCTACCCCGTCTTGCGCCTCGGCCTCGAGCAGTATCCTGCTCCCTTTGCCCGACGAACTGATGGCCTCGACGGCGTTAAGCACCAGGTTGAGGAGGGCGTGCTGCACGTCGAGGGGGTTCACCATCAGCGTGAGGTCGGGGTCGGCGAGAAACGTCTCGACTTTTATGCCGTGGTAGTCGGTACGGCTCTGCACCATCAGCTTGATCTTGGTGAAGAGCTGCTGCACGGGACAGGGAGCCAGGGTCCCGCGCCCCGGCCGGCAGAAGGCCAGGACGGATTCGAGGTACTCCACCACTTCGTCGACTGCCCGCTCGACGCTTCCCCACGCCTGACCGGGCTCCACCTGCCCCGGGAAATGCTGCCCGAGCTGCGCCAGGGCCTTGATGGTCGTGAGGGGGTTGCGCACGTCGTGGGCGATCACCGAGGCCAATTCGCCCAGGACGCTGAGGCGGTCCCGGTGGTGGATGATGGTCTGCGCCTGGCGTTGCTTCGAAAGGTCGAGGAACCAGACCATGACCCCCGGCCCGCCCGAGTCGAGGACGGTGGGAAACACCGAGAAGTGGAGCACTCGGATGCCGTGCGGCAGGCTGAGCGTGAGTTCCTGTTCGAGCCGCACCTCCTCTCGCAGGACCTTTTGGATCAAATCGCGCAGTTGGGGGATGTCTCCCGCGGCGTGGCCGAGGATGGCTGCGCCGGAACTGCCCAGCACCGCCGGCCAACCCGTAGCGTCGAAGATGGCATACCCCCACGGGCAGCTGTCGAGCATCTGCCGGTGTTGCGACTCGAGCCGGCAGGCCTCGGCGAACGCGGTCGCGTTGGCCTGGGCCACCGTCCGGAACTCCTCGTAGTCGAAGTCGGGGCAGGGGTCGGAGGCGGGACCCACGAGGCTCAGACGCTCCAGATTGCGGCGGACGCGCCTGAGGGTGCGCCGGTTCACCATCCAGACGCCGAGGCTCCAGAGGCACGCGAAGAGCAAGAGCAGGAGAATCTGCCTGGCGGAGACGGCCGCGCTCCAGGCGAACAGGAGCACGACCAGCGCTCCTGAGAGGACGGTGAGCGCCTGTGAGCGAGTGATGTCGCGGCCCAAAGCGCGAGGCGTGAGGCTCATGGATGGAGTGACCCCCAGGGGGGCAGGGTCTACCCGCCGCTTCCAAATATATCCACAAGAACGGGTTCTCAATTTCGCCTCGCTTCGGCGGTCTCCTTCAACAACCGTGCAATTCCGGCGCGGGCGCGCCCTTCAGGCCGCGCCCAGCCGGTAACCGGCCGCGAAGGCGGCCTCGTTGACCTCGCGGTGCTTAAGCGGCACCTGGTTCGCCACGGCCCCCTGCCAGCCGGGGAGGGTCAGGCGAGCTTCGCCCTGGCGGGCGAGCCATCCGGCGAAGACGCCGACCAGGACGGTGTTGGCCGCCTTGGGGTTGCCCAGACCGGCGGCGATCTCGCGGGCCTCGACCACCAGGAGACGCCCGTGTGAACCTTCCCGGAGCTGCGCCAGCGCATCTTCGGGATAGGGCTGGACGCCCATGATGACCGGCATCGGCAGCATCACCTGGTCGCCCAGGATGACCGTGCCGCCGGGGGCGAGCGCAGGCAGGTGGCGCACGCCTTCGAGGCGTTCGAAGGCGAGGAGGGCATCGGCTTCCCCGCGTCCGAAGAGCGGCGAGTGGATCTCTTTGCCGAAGCGGATCTGCGAGACCACGCTCCCGCCGCGCTGGGCCATCCCGTGAACCTCCGAGAGCTTCACGTCGTAGCCGGCCTCCTGCAGGGCCGCGCAGATGATCTTGCTGGCCAGGAGGGTGCCTTGCCCTCCCACCCCGGCGAGAAGCAGGTTGAAGGGGACGTCGGCGGTGTGAAGGTCACGCACTGGCTTCACCCTCCTTCACGATGGCGTCGTACTTGCAGACCGAAGCGCAGAGGCCGCAGCCGGTGCAGAGGGCCGGGTCGATGGCGACCGTCCCGCCGGCGCAGGCGGAGATGGCCGGGCAGCCGAGGCGCAGGCAGGAGCGGCACTTACGGCAGGCCGCTGCGTCGACCGCGAGCGGGTTCGCCGGCTGCTTGCTGATGAGCGCGCAGGGGCGCCGGGCGATGATGACCGAGGGTTCGCCGGCGGCCAGGAACTCCCGGAGCGTTTCCTTCAAGCGGTCGAGCTGGAACGGGTCGACGACCGCCGTCCGGGTGACGCCAAGCGCCTTGACCAGCGCCAGGAAGTCGACGGCCTTCGCCGGCTGCCCCTGAAGGGTCCGCCCGGTGCCGGGGTGATCCTGGTGGCCTGTCATGGCCGTGGTGCGGTTGTCGAGGATGAGCACGGGCAGCGGCGCCTGGTTGTAGACCACGTCGAGCAGGCCGGTCATCCCGGAATGGAGGAAGGTGGAGTCGCCGATGACCGCCACCGTCTTACCGGCCAGCTCCGGGTCGGCCTTGACCATGCCGAGCCCGCCGCTGATGCTGGCGCCCATGCAGAGGCAGAGGTCCATCGCGTCGAGGGGCGGCAAGGCTCCCAGCGTGTAGCAGCCGATGTCGCCCAGCACGGTGAGATTGAGCTGCCTCAAGGTGTAGAAGACGCCCCGGTGCGGGCAGCCCGGGCAGAGGACCGGCGGGCGGACGGGCAGCGCGGCCGCGGCCTTGGGCACCGGCGGGGGCTCGACGCCGAGGATCCCCTTGCGCACCACGGCGGGACTGAATTCGCCTTCCAACGGGAGCGCGTCTTTGCCCCGGCAGGCGATGCCATTCGCCTTCAGCTGGTCCTCGAGGAACGGGTCCAACTCCTCGACGACCCAGAGTTCCTCGACGCCGGCCGCGAACTCCGCGATCAGTTTGAACGGCAGGGGGAAGGTCAGGCCCAGCTTGAGCACGGACGCCTCAGGGACAGCCTCCCGCACGTACTGGTACGAGATGCCGCTGGTCACCACGCCGATCTTCCGGTCGCGCCACTCGATGCGGTTGAGGGGCGAGGTTTCCGCGTAATCGGCGAGGTCGAGCAACCGCGCCTCCACCACCGAGTGCCGCATCCGGGCGTTGGCCGGCATGATGACGTATTTGGTGGGGTCTTTGTAGTAGGGCTGGGTGTGCTCCCGGGCCCGCTCGCCCAGTTCCACCAGGGACTTGGAGTGCGAGACCCGGGTGGTCGTGCGGAGGAGCACCGGCGTGTCGAAGCGCTCGGAGAGCGTGAAGGCGAGGACGGTGAAGTCGCGGGCTTCCGCCGAATCCGACGGCTCGATGCACGGTATCTTGGCCGCCCGGGCGTAATGGCGGTTATCCTGTTCGTTCTGGGAGGAGTGCAGACCCGGGTCGTCGGCGGTGACCACCACGAACCCGCCGTTCACGCCGGTGTAGGAGGCGGACATCAGGGGGTCGGCGGCCACGTTGAGCCCGACGTGCTTCATCGCCACCAGGGCGCGCCGGCCGGCCAGCGAGGCGCCGAAACCCACCTCCAAGGCGACCTTCTCGTTGGGCGACCACTGGGCGTGCACGCCGGGCAGGGGAGCAAGGGTTTCGAGGATCTCGGTGCTGGGGGTTCCCGGATAGGCGGCGCCGACGGCCACCCCCGCCTCCCACGCGCCCCGGGCGATGGCCTCGTTCCCCGAGAGCAGTGCTTTCATGGCTTCTCCCTCCATCCTGAGCCTTCTTGGCACTTCGACCGGGCCAGACGGTATTCCTCCCGGCAGCTATCCCCTCCAATGGTCCTGGTCTGGCGGCTCATCGCCTTTTACCTGGGGCTGGCTGTGGGCGGCGTAATGTTGCTCCTGCATCTGCGGAATTCCCCGCGCCGTTCCCGGACACGCTAGCCAAGAGAGGAGGCAGCGCGTGCCCGACGTAAAGGTGTACACCACCCCGACCTGACCCTGGTGCCGGGTGGCCAAGAGTTACTTGGCCGAGCATGGCGTCAAATACGACGAGGTAGACGTTTCCAAGGACCGGGCTTCCGCCGAGGAGCTGTACCGCATCTCCGGGCAGATGGCCGTGCCGGTGATCAAAGTGGACGAGGACGTGATCGTGGGCTTCAACGAAGAGCGGCTGGGCGAGGTGCTGTCCGCCAAGACCCGCTAGCTCGAGCGGCGGTCGATGACCCGCTTGGCCTTCACCCCGCGGACGATCAGCATGTCGTCGGTCCGGCCGGTGACCTTCGCCATGCGCACGGTCGTCCGGCCGGAGGCGCACCGCTCATAGTTCAGGGAAGAGATGTCGCGGGTGCGGTGGCGCACCACCGGGAAGGCTTCCACTACCCGACGGGACGCGTCCCCTGGCTGATCAGGCTGCCCGCCGCCAAAAGCAGGCGTTCGACCACCGCTTCTTCGTCGACCCGGCTGTACTGGTCGATCACCGCCTCCCGCACCACGGTCCGGGCGGCCAGCGTCGAGCGGCGCCCGACGACCGAGTGGGTCACCGAGGCTCCCTCCCCGACCGTGACCTCCTCGCCCAGCACGCAGTAGGGCCCGATCACCGCGCCGCTCTCCACCTGGGCGCCGTTGCCGAGGACGACCGGGGGGAGCAGGACGGCTTGGCGCGAGACGTCCACGTCGCGCCCCAGCCAAACCCGGGGGGCGATCTCCCGCCCGCTCATCTCCACCGGCAGGCGCTGTTCCAGCACGTCCCAGTGGGCCTGGAGGTACTTGTCGGGCGTGCCGATGTCCAGCCAATAGCAGCGGGCGACGTGGCCGGCGACCGGCGCCCCCCGTTCGAGCAGCAGGGGATAGGTTTCGCGCTCCAAAGAGACTTCCCGCCCCGGCGGGATGGCCTCGAAGACGGCCGGCTCCAGGACGTAGATCCCGGCGTTGATAGTTCGGGCGACCGCCTCGTCCCAACTCGGTTTCTCGAGAAAGCGCTGCACCCGGCCGCGGCGGTCGAGGATGACCAGGCCGTAACGGGTTGGGTCATCCACCTCGACCAAGGTGAGGGTGGCAAGGGAGCGGCTCTGCCGGTGGAAGGCCAAGACCTCCCCCAGGTTGAGGTCGGTGAGGATGTCGCCGTTGAGCACGACCACCGGTCCCGGGTCCGTCTCCAGCAGACTGGCTGCGTTCCGAAGGGCGCCGGCAGTACCCAGCGCCTGTTCTTCCAGCGCGTACCGGATCGACAGGCCGAACCGGTCGCCGTCGCCGAAATGGCGCATCAGCTTCCTGGCCTGGTAGTTGACGCACAGGATGACTTCGTCCACCCCGCATCGGCGCAGCAGGTCGATCTGGTACTCGAGGAACGGCCGGTTGACCACGGGCACCAGGGGCTTGGGGCGGAAGAAGGTGAGCGGCCGGAGACGGGTTCCCCGGCCGCCGACCAGGATGATGCCCTTCATCGGCTCACCCTTTCCGGGAAGATGGGACCACGACTGTCAGGTGCGGGGGAGCTCTTCCGCGGGCGCCTCCGGCTCGCAGGCCTCTTCCGCGGGCGCCGCCGACTCCTCCGGCATCTCCGCCGCAGGAGTTCCGGTTTCGGGCTCCCCGGCCTCCGGCGCCGCTTCGCCGGCCGGCGGGGAGGTGGGCGCCGGCGCCGGTTCCACGGTCAGCGTCGGCTCGAAGAACGGCGTTCCAAACGTCACCGAGGGTTCCATGGGCACGGGCTGGCAGGGCGGCACCGGCTTCTCCGGGGCCTGCCGCCAGGCCCACAGGCAGACGACCACCGCCGCGATGGCCACCACGACGACGATCCAGGTCAGAATGACCACGACAGATTCCCCCTTTCGCGGTGCTCCATGTTATGTGACTTTGGCCCGGTGTGCGCCGGGCGAGGCGAGGAGTTCCTCGCCGGCGCGGAGCAGGTCGGATACGTCCCGCGCCGAGGGGGCTTCGGCGTAGATGCGGACCACCGGCTCTGTGCCGGAGGAGCGGAAGAGCAGCCACCCGCCTTGGTCGAAGTTGAGTTTCAGGCCGTCCAGCGTTTCGACGCGGGTTATCCTCCGGCCGGCGATGGCCGGCGGCAGGGTCTCCGGCGCCGCCGCCAGGCTGGCGAGCGTGCGCCCGGCCTGGCGGGCCTGGCCGGCGGTGAGGTGAACGTCGTGCCGCTGGTAGCAATGCGGCCCCACCGCCTGCTCGAGGCCGGCCAGCAGACCGGAGAGGGACTGGCCGGTGCTCGCCAGCGCGTCCAGGAGCACCAGGCCCGCGTAGACGCCGTCGCGCTCCGGCAGGTGGGGACTTACGCCGACTCCCCCGCTCTCTTCGCCGCCGATGACCGCCTGGCCATCGACGAAGAGGCGGGAGATGTGCTTGAAGCCGACCGGCGTCTGGTAGAGCTGGAGTCCGTACCGGTCGGCGAGGCGGTCGATCATCCGCGTGGTTGACACAGTCTTCACCACGCCGCCCCGCAGCTGGCGCTGGCCGGCCAGGTAGTCGAGGAGCAAGGCGTAGACCGCCTGCGGGCTGACGAAGCACCCCCGGTCGTCGACGACGCCCAGCCGGTCGCCGTCGCCGTCGGTGGCCAGGCCGAGGTCGGCCCGGGCCGCCCTGACCGCCCGCTTGAGCGGCCCCAGGTTGGCTTCGACCGGTTCGGGGCCCCGCCCGCCGAAGCGGGGGTCGGGGTAGGTCCTGATCTGGCGGATTTTCACGCCGACCGGAACCAGCAGCCGGCGGAGGTAGTGCCGGGCCGCGCCGTGCATCGGGTCGACGACGACCGAGAGGTGAGCCTCCGTCAGGCGGCCGGGGTCGACCAGTTCCTTGAGGCGCGCCAGGTAGGGCGGGTCGGGGTCGAAGATTTCGAGACGGGCGGCGGGGACGCGGGGGGCCGGGGCGCGGGAGGCGAGCGCGGTCTCGAGCGCGGCCAGGTCCGGTCCGAAGAGGGGGCCGCCGTGAGCCCCTTTGACCTTGATCCCGTTGTACTCCGGCGGGTTGTGGCTTGCGGTCACCATGAGCCCGGCCGCTGCCCCGCGCCGGCGCACGGTGAAGGAGAGCACGGGCGTCGGGATCGGATGGCCGCTCAGGAAGACGGGGATGCCCCAGCGCGTCAGCACGGAGGCCAGCTCCTGCGCGGCCCGGTCGGAGAGGAAGCGGGTGTCGTACCCCACCACGACTCCGGCCTCGGACCGCCCCCGGTCACGGAGCCAGCGGGCGACGCCCCGGGCGAAGGAGCGCGCCCCGCGCAGGGTGAAGTCGTTGCCGATCACGCCTCGCCACCCCTCGGTTCCCAGCTGGATCGTCAAGACTGCTCACCTCTTCTCGGACTGAGTAGGGCCAGCGCCCGCCGGTAGTTGCCGGCGGCCTGGGCGGCCCGCGCCGCCTGTCGCAGTTCCCGCGCCCGGCCGCCCGGAAGGCGCCAGTCGGAGCCGGCCAGCAGCTGTTCGACGGTGTGGCGGGCCGCTGCGATCTGGGCCAGCATGCCGGGCGGGCCGAAGAGATCGCCCCACCAGCAGCAGCCTACGCCGGGAAGCGACTGCTCCGCCGCGTCGACCAACCGCCGGTACTCCCGGTACATGCCGTCCTCCAGCCCCGTCGCCGGGGGAAGAAAGACGGCCGTCCGCCGGGCGGCGATGCCCCGCAGCAGGTCGGGCCCGGCGAGGCTCTCCGCGGCGACGTAGGTCGCGCTGAGGGCCAGGGCGCGTCCGTGGCTGCGGTGGTGCCAGTCGGAACCGGCCAGCGCGGCGGGCCCGTAGGGCGCCCATTCACGCAGGTAGTGGAGGAACGTCCGCTGCCAGTCCCCGAACTCCGTCGGCTTGAGTGCCCCGGAGATGACCTCGACCCCGTCGAGGCACCCCTCGGCGAAGAGACGGTCGACCTGCCGGACGCGCTCGGGCGTCCGGATGAAGAGGGTCCAGGGGTGGGCCAGCACGACCACGCCGCCGGCGGCGTGCGCTTCGGCGGCCAACTCGGGCAGGCTGGCCAGCGGGATCTCGTGCAACGGTCCTACCTGGCCCATCACGACGAAGTGCAGGTGGTTGCCGGCCGAAATCTCCTGGCCCGGCAGGACCGTCACGCCCCCGCCTTCCCCGTCATTCCCGGACGGGGGCGGCCCTCCCCGCCGGCCCTTGGCGTGATCGGCCAGCGCAAAGAAGTCGAGCCCTTTGGCGGCGGCGACCAGGGTCAACTCCGAGGGGGAGAGGCGCCCGTCGGAGCGGGACGAATGAACGTGCGTGTCTCCCAGGTAGAGCTGGCCTTCAGGCAAGGCGGCAGCCCCCTTTCGTTTCGGCCAGGAGTTGGCGGGCCAGGGACGCGAGGCAAAGGTCGCGCTCTGGCGCCGTGTCGCTCTTCCGGGCGAGGGCCTCGAGGTAGCGTTCGGCCGGCCAGGCCCGCCGCTCGACGAAGTGCTGGCGGCCCAGCATCCAGGCGTCTTCCGGGAAGCGCAAGAGCGGCAGCAGGACTGCCGCCTCCGCCTGGCCCATCGGGGCCGCCGTGCGGTAGGCCTCCACCACCGCCAGCGCCCGGCCGGCGTCCCAACCCGTTAGGCGGAGCACCCGGCGCAGCAGGTTGGCGAGGTCGTGGATGCCGAAGTCGGCCACGGCGTAGTCGAAGTCGACCAGCACCGGGCCGCCGGCCGTCAAGAGGACGTTGTGGTGCGCCGGGTCGTGGTGGCAGAGACCGCCTCGCCGGGCGGCCGCGGCGGCGAGCGCCCGGTATGGCGAAGCGGCCAGTTCCGCGAGGGCCCGCTCGGCCGCCCGCTGCCACGCCGGGGCGAGCCGGGCGTACTCCTGCGCGAACGGCGTGGCCGGCGCGGCCGCCCGGGCTTCCCCGGCGAAGCGGCGCAGGTCCTGAAGGCGGCGGGCCAGCCGCCGGGGCCAGGTGCCGTGCAGCACCCGGTGGCGCGGGAATGGCGGCCGGAACCCCGTGCTGGCCGCGTGGAGGCCGGCCAGCGCCTGGGCGGCCGCCTCGGCGTGACCCGGAACCAGGTAGTCGGCTTCCTCTCCCGGCTGCCAGGCGAAGAGCTGGTAGTGGCGCCGGCCGAGTCTCGCCACCGTCTTGCCGTCCGGCGTGGGCACCGGGCGAGGGGTGCAGTAGCCGCGTTCGGTCAGATAGTCCAGCGCCGCGGCGACGAAGACGCGCTCCCTGGCCGACAGGCGAACCGGCTTCAGCAGGAACGACCGCTCGCCGCAGTCCAGCCGCCAGGCGCCCCTCACCGGGACCACTCCCGTGACCTCCAGTCCCCAGGGCGCGCCGGGGTGCTCGGGGATTGCCCGGTTCAACATTGGACCACCGCCTCGTAGGCCAGCAAGGTCTCGCAGGCTGCCCTCTTCCAGGAGAAGTCGCCGGCCCGGTTGAGCCCGCGCTCCCGCAGCATCTCCCACAGCTCCTGGTCGGTGCCGAGGCGCAGGAGGCCTTCGGCCAGGGCGTCCGGATCGTATGGATCAACGAGCAGCCCGGCGTTGCCCACCACCTCGGGCAGGGAGGATTCCCGGCTGGCGACGACCGGCGTTCCGCAGGCCATCGCCTCCAGCGGCGGGAGGCCGAAACCTTCGTAGAGCGAGGGATAGACGAAGAAACGGGCGGCCCGGTAGAGGTCGGGCAGGTCGGCGAGGGGGACGAACCCCGGGAAAAGCACCTTGCCCTGGAGCCCGAGGTCGGCGGCCCGGTCGACGAGCCGCTCTCCGGCCGGGTCCAGCGTGCCGGCCAGCACCAGCGCGGGCGTCCCCGGGAGATCGCGGTACACCTTGGCGTAGGCGGTGAGAAGACCCGTGAGGTTCTTGCGCGGGCTGAAGCCGCCCACGTAGAGCAGGTAGGGGCTCGGCAGGCCGTAGGTCTGGCCCACGCGGGCCGTCGCCTCGAGAAACGAACCCGGCTGGTAGCAGGGTTCGGGCGCCTCGTAGACGACCACGATCTTCTGTTCGGGCAGCCCGAGAATCCGGCAAAGGTCGGCCCGGGTGTGGCGCGACACGGTCAGGACCAGGCTCGACCGGGCGCAGATCTCCGGCATCCGCGCCAGGAAGCGTTCGAGGTAGCGACGGGTGCAGGTTTGCGGCAGGACGTAGGGGATGAGGTCGTGGACGGTCGTGACCACGGGGGACGGCGGGTCGGGCGGGTAACCCAGACCGTTGTGGGGCACATGGTGCAGGTCGCAATGTTCCTCGGCCAGCCCGCGACTGATGGCGAGGTCCTCGGCGGCCCGGTCGGGCGAGGACGGAAAGGTGCGGGCAGTGAAGCGGCCCCGCGCCGGCAGGCTGAAGGGTTCAGGACGCTCCTCGCCGCCCTCCGGCGGCGAGGGCAGGAAGACGCAGTATTCGTTCAGTTGATCGACCTCGGCGAGCGCTTCGATGAGGCGGGCGGTATAGGTGCCAAGGCCCGTGCCGCGGTACCGGACCGCCGCCCGGGCATCGATGCCGACGCGCATGCGAAAGCCTCCGTTCCCCTCACTTGTGATGGCCGAAAAAGAACGGGTTGCAGATTATCCACAGCGCCAGGACCAGGGCGCAGAAGATCAGGATGTCGACGGGGATTATGAAGAAGACCCTGATCAGGACCGCCACGGTGGCCAGGAAGATCACCCACGTGGCGAACGGGCGCAGGAACGGAAGACACCAACACCAGAACTTTGCCCACATGTGGAGCAGCCTCCCCTGCTGACCTGCAGCATCATATGTTCCTGGCACGGGCCGTGCGCCCGTCATACTATGGTCCCGGGGGGATGCAGCGGTGGCGAATGACGCAGGCGCCTGGTCGGTCCGGGACCTCCGCCCCGTGCTGGCCGAGTACGGGCTGGACATCCAGGGCGTCGCTCCGGTGCGCAAAGCCTGGAGGATCGAGACCGAGGCCGGTCCCCGGTTCTTGAAGATGTCGACGCTCACCCTTCCGGAGCTTTCCTTTGTCTCGGCCGCCCTCGCCCACCTCCGCCGCCAGGGAGGAGAGGCGATCCCGCGCCTGTACCCCACCTATCAGGGGCGCCTCTGGGTGGAGCAGCGCGGGCGCCGCTTCACCTTGACCGATTGGTACGAAGGGCGGGAACTCGACTTCGAGAGCCCGCTCGAACTGGAGGCGGCCATCCTCACCTTAAGCCGCCTGCACCGGTGGGGTGAGGGTTTCCAGGCGCCGCCCGAGGGCCGGCTCCGGGTCGAGTGGGGGCGCTGGCCGGAGAAATTCGGGCGGCGGGTAACCCACTTCGAATGGTACCGGCGGGAAGCGGAGGCCGATGGCTCCCGCTTCGCGCGCGAGTACGCCGCCCTTCTGCCGGCCTACCTTCACCAGGCCAAGTGGGCGCTGGAGCTGCTCGAACGCTCGGCCTATCCCAAGCTTTCGGCGACGCGCCTCGCCCGGCCGGTCATCTGCCATCACGACCTCTCCGACCGCAATTTCCTCGTCACCGGGGGGGCGCCCGAAGAGGCGGGGAAGGCGGCCCCGGCGTGCGCGCCGCTCAGGGCCCGCCTCGTCGACTTCGATTACTGCCTCCACGACCTGCGGGTGCACGATCTCGCCAACCTCATCCAGCGCTACACGTTCATGATGGGCTGCGATGTTTCGGCCGCCGAGCGGGCGCTCGCCACGTACGACCGGCTGAATCCGCTCAGCCGCGACGAGTTGCGCCTGCTGGTCGCCCTGATGGCCTGGCCGCACCGCTTCTGGCTCCTGGGTTGGCAGCGGTGGCAGGAACGGCTGCCGTGGAGCGAACAACGGTGGCTCGACGCGGTCGAAAAGCGCGCGGAGGAGCTGGCCGAACGGGAGCGGTTCCTCTCGGCGCTCGCCGTCGACCTCGGCTTGGGGACGCGGGAAAGGAGGCCGGGCTGATGGCTGTCCACTGGCCCAGCCCTCGGGTCTTCCTGGCGTGGAACCTGCGGGTCAAGCGGGTTGAAGCGGTGAAAGACGCCTACCGGGTCACGACCCCCCAGGGCCAATTCTGCCTGAAGCGGACCGACCTGCCGGCGGAACGCCTGGAGGCGATCGCGGAGGCCCTCGACCATGCCGCCCGGCGCGGTTTCCACCAGGCGACGCCATTCCTCCCCACCCGGGGCGGGTCCCCCGTCTACCAGGACGAGCAGGGCTTCTGTTACTATCTCACGGAGTGGCGCCCCGGCGAGAGGCCCGATCTGCGCCAGGAGGAGATGTTCGTGCCCGCGGCCGAGTGCCTTGCCGCTTTCCACAAGGCCGGCGAGGGATTCTTCGACCGCGGCCGCCTCCGTGACCACCTGGGTCAGTGGCCGGCCCGGCTCGACCAGCGCGCCCGCGAACTGCGGGCGCTCCAGGCCGACCAGCTTACCGAGCTTCGCCCCGACCAGTTCACCCAATTGTATCTCCCGCTGGCCGGGCGGTGGGTCGCGCTGGCGCAGTGGTCCCTCGAACTCGTCGACCAGGCGGACTACCCGGGGCAGGTGGAGGCGGTCCGCGCCGTAGGCGGCTTCTGCCACGGCGACCCGGCCGAGCGCAACTTCATCTGGCTGGGCGGGCAGCCCTTCCTCATCGACTTCGACACCATGCTGATCGATCTGCCGTTGCTCGAACTGGCGCGGCTGATCCGGCGGGTCGAGAAGTACTGCGGGTGGGACGTGGACCTGGCGGCCCGGATGATCGACGCCTACGGCGCCAGGCGGCCCCTCGGCGAGCGGGAGCGGACCTTGCTCGTGGCGGCGCTGGCCTTCCCCCAGAAATACTGGCGGGTGGTACACCGCTACTACCGCGACCGGGAGGGCAAGTCCGAGCGTCACCTGCGGCGCCGCCTGGAACAGGTGGAGCGGAGCTGGGCGCCCTTGGTGGCCTTCCTCCCCCGGCTGGCGGCCCGCCTGGGGGTGGAACTGCCCCGTCCGGTGCCGGCCGCCTGAGGCTCGGCGATTCTGCCTAGCAAAAGCGAGGG
>JBLNBQ010000108.1:0-21173 GCA_050260095.1 Chitinophagales bacterium
CAGTTCACCTTGAGGACGTTCGGGGAACTGGGCAGCGTGGCGGAACTCGGGTCGATCCTGGTGGCGAACCGGGGCGGGCGCCAGACGTTCCTGGGCGATGTGGCCAAGATCGGGTCTCTCACGGGGGATCTCGGCGCGATCGTCCGGGTCGACGGCAAGCCCGGGGTGATCCTCTCGGTCCAGAAGCAGTCGGGGTCTAACACGGTCCAGGTTGCGGGGCGGGTGCTCAGTTCCCTGCGCGACCTGCGGAAACGCTATCCGTCGCTGGAGATCAGGCCCCTCGACGACAACTCCGTCTTCATCCGGCAGGCAGTGCAGAGTGTGGCGGGGAACGCGGTCTCCGGCGGCGTGCTGGCCGCACTCATCCTGCTCTTTTTCCTCCGGAGCGTCTGGACCACGGCCATCGTCGCGGTCGCCATCCCCGTGGCCATCGTCGCCTCCTTCATCCTCATCGAGCGGGCCGGGATGACCTTGAACACCATGTCGCTCGGCGGGCTGGCCCTGGGCGTCGGGATGCTGGTGGACAACTCGATCGTGGTGCTCGACAACATCCACCGGCACCGGGACCTGGGCAAGGACGGCGTTCAGGCGGCCATCGACGGGACGACCGAGATGATCTCCGCCGTGACCGCCTCCACGCTGACGACCGTCGTGGTCTTCCTGCCGATGATGTATCTGTCGGGCATGACCGGAATTCTCTTCCGGCAGCTCTCGCTCATGGTGGCCTTCTCCATCAGCTGCTCGCTCTTGGTGTCGCTGTCGCTGGTGCCGATGCTCTGCTCCCACCTTCCGCCGCCCAAGGCGCCGGGGCGGGTCAGTCGGGTGATCGAGGGATGGCTGGAGGGGTTGGAGAGCCGCTATGTGCGGACTGTCTTCGGTATCATGAAGCATCCGCTGCTAGTGGGCTTGAGCGCGCTAGGGCTCTTCCTGGGCAGCCTGGCCTTGGTGCCGCTGCTCGGCACGGAGGTGCTGTCGAGCGCCGACGAAGGCCAGATCTCGATCCGGCTCAGCCTGCCCACCGGCACACGCCTGGAGACCACCGACGAGATGGTGCGGCGGGTGGAGACGCTGGTCAGGCGGAACGTTCCGGAACTGCAGTCGCTCATCGCCCAGGCGGGCGGCGGCCGGGGGACCGCCAGCGGCGACCTCACTCTACGCCTGGTGCCGAGCACCGCCCGCCGGCGTTCCACCGACGAGATCGTGAGCGATCTGCGGCAACGCCTCGCGCTGATCCCCGGGCTCTCCAGCCGGGTTTCGGCCCGGAACAGCGTGGCCCAGCGCATGATGTCCGGGAGTCTGGGCGGGGGCGCCGACCGGATCACCCTGAACGTGCAGGGGCAGGACCGCGCCGTCCTCAAGCAGGTGGCGGACGACCTCGTGCAAGTGGTGGGGCAGGTTCCCGGCACGGCCAACGTGGGTTTGTCCCGCAGCGAAGGTCAGCCGGAGTTCGTGGTGCGGGTCGATCGCAAGCGGGCTGCCGATTTCGGCCTTACGGCCAGCCAGATTGCGAACAGCGTGCAGGCGGCTGTCCAGGGCAAGGTGGCAACTCAGGTACGGGTTGACGGTCAAGACACCGATGTCAGGGTGAGCGCCGCCGGGGTGGAGGGGCTTACGCCGCAGGAGATCGAGGCGCTGCCCATTCCGGCCAGGGGAGGCACGTTCATCCCCCTGAGCAGCGTGGCCACGCTGGTGCAACAGATGAGCCCGTCGACGCTCGAAAGGTTGAACCAGCAGGCCACCGTGTCGCTGACCGCGGCTCCGGACGGGCGCGACCTCGGCAGCGTGGTCGCCGACATCCGGTCGGCGGTTTCCCGTTACCGCTTGTCCGGCGGAGTGAACGTCTATTTCAGCGGGGAATACGAGGAGCAGCAGCGGAGCTTCCGGGAACTGCTCGTGGCCCTGGCACTGTCGGTGGCGCTCGTCTACATCGTCATGGCCGCCCAGTTCGAATCGCTCGGGGACCCGTTCATCGTCATGTTTTCGGTGCCCTTCGGGTTCGTCGGGGTGGTCCTGGCCTTGATCCTCTGGGCCACGCCCCTGACCACCCAGGCCTTCATGGGCCTGATCATGCTGGGTGGGATCGTCGTCAACAACGCGATCGTCCTGATCGACTACATCCACCTCTTGCGGCAGCGGGGGATGGGCTTGGATGAGGCGATCCTCGAGGCGGCTCGCACCCGGCTCCGGCCGATCTTGATGACCACGGGGACCACCGTGCTGGGCCTCATCCCACTGGCCCTGGAGATCGGCGAAGGCGCAGAACTGCAGTCGCCCCTCGCGCGGACGGTCCTGGGCGGCCTGACCGCGTCGACGCTGGTGACGCTGGTCCTCATCCCCACCATCTACCGGGTGGCGCACCAGAAGCGCGCCCGGCTCAAGCCCGTGAACACCCCTGCTGCGCTCCTGCTGGCCGTGGCGCTCGCGCTCGGCCTGGGCGCCAGCCGGGTCGAGGCGGTCGGCCTCACCGTGCAGGAGGCGCTCGCCGGCGCCGTGAAGGCCAACTACCGGGTCGTCAAAGCGCAGGCCAAGGTGGAGACCGCCCTCTCGCAGTTGCGGGAAGCGGAAGCGGCGTACCGGCCCCGCTTCACTTTGGGCAACGAGTGGGAGGTCTCCGGCCCGCTCTCCGGTTCGGAATACGATCCGCTGAGAGGCGGGGTGCTCACGGTGAGCGCGCGGCGCACCTTGCTGGCGCGCCGGAGCAGCCTCCCCGTCGAGCTGGCCCGTTTGGCCCTGCAGGCGGCCGAGCGGGAGCTGGCCGAGGAGACGGAGAACGTCCGGCTGAGCGTCCTTGTGGCTTACATCGCGCTCCTCAAGGCCGACCTGGGCGTGACCTCGGCAGAACTGGCTTTGACCAGGGCCACGGCCGCGGAGACCGAACTGGAGCGGCGCACCGGGCTGGGCATGGCCAGCCAGGCCGATCTGATTCAGGTGCGGGCGCAGCGCACCGCCGCTGAGCTGGACTCTGCCAGGGCGCAGAACCAGCGCCGGTTGGCTCAGGCCCGGCTGAACCAGGCCATGGGCCGGGAGCTCTCGGCGCCGCTGACCCTCGCGGACCACGCCTTGCCGGAGGCGGTGCCGGAGGAGCCGCTGGGAGAACTCAGGCTGCAGGACCGGTTCGACCTCTTCCAGCTGCAGAACCAGCTCGACCGGGCGAGGCTCGCCGCCGCCGGGCGGACGAAGAACGACGCGCTTGCGGTGACGGTCGGCGGCAGCCTGGTCGGTTCGCAGGCCAGCGCCGCGCTCAGTTGGGGCAGCGGCGACGGTGCCCTCGACCTGACGGTTCAGGGTGACGTGGTGAAGTTCGGCGACGACCTGCGCGCCACCGGAAGCCCGAGCGGCCGCCAGCCGCACTGGAGCCTCCAGGTGGACTTTGCCCTGCCGCTGTACGATGGCGGGGTCGAGCGGGAGAAGGCCCGCCAGGAGCAGGTGAACCTCGCCCAACTCGCGCAGGCCCTGGCTGAACAGGAGCGGATCGCGGCTTTGGAAGCGACGGAGGCGCGCCTCGCCTGGGAAGAGGCCAAGGCGCAGCTCGCGGTGAAGTCCTTGGAGGCGGACGCGGCGGCGGAGCGGCTCCGCAGCGCCCAGGCGCGCCTTGCGCTGGGCGCGGAGACAAGCGCCAGCCTGCTCGACGCAGAGCTCGCTTCGGTGCGGGCGGAGCGGGCGAAGAAAGAGGCGCTCTGGGACGGGTTCCTGGCTCTGGCGCGCCTTAGGAAGGCGTTCGGGAGGCCGGTCTGGTGAAGGTCGCGAAGTTGACGAGGGGGTTTTGCCCGGTGCGTGGACGTATGCCTGGTGTGGTCGTCATCGCGTTCTTGCTGAGTCTGGCTGCGGGTGTGGTGCAGGCCGCCGCCCCGCTCACCTTGCCGGAGGTGCTCGCCATCGCCCGGGCGCAGAGCGCCGCCGTGGCGCTAGCCGACCTGGACCTCGAGGAAGCCCGGCTGGCCTACGAAGAGGGGAAGGCCGACTTGGTGCTGCACCCTTCGGTGACCGTCCAGCAGCAGGCCGAGAGCGCCTGGAAGGCGGCCCAGGCCCGGCGTGAGCTGGCCCGGCGCGATCTGGACATGCAGGTCCAGCAAGCCTACTACGATGTGCTGCGCACGCAGATGGCCGAAGACTTGGCCCAGCGTGCGCTGAAGCAGGCGCAGGCGCAGTTGGCCACGACGCGCGTCCGGCACGCCCAAGGGATGCTCTCCGACGTCGACCTGCTCACCTCCGAATCCCAGCTGGCGACGAGCGAGGCGGACCTCAGCCGGGCGCAGGCCAACCGGTCGAACGCCCGGATGCAGCTCAACCGGCTCATGGGGCGCGACCTGGAGGCGCCGTTCGAACTCACGGACGAGTTCGCGTACGAACCTCTTCAGGTCGATCTGGACAGGGCGCTGGCGAGCGCCGAGGAACGGCGGCTCGAACTGCAGCGGGCCCGCGACACCCTGGCCTTGCGCGAGAAGGAGCTTTCGGTCAGCGACCCGGCCTTCACTCCGGCGCTGGCGGTGCAGAAAGCCCGGTTGGCGGTCGAGCGGGCCAAGACCGAACTGGCGGAGATCCGGACCAGCATTCTCCTGGAAGTTCGGCAGAACTACCAGGCGGTCAAGGAAGGGGAGGCCCGGATCCCGATCCTGCAGAAGAACCTGGCCCGGGCGAAGGAGAGCCTGCGCATCACCGAGGCCAGGTACAACGTGGGGGTCATCACCCTGACCGATCTGATCGAGGCCCAGAAGACCGCCTTCCAGGCGGAGACCCAGGTGATCCAGGCGGTCTTCGACTACAACATGGCGCTCGCCCGGTTCTTCAAGAGCGCAGGGGGCTCCACGCCGGACTCACGGTAGCGCGAAGGCGTACATGTTCTCATCCATCGGGACGCCCTTGAGGCGGGGCGTGCCGGCCGAGTTGAAGCCGGCCACCCAGCCGCCCCAGCCGTTGGCGAAGGCGATGTACTCCTTGCCGCCCACCGCATAGACCACGGGCGAGGCGTGCCAGCCGGAGACGGCGACGTACTGCCAGAGCACCTTCCCGCTGTCGGCGTCGAGGATCAGCATCTTCTGATCCGGCGTTCCGGTGATGACCAGGCCCGAGGCCGTGGCGGTGACGCCAGCCACGATCGGGAAGTCGGTCCGCCGCGACCAGGCGATCTTCTTCTTCTCCACGTCAATCGCGGTGATGTGCCCGTACCCCGAGTTCGGCACCGGTTCGGAGACCCCGCCCCAGTAGAGCAGCCCCGGTTTGAAGGTCTGCCGGATGACCTTATGGCGGTGGCCCAGCTCGATCACGGGGATGAAGAGGCGCTTGCGGCGCGGGTCGTAGGCGGCCGGGCACCATTCCTTGCCGCCCGAGGCGCCCGGGTAGACCGTCGTCCAGCGGTCTTTGCGGGGGAATTTGGCCGGGTCAGGGTGCGCCAGGCCCTTCTCGTCGACGTAGCCCCAGTTGAGCTTGTCGACGTATTTCAGCGCGTAGAGGAACTCGCCGGTGACCCGGTCCAGGACTGTGAAGTAGCCGCTCTTGGCCGGGAACATGACGACCTTGCGGACCTGCCCGTCGAGCGTGAGGTCGTCGATGATGGGGTCGGTGACCACGTCCAGGTCCCAAACGTCGTGCGGCACCGTCTGGTAGTACCATTTGAGCCGGCCGGTGTCGGCGTCGAGCGCGATGACGCACTCGGTGTAGAGGTTGAGGCCCTTACGCATCTCGCCGGTCAGGTCAGGTCCGGGGTTGCCTACTCCAGCGTAGATCAGGTTGGTCGACGGGTCATAGGTGGGGGTCACCCACATCGGCCCGCCGCCCGTCTTCCAGGAGTCGCCCGACCACGTCTCGCTCCCTGGCTGACCGGGGCTGGGCACAGTCCAGAAGCGCCACAGTCGCCGGCCGGAACGGATGTCGTAGGCGTCGACGAAGCCCCGGGCCCCGAAGTCGCCTCCCGAGGAGCCGATGATCACCTTGTTGCCGATGACCTGAGGGGCCAGCGTCAGGCTGTAGCCCAGCCGGTAGTCGGCGGTGCGCGTCTGCCAGACCGGGCGCCCGGTGCGCGCGTCGAGGGCCACCACGTGGGCGTCGAGCGTCGTGAAGATCACCTTGCCGTCGCCGACGGCCGCTCCCCGGTTGACCGGCCCGCAGCAGAGCGGCAGGCTGACCGGGAGGGGATGCACATACCGCCAATACAGCTCCCCGGTGGCCGCGTTCACCGCGAACACGTGGTTCCACGGGGTGGTGAAGTACATCACGCCGTCCACCACGATGGGAGAGGCTTCGAACCCGTCGTACACCCCGGTCGGCACCGTCCAGACCGGCCTCAGTTGGCCGACGTTCTCCTTGGTGATCTGCGTGAGCGGGCTGAACCGCCAGGCCTGGTAGGACCCGCCGTAGACGAGCCAATCGTTGGGATGCGCTTCGGCGTTGGCTTGGCGGGCGCTGAGGTCGGCGGGCAGGGCGGGGGCCGGTCGCACCAGAAGGCTGGGCCTCTGCGGGGGGCGGGAGGAAGCCTTGCCGGGCGGTGAAGCCTCGACGGTCTTCGGCGGCTTGACGGCGGAGGGCAGCGCCTGCCGCCCAGTGATGGCCGCTGCTGCCGCCAGGGCCACCAGGAAGATCAAAGAGAGAATCAGTGCTCGTCTCTTCATTTTGGCACCCCTTCACATAGGCATGTCTGCCGATCAGCGGCGGGTGAGCCGGCCTTTGCCTGCCAGGGGGTCGGGCAGTCCGCCCCTGGACCGGTAGTACGTGATGACGGCCCAACGCGAGGCCTCCGTCAACTGGACGAACGCGGGCATGAGCTTACCCGGAATGCCTTTGGTCTCGACCATGAAGGCCGCGTTGTCGGTGCCGCCGCCGTATAGCCAGACGCGGTCGGTCTGCCTGGGGGCCAGGAACGAACCGTTGGCGCGCTCGCCGTGACAGCCGACGCAGTAGAGCTGGTAGTTCTCTTCTCCTAGCCGCGTCACGGCAGCGCTGCCCGGGCGGAATGGATTCTTGTAGAACTGCATGTGCCCGGTGGGGATGGTGGCCGTGGAGCGAGGGTCGAAGAGGGCAGAGACGTAACGCGCCAGCGCCCAGCGCGCCTGCTCCGTCAACTTGCCGAGCTGCGGCGGCATCATGGTCCCCCGGCGGCCGAAGGTGATGGTATAATAGCTTCGGCCCGGGTCGGAGTTGCGCGCCCGGAAGTCGGCGGGCTTGGGCCAGAAGTGCGGGTCGTTCATGGCGTAGGCCGTGCGCCCGCTGCCGCTGGCTCCGTGGCAGCCGGCGCAAGTGGTAAGAAAGAGCGCCGGAGCCATGGTGACAGGCGGAGGGGCCTGCCGCAGCGACCAGGGGTATGCCCATTGGTGGAAGGTGTCCAAGGGCTGGGCTCCGACGAAGGCGAGCAACTCACGGAGTTCCTCGTCCGAGACACGGTTCGGGGGCATGGCCGTACCCTGGATGCCGTTGCGGACGATCGAGGCGATCATGGCGGGCGCGTCGCGCACCAGCGTCAGATTGGCGGGCGGCGGGATCACCGACGTGTGGAGCGGGCCGTCGCCGGCGGCCGTGGGACCGTGGCAGAGGATGCAGCGGTGTTCGAGGAACTCGCGCCGTCCTTCGGCTACTTCGGCGGGCGCTTGGGCCAGGACCGGGGCGAAAAGGGACGTTGCCGCCAGGAACAGAACCGTCAGAGCGGTCAGCCGGACGTCGTGCGATCTTCGCATCAAGACTCATCCTCCCATGATGAGGACGAGCCTATTGTGAATCCACGGTGGGCGGATTATGTCCGCCGGGTGCTGCGCAGGCGAGTGCCGCCCGCCGGGCACTCTAACGCCGGGACCCATCCTGACGAACGGAGACGGAGAAGATGTGGGCCTACTACTCCGCGATCGGGCTGGTGGTGGTGTCGAACGCCGCTTACCACCTGGCCCAGAAAGCCACGCCGGCCAAGGTGAACCCCTTCCTCGCTCTTTCGGTCACCTACCTGACTGCCGCCATGATCTCCACGGCGTTGCTAGCGCTGACCGGCGGGCTGGTGCATCTTGTTCCCGCCCTTAAGCGGCTGAACTGGGCGAGCGTCGCGCTGGGCGCGGCGATCGTCGGTCTGGAGATGGGGTTTCTCCTCGCCTACCGGGCCGGCTGGAACATCAGCCTGGCCCAGGTCTTCTCGACCATCATCGTCACGCTGGTGCTGCTTCCGGTGGGGCTGATCTGGTTCCACGAGCAGTTGCGCGCTGAGAACCTGGTCGGCATCCTGCTCTGCCTCGCCGGCGTGCTGCTCATCGCGCGACGGTGATGGGGGACGGAAGGGAAATCTTCCCGGACGGGGAAATCGGTGGAGCGGGAGATGATGAGAGGATGGATCGGAACACCTTTCTGGCCGAGGGCCTGCTGCCGAAGTTCCTGCGCTACGTCAAGATCGATACGGCCTCGGCGGAGGGGGCGACGCAGACGCCCAGCACCCCCGGCCAGTTGGAGCTGGCGCGATTGCTCAAGGACGAGTTGCTGGCGCTGGGGCTGGAAGACGCCCGGGTGGATGACCACGGTTTCGTGATGGCGACGCTGCCGGCCACCAGGGGGGTCACGGCGCCGGCGGTCGGCTTCCTCGCCCACCTCGACACCTTCCCTGGGGTTCCGGGCGCCAACGTACGCCCGGTCGTGCACCGCAACTACCAGGGCGGCGAGGTGAGGCTGCCCAGCGGCGAGGCGCTGACGCCTGCCGAGTTTCCGGCCCTGGCGGACGTCATCGGGCATGACCTGGTCACCTCTGACGGCACCACGCTCCTGGGGGCCGACGACAAGGCCGGGGTGGCCGCCATCATGGAGATGCTCTGCCGCTTGGTCCGGGAAGGGCGTTCGCATGGCCCGGTGAAGGTGGCTTTCACCCCTGACGAGGAGATCGGGACGGGGATAGGTCACTTCGACGTGGCGGCCTTCGGTGCCACGGCCGCCTACACGCTCGACGGCGCTGGGGCGGGGGAGCTTGAGGGCGAGAACTTCAACGCCAGGAACTACCGCGTCACGATCCACGGCATCAGCGCCCACACCGGCACGGCCCGGGGCAAGATGGTCAACGCCGTCCACCTGGCCGGCGAGTTCGTGGGCGCATTCCCGGCGACCGCCCGGCCGGAGACCACCTCCGAGCGGGAAGGGTTCATCCATCCCGACGAGATCAGCGGCAACGTGGAGAAGGTCGTGCTCAAGGTGCTCGCCCGCGACTTCACGGCCGAGGGCATCGCCGCCAAGGACAGCTTCCTGCGCGAGCTTTCGGCCAGTTTCAGCCTGCGCTATCCGGGAGCCAGAGTGGAGATCGAGGAGACGGGCGGCTACCGCAACATGAAGGAGGTCCTGGACCGATCGCCCGAGGTCATGGCGTTCGCCGAAGAGGCCATCCGGCGGGCCGGGCTCACCCCCAAGACGCGGGGCATCCGGGGCGGCACCGACGGGGCGCGCCTCTCCTTCATGGGGTTGCCGACTCCCAATCTGTCCGACGGTTCGCAGAACGTGCACTCCCGCAAGGAGTGGGCCTCGGTGCAGCACATGGAGAAGGCGGTCGAGGTGGCGCTGGGTTTGGTGGAACTGTGGGCAAAAAGGCCGGGCAACATGGCCGTGGCCTGGGTGCTCACCATCCCCTTCTCCGCCTTGCTGGCCGCCGGCGTCACCTGGGGTCCGCGGCTCCTCTAGAGCGATTTCAGGTACTCCACCAGGTCGGCTTTCTGCCCTTCGGTGAGCCCGAGAGCCAGGTTGGCGTCGTAATGATCGACCACGTCGCGCAGGGTGGGGAAGCGCCCGTCGTGGAAGAAACCGCCCTTCTGGTGCGCCCACAAGCCTTTCAGCGGCGCCGTCTTGTACCGCCGGGTGGGGGAGCGGTCGGCCTGGAAGGCATCGATGCCCAGTTCCGAGGGCAGGTGCAGGTTGGCGCCGGGTTCGACGAAGAGCGGCGGCACATGGCAGCGGGCGCATCTTCCCGGGCCGTTGAAGACGGCTTCGCCGCGCCGGGCGGCGGGCCGGTTGAAACTGCCGGCCGGCGGTTTGGGGGCCGGCTGCGACAGCTGGTAGAAGTGGAGCGCGGCGAGCTTCGACGTGACGAGGTCGGGCCGGCTGCGCACGTTCCACTGCCCGGTCCGGGCGGCGATCGGGTACTTCACGGGGTCGTTCAGGCGTTCGTCGAAGAACGTCCCCTGGCCGTGCATCTGCAACACCGCCACGTAAGCGTTCCAATATGGGATCGAGCCGAACCCCGTCCACATGTGGAGGTTCACCCCGGCCAGGCCGTAGGTGGGCGGGATGAGCACGGCAGCCGGGCGCCCGTCGGGGGCGAAGGCCTTGCCGTCCAGGCTCAAGACCGCGTCGAACTTGCCCGGGCCCCAACTCTGCAGGACCGTCCGAACCGTGGGCTGGTCGATGCCCAACAGGTTGGCGATGGGCTGGAGGTCCGGCGCCAGGGCGATGATCGCCCCGATGTTCAGGTCCCGGTTGGCCCACCCGTCACGCCGGCGGCCGATACCGGGGGAGAAGCTGTCGTCGACGTTGGCGTGGCAGATGGAACAGGTGACCCCGACCGCGGTCAGCCGGTCGCCGGTGAAGAAGCCACGCACCCCCACGACCGCGTCGAGCCGGAGCAGGGCGAGCGTGGTCGCCGGGTCGCCCAGGTCAACCAGACCGGCCCGGAGGTTTTTCTTCAGGCGCGCCGGCAGTTTGTCGGCATCCACCTTCAGCCCCAGCCCCAAGGCGTGCTTGGGCGAGAGCCCGGGACCCACCCCGCCGAGCCGTGCGCCGGCGATGGCTTGGTGGAGCCGGAGCGCGCCGCCCCAGAACGTTTCGTCGCCGAAGGTGTCGTAGCGAAAGATCTCCCGGCCAGCCTCGAGAAGGCGAGCCGCGTTGGCCCGGGTCGGGCCTTCGAACGGGGCGACCGCCGCGACCGGGGGCGGGGAGACTCGCTCCAGGCCGACCAGGGTTGCGGCGGCCAGCGCCAGGACGACCAACAACGCGAGGAAGATGACCACCCTGCGAAGAAGCCTCATCTCATAGCCTCCTTACCATGGCCCAGCGGCAGTCTGTTCCGGTGGGAGGTTTATGCGCGCGGGGTTGGCCGAATGTTCGTGACGTGGATCACCGACGACACTTTGGAGGTAGGACACGATGAGCCGGTTCGTGGTCCGGCGGGCGACCGCCGCGGAGGCCGCCTTGGTGCACGGCGCCATGGCGGAGGCGTATGCGGAATACCGGGTCAAGGGGATTGGCTCCGGCGCGCTGGAGGAGACGGTCGACTACGTGCGCGACCTTCTCGTCACTGGAGCGGAGGGAGGCGCCCTCTGCCTGGAAGGGACGGCGGTGGTGGGGTCGGTGCGCTTCTTGACGAGTGAGGGAGGGTTCTACTTCCGCCGGTTGGGCGTCCGGCCGGCGTGGCGGGGCCAGGGCGCGGCCCGGGCGACGCTGGCCTGGCTGGAGGAGTGCGCCCGGCAGGAGAAGCACCCGTTCATCTGGTGCAAAGTGAGGGCGGCTCTGCCGGAGAACATCCGGCTTTACCAGCGCGCCGGATACGAACTCTTCGACCGGCAGGTGCTCGTCAAGCCCGACGGGCGGGCGGTGGAGGTCGTCTTCATGCGCAAACTGCTCGGCTGAGGCCTGGGAGGGGCAGGCTAGGCCCTGGTTGGCAGGACGGGGACGGGCGGCGCGGAATACCATTGCAGCGGAACTTGCACGGAGGGGGAACAGCGGTTGGACCTGGTGACTCTGGGCGGGCCGCCGGCGGTGCTGACGACGACCAGCCAGCTCACTTTCCGGAACTTCTGGGACCACACGCTCGCCCGTTGGGGCGTGAACCGCAGCCGGCACCGGGTCGAGCCCGGACTGTACGCCCTGGGCCAACCGGACCCCGAGTCGCCGGTCTTCGTGACCGCCAACTACACCCTCAGTTTCGATGCGCTCAGGGCGGCGCTGCGCGGCCGCGTCGGGTACTTGCTGGTCCTCGACACGAAGGGCGTCAACGTCTGGTGCGCGTCGGGGAAGGGCACCTTCGGCACGGACGAACTTGTCCATCGCATCCATCAGACCGGCCTGGCCCGGGTCGTGCGTCACCGGCGGCTGATCCTGCCGCAGCTGGGCGCTCCCGGGGTCGCCGCCCACGAGGTCAAACGGCGAACCGGCTTCCTGGTCGAGTTCGGTCCCGTGCGCGCTTCCGACCTGCCGGAGTACCTCGCCACCGGGCGGGCCACGCCGGAGATGCGCCGGGTACGCTTCAGCCTCGCCGACCGCGCCGTCCTCATCCCCGTCGAACTGGTGCACGCCTTTTGGCCCCTGGTGGGAGCCGGCTTGGTGCTGAGGAACCCCGGTCTCGTGGCGGCCATCCTGGCGGGCGTGGTGCTCTTTCCCCTTCTGCTGCCGTGCCTGCCCACACGGGAGTTCACCACCAAGGGCTTCATCCTGGGGGGGCTGGTGGCGCTGCCCTTCGCCTGGTTGGGGCTGACCGGCCACCCCGGGACCGCCCTCCCGTGGCGGGCCGCCCGTGCCCTCCAGGAACTCCTGCTGCTCCCGCCGGTCACCGCCTACTTGGCTCTCAATTTCACCGGCTCGAGCACCTTCACCTCGCGGACGGGAGTGCGGCGCGAGATTTACCGGTATGTGCCCATTATGGCTTGGTTGGCAGGGGTGGGAGCGAGTCTGTGGCTCCTCCTCCTGCTGGCCCGGCTCTTGGGGGTGAGCGCATGAAGGCCTCCCAGCCCCTGAACACCCTGGAGTTCATGCCCGACCGGTGCGTGAACTGCGGCGTCTGTCTCGATGTCTGCCCCCACGGCGTCTTCGGCGCCGGGGAGGGGACCATCAAGGTGACGCGCCCCTGGGCCTGCATGGAATGCGGCGCCTGCGCCCGCAACTGCGCCGCCGGCGCGCTCAAGGTGGAGGCGGGGGTCGGTTGCGCCGCAGCGATGTTCAAGGCGGCCCTGCGGGGCGACGGCATCGAACGCTGCGACTGCGACGCAGACCGCTGCTGACCAAAGCCTTTCGCAGGAATCTGCCAAATCCTGGCGAAGTCGGCAGGTGGCCGGCCGCTTCGCCTCGGGCCGGTGCGCCGCACGGATGACGGGCTGCGTCAGCTTGCAACGGGGTTGCGGATCGCTTCGGCCGCCGACGACCCGGCGGGGCTGGCGATCTCCGAGCGGAGGCGTGCCCAGATCGGCGGTCTGCGGCAGGCCACCCGCAACGCTCAGGACGCGGTCTCGCTCGTCCAAGTCGCGGAGGGTGGTCTCAGCCAGGTCACGGACGTGCTGCAGCGGATGCGGGAACTCGCCGTGCAGGCGGCCAGCGACCCCCTCGATGCGACCGACCGGGAGAAAGCGCAGCTCGAGTTCGACGAACTGGTGAGCACCATCGGGGATTTCGCCCGGAACACCGAGTTCAACACGACGCCGCTGCTCGACGGCAGCTTCAGTGGGAAGACGTTCCAGATCGGCGCCAACGCCGGGCAGACGCTGACCCTCTCCATCGGCGACCTGACTGCGGAAGCGTTGGCGGTCACCGGGCTCGTCCTGGGCGACCACGAATCGGCGAGCCGCGCGCTGGACGCCGTGGACGCCGCGCTCGGGCAGGTCTTGGGGGAACGGGCTAAGCTGGGGGCGGTCGCGAACCGCCTCGGCTTCACCATCGCCGGGCTGGAGGTCGCAGCCGAGAACCTTGCTGCCGCGGAGTCGCGCCTTCGCGACGCAGACGTGGCCGAGGCGATGATGGGCTACCGCCGGGCCGCGAGCGGGTGATGGCTGACCATGGCGGGCATCCCGGAATAGCGGTGCCAGCGGCGGCGGGCCAGCCCCGCCGACTGCCGCTGCAGATAGGGAAGGCAGTCCAGGGCGAAGCCGGGCGCCGGAACCTCAGGCCAGATAGGCCGTCTGCAGGTGGCCGGCCAACTCCTCGCCGGTGCCGGAGGCCACGACCCGGCCGAGGCGCAGCAGGTAGGCCCGGTCGGCGAGGCCGAGGGCCGCAGTGGCATTCTGCTCGACCAGCAGGATGGAGGTGCCCGCCGCGTTGATCTCCCGGATCACCTTGAGCACCGTTTCCACCATGAGCGGGGAGAGGCCCATCGTCGGCTCGTCGAGGCAAAGGAGCCGGGGACTGGTCATGAGCGCCCGGCCGATGGCCAGCATCTGCTGCTCCCCGCCGCTCAGCATCCCGGCCTTCTGGCCGGCTCGCTCCCGCAGGATGGGGAAGAGGTCATAGACGCGGTCCAGGTTCTGGGCGAGCGCGGCCCGGTTGAGGTAGGCCCCGAGCTCAAGGTTCTCTCTGACTGTCAGCCGGGTGAAGATGCGCCGCCCCTCCGGGACCACCGCGATCCCGGCCCGGACGATCTCCGAGGTGGGCAGGGCGTCGATGCGCCGTCCGGCGAAGCGAATCTCGCCCGAGCTCAAGGGGAGCGAGCCCAGCAAGGCCTTGAGCGTCGTCGTCTTCCCGGCCGCGTTGCTTCCCAGCAGGCAGACCAACTCGCCCTCGCCTACCCGGAGGTCGACGTCGTGGAGGACGTCCACCGGCCCGTAGGCGGCGCTCACCCCCGACAGTTCCAGGAGCGGCGCCTGCGCCGGTTCGCCCGGCCGGCGGCGGTGGCGCTGAGCTCTTTCCGACGCGCTGCGCTTGAACTCCACGCCTGTGCCGAGGTAGGCCTCGACTACGGCCTCGTCGCGGGCGACCTCCTCCGGGGTGCCGAGGGCCAGTTCCTGCCCGTGGTCGAGCACCATGACCCGGTGGCAAGTGCCGGTGATGACCTCCAAGTGGTGCTCGATGAGCAGGATGGTGTACCCGGCCTGGTTCAGCTCCCGGATCTGTTCGACCAGTTCGCCGAGTTCCTCGGTGGTCATCCCGGCGGCCGGTTCGTCCAACAGAAGCAGTTTGGGGTTCGCGATGACCGCCCGGGCCAATTCCACCCGGCGCCGGTCGGCGTAGTTCAGGCTGGTGACTGGCTGGTAGCGCTTCTCCAGCATCCCGTAGCCGAGGAAGGAGAGCACCTCCGCCACGTGGTGGCGCGCTGACGCCTCCATCCGCCGCCAGGCGGGGAGGCCCAGGACGGTGCTGAGCAGGCCGACTCCCAGGCGCCGGTGGTGTCCGACCAGCACGTTCTCTTCCACGGTCATCTCCGGGAAGAGCCGGATGTTCTGGAAGGTGCGGGCGATGCCCTTGCGGCACACGTGGTCGGGGGAGAGGCCTGAGATGACCTCGCCGTCGAGGAGGACGCGGCCGGCGGTCGGGCGGTAGAGCCCGGAGATCACGTTGAAGAGCGTCGTCTTCCCGGCGCCGTTGGGGCCGATGATGCCGAAGACCTCGCCGGGCCGGACCTCGAAGGAGACCTGGGAAAGCGCCTGCAGCCCGGCGAACGACAGGGAGAGGCGCTCGACCGTGAGGTGGCCGCCGCGGATCTGCGGCACCTCGTAGCCGGGGTCTTCCGCCGCGGCCGCGGGCGGCTGGACGCTCAGGCGCCGCGGCAGCAGGCCCTGCGGCCGGAAGCGCATCACGAGAACCAGGGTGAGACCGTAGATCAGCATCCGGTAGATGGAGTAGCCCCGCAGGAGTTCGGGTACGACCACAAGCACGAGGGCGCCCAAGACGCTCCCGGCCACGCTGCCGGTCCCGCCCAGCACGACCATGCAGAAGACCGTGACCACTTCCGACATGGAGAAGTTCTGCGGGAAGACGGCCCCCTGCCACGCGGCAAAGGTCGCGCCGGCCACGGCGGCGACCGTGGCTCCGAAGGCGAAGGCGAGCAGGCGGTACCGGTTGATGTCGATGCCCAGGCAGAGGGCGGCCCGGTGATCCTGTTTCATGGCGAACCAGGCCCGGCCGTATTTGGAGCGGCCCAGGCGGATGGCCAGGTACCAGGTGAGGACGGCGAAGCCCAGGATCAGGTAGAGGCGGGGCGCCAGGCCGGTCAGCCGCAAGCCCAGCCCGCTGGGGGGGTCGACACCCACGATCCCGTTCGGTCCGCCGGTGAGGTTGACCGGGCGATCCAGGTTGACCACGAGCAGGCGGAAGATCTGGCCGCAGGCCAGCGTCACGATGGCCAGGTAGTCGCCGCGCAGGCGAAGGGTGGGGAGGCCGATCAGAAGGGCGCCGGCCAGCCCGGCCAGGGCGGAGAGCGGCAGCGAGGCCCAGAACGGCAGGTGCAATCCGAGCTGGTAGGAGGAGAGCAGGGCGTAGGTGTACGCGCCGATGCCGTAGAAGGCGATGTAACCCAAGTCCAGCACGCCGGCGAACCCGGTGACCACGCCCAGCCCGAGCGCCAGGGTCGCGTAGAGACCCACCGTCCCCGCCAGGCGGACGAGGTAGACGTTGCCGCCGGCGACCAGCGGGACCAGGGCAAGGATGCCGAAGACCAGCCCGACCAGGATGAGGTCGGACGCGGCGGCCTTCTTCGGGGCAGTTCCATCGTTCCGCACGCCGTCCACCTCCTAGACCTTGTCGGGAACCTGCTCGCCCAGGAGCCCGGTGGGCTTGACGACCAGGATCAGGATCAGCAGGGCGAAGGACAGGACGTCCTTGTAGACCGGGGAGACGAACGCGACGCCCAGGGCTTCGGCCATCCCCAAGAGGAGCCCGCCCAGCATCGCGCCGCGGAGGTTGCCGATCCCGCCCAGCACGGCGGCGGTGAAGGCCTTAAGCCCGGCCGCGAACCCCATCATGAAGTCTACCTGCGTGTAGTAGACCGCCACCAGCACTCCCCCGGCGCCAGCCAGGGCCGACCCGAGGACGAAGGTCAGCGAGATCACCGCGTCGGGGCGAATCCCCATGTACGAGGCCGCGACCTGGTCTTCGGCGGTCGCCCGCATCGCCTGGCCCAGTGGCGTCCGGCGGACCAGGTAGTCGAGCACGACCATGAGGAACAGCGCGACCGCCACGATGAGGCCGCGGGTGAAGGAGATGGTCACCGGTCCGAGGTTCAGCGCCCAACCCGGGGGGATCAGGAGGTCGGAAGGGAGGGCCTTGGCCCGGCCCGCCGTGGCCAGCATCGCCAGGTTCTGAAGGACGATCGAGACGCCCAGGGCGGTGATGAGCGGCGCAAGGCGCATGGCGTTCCGCAAGGGGCGGTAGGCTAGGCGTTCGATCCCGAAGCCCAGCCCCGCCGTCAGCAGGATCGCGCCCAGCAGCATGGCGAGCAGCGTCAACGCCGGGTTCACGACGAGGCTGCCCTCCCGGGTGAGGAGCGCCAGAACTCCCCACCCGGCGAAGGCGCCGACCATGAAGACGTCGCCGTGGGCGAAGTTGAGCATCTCCAGGGTGCCGTAGACCATAGAGTAGCCCAAGGCGATGAGCGAATAGACGCTGCCGAGGGTGAGGCCGTTGACCAACTGCTGCGGCAGCTGGGCCAGAAGCTCCGACACAGGGCATCCCTCCGCCTACTTCGTGTTAGCGGCGTACCCCTTGACCTCGACGAAGTCGCCGTTCTTGACCTGGAAGACGTAGATCTTGGAGCCGACGACGTCGCCCTTGGCGTTGAATTCGATCGGGAAGCCGAGGATCCCCCGGTACCCGTCAATGTCGTGCACTGCCTTGAGCACCTTTTCCCGGTCGAGGGTCGCGCCGGAGTCGGCCACCTTCTTGATCGCCGCCAGAAGCAGGCGGGTCGCCTCGTAGCTCTGACCGGAGAAAATGCTCATGGCGCCGTACTTCTTTTCGAACCGGGCGATGAACTCTTTCGCCTGGGGGACTTCCCGGATGTCCCGGCCGATGGCGGTGACGTACGCCCCTTCGGCGAGCCCGGCGGCGCCCTCGATGAACTGGTCCTTCTCCTTCACGCCGTCGCCCGCCATGAACTTGGTCTTGAGTCCCAAGCCGGCCGCCTGCTTCACGAAGGCTGCGGCCTGCGCCGGGTTGGGCAAGGCCAGGAAGAGGACGTCGGGCTTGAAAGGCTTGATCCTGGTCAGAATGGCGGAGAAGTCCTTGTCATCGCCGGAGATCTGCCCCCGTTCGACCACCGGAGTTCGGCCCTTGAGGCTTCTCACGACCTGATCAGCCAGGCCTTGGCCGTAGGTGCTCTTGTCGTCCAACACGTAGATGCGTTTCGCCTTGAGTTCCTGCACCATGAAGCGGGCGGCCGCCGGCCCCTGGGCGTCGTCCCGCGGGCAGATCCGGTGGAAGACGGTGTAGCCGCGCTCCGAAAGGTCGGGATTGGTCGCCGACTGGCTGATCACGGCCAGCCCGGCGTTTTGGTAGGCGGGGAGAGCGGCGGCGGCGGTGGAGCTGTTCATCGGGCCGATGACCCCGAGGATGGAGGAGTCGGTGGCGAACTTCTCGGCGACCAGCAGGCTCTTGGAGGGGTCGGCCGCGTCGTCGCCTATGACCAACTGGACCTTCCGCCCGGCGATGCCGCCCTGCTGGTTGACCTCATCGACCGCCATCTGGATGGCGTTCAGCGAATCGAGGCCGATCTTCGAGAGGTCGCCGGTGAAGGGGCCCGCGGCGCCGATCTTGATGGGACCCGCCGCCAGGCTGGCGGTGGCCGCCACGGCCAGGATGAGGGAGACCGCGACCGGGAGGAAACGGGGCACGAGGGGACGGGACGCACGCTTCGTCTTGCTCAACTGAACTCTCTCCTCTCGTCTCTGCTCTGCTTTATCGCTCTACCTCAGGGCGCCTCTCGCCTTGAGGAGGCCGATCTCGTGTATGAGGCCGAGGTCGGCCAGTTTCCGTGCGGTGGGTAGGCCGCTGGCTACATCCCACCCCCGGGCCGCGTAGTACTCGTCGAGCATCGGGTCGAGCTCGACCACGCTGCCGGCCGACGGCCCGCTGTCCGCCGGGAGCGGCTCGGTCAGGAAGCGGCGGGGGAGGGTGTCGTCCTTACGGGTGAGTCCCAGCGCCGCGTTGAAGGCCTTCTCGGCGTTGACGACGCGCTCCATGGCTTCTGCCAGTCCCGGCCCGTCGTACGGCAGCCCGGTGGCCAGGCGAAGCAGGTCGGCCGCCTCGTCGAAGCTCAGCACTTCCATGTTGGTGATGGTGTTCTTGCAGGCGTTGAGGCAGTCGGCCAGGGCCGAGAGTTCCTCGGCGAACTTGACCACCCGGCCCTTGCCCTTGAACTCGAGGCGGAAGGCGGCCTCCCGGCAGCCGAAGCGGCGCACGGCCTCCTCGGCATCCTCGCTGAATTCGAACGACGGTTCCGAGCGGAGATGGTCGCCGCCGCGGCTCGCGACGGCCACGCCCAGGGCGTAGCCCTTGAGCCCCCGGGGGTCGGCCTGGAAGATCTCGAGCCCCTTGACCTCCATGGCGTACTCTTCCGCGCCACGCCCCAAGCGGGCGGCGGCTTGCCGGACTCCGTCGGCCACCAGGTCGCCGATCCCTTCCCGGAAGGCGATCTTTTCGACGAGCGCGAAGGCCGTCTGGGCGTTACCCCAGCTCAGGTCGAGGCCGTCGGCCTCTTCTCGGCTGAGCAGCCCGCGCTGGTGGAGTTCCATGAGGAATGCGATGCACTCCGAGGTGGAGATGACGTCGAGGCCGAGCCGGTTACAGAGGTCGACGCCCTTGAGCGCCGCCCCAAGCTCGCTGATCCCAAGGCGCGACGAGAAGCCGGCCAGGCCCTCGAACTCCGGGCCTTCGCTCTCCAGGCCGGCGTAGGGTCCTTCCGTCACCCTGAAGTAGCGGCTGCAGGGGATGGTGCACGACTGGCAGGCCTTGCTCTTGAGCCGGACGCTGGCCGCCAGCGCCTCGCCGCTCACCGCCTCTGCCCCTTCGAACCGGCCGGTTTGGAAGTGCCGGGTTGCCAGGCATCCGGCGGCGTTCAGGGAGGAGACGAGCCGGGTCGTGCCCAGTGCCTTCCGGGACTCGTACTCGGCGTGGGCCCGGATGCGCTGGTTCAGCGCCTCCACCGCCGCCTCGAACCTTTCCGGGTCGGCGACGGTCACCGGCTGGCTGCCCTGCACCGCGATGGCCTTCAGGTTCTTCGCAGCCATCGCCAGGCCCATCCCCGTACGGGCGGCGGCCCGCACCAGGCTGGTGAAGAGACCGGCGAACTTGACGCCGTGTTCGGCGGCCGGTCCGACGCAGGCCACCTGGCAGCGCTGCCCATGCTTCGCCTGGAGCAGGCGAGTCGTCGTCATCACGTCTTGGCCCCAGAGTTCGGCAGCGTCCCGGACTTCCACCCGGTCGTCCAGGATCAGCAGGTAGGAGGGACGTTCCGCCCGTCCGGTGAGCACCACCTGGTCGTAGCCGGCATACCGCAGTTCGGAGCCGAAGAAGCCGCCGGCGTTGGCGTCGCCCAGGATTCCAGTTTGGGGCGACTTGGCGCTCACGTTGAAGCGGCCCGCCCCAGGGAAGGAGGTGCCGTTCAGCGGGCCGACCCCGAAGACCAAGTGGCTTTGGGGGGAGAGGGGATCGAGGTCCACGGGCACCTCGTCCAGCAGATGGCGGATGTTGAGGCCTCGTCCGCCCACGTACTTGAGCCGCGTTTCCACCGGGATAGGGTCGACGCGGCTTGCTCCGGCCGTCAGATCGACTGTCAGCTTCCGTCCGGCGGTCTGGGTCATGACTGCCGCCTCCCCGCCGTGCCATAGGTCAGCGCGCCGGTGGAGCACCGCTTGACGCAGGCGGGCTCGCCGCCGCACAGGTCGCAGATGAGCGGGCTGGTCCGCCCGGGAAGGAAACGAACGGCGTGAAACGGGCAGGCCTTCTGGCAAGCCCGGCAGCCGGTGCACCGCTCCGGGTCCACCATGACTGCGTGGTGGGCGTCTTTGCTGAGCGCTCCGGCAGAGCAGACCTGCACGCACCGGGCCACACCGCACTGCCGGCAGACGACCGGGCGGTCGAGCCCCTTGGCCTCGTCCTTCTCCACCAGGATCCGGGTCTCGTCGCTCCCGTAACGGCGGGTATGGGCGAAGTTGCAGGCGAGTTCGCAGGCGCGGCAGCCCGAGCAGACCGCCTCCTTGACGAGTAGCCGCCGGATGCCCTCTTCCTGGCTGGGCTCCGGCTCGTCCGCAACGGGCTCCGGATTCTCCCCGTCGGGCGCGCCGGCCGCCACCTGCTCGATGCGGAAGATGACCATCCCGTTCGGGTCAGGGCAGCAGATGCGGCTGGTGTGGGGCACCCAGTCGTTCTCTTCGGCGAGGTCGCGCTGTTTGAGCGGCAGGAGGGGGAGCATGCTCTGCAGCGCCCACAGGCAGACATGTTTTCCCGGCGGCACGATGAGCCGGCCGCCCCGCACGAAGAAATGGTCGCCTACGGCCATCGGCAGGTCGCAGAACCCTTTGACTTCCTCCACCACAACCCTG
>JBLNBQ010000109.1:0-3983 GCA_050260095.1 Chitinophagales bacterium
GCCGCATTACGGATGACGACATCATACTGGACGGTGACCGTCACCCGGACCGTCGCCAGGCCGTCGACGCCGGTCGGCACCGGGGTGCCGGCGACGCAGGTGACTGTGTCGATGCTGCAGGCGGCGGTGGAGCCGGCCGGCGGGGTGGTGCAGGTGTGCGGGATGGCGACGCAGTTCTGCAGGCCGGTGTCTTCCTCGAAGCAGAAGTCGTAGACCTTGTCCACGAGGATGCAGTCGATCTCAGCGATGGGCGGCAGCGGGCCGGTGACCCGGCCGGGAGTGACCTGGAGAACTTCAGATTCAGCCATGATCGGGCTTGACCTCCTTTGTGCCACAGGATATGGGTACTGCCGGACCCTGGCGTTAGGAAGGAGGACTCATCTTTAGGGGCCACCTTCCAAGATTGCCCCCCGCAAGCAGGCATTACATGCTCAGAAACCCATTTTGCATGTTACAATGGGTGCCACGGGTGAGGTGACCAATTACACGTTAAGGAGGAAACCAAGTGCGGAACAAGTCCTTCAGCTTCCAGATGACCCTGGCCCTGGCTTCTGCAGCCGTGGTGCTGGCGCTGGCAGCGGGACCGGCGCTCGCCTGGTCGACCTACCTAGGTAGGACCACCACCTCAAACGGGACGTTGAGCCAGTGGACGGCACCGGCCCCGACGCCGGCCCCGGCCCCGGCGCCCGCTCCCACGCTGGCGCCGACGACCAAGCTGGCCCCGGCGCCTTCGAAGGCCCCGACTACGCTGGCGACGACCAGCACGGCGGGTCTCACGGCGCAAGAGCAGCAACTGTTCGACCTGGTCAACCAGGATCGGACGCAGCACGGCCTGAAGCCCCTGGCGGTCAATGCAGATTTGACTCGCCTGGCGCGTATGAAGGCCCAGGATATGGTCACGAACAACTACTTCGGCCATATCTCACCCACGTACGGTTCCCCGCCTGACATGGTGCGGGCGGCGGGCATCAGCTACACGGTGGGCGTCGGCGAGAACATCGTCGAGAACAACAGCATCCAGAAGATGTACCTCAGCTGGATTAACAGCCCTAGCCATCAGGCGAACATCGTCTACCCGACCTTCACTGAGGCGGGCATGGGTATCGTGCCTGACAACTACGGCGGGTACATCGCAGTCCAGCTCTTCATCGGCCGCTAAGCGGAGCGGTCTGGCCGGCGGCAGTTGCCGCCCGCCGGGAGAGGCGGACTGATTCCTCACCCATAGATCCGTGCGGGCCTTGGTCCGGCCCGCGAAATAGAGAAGGAGGCGCGCCTTGCGGCGGCCTCCTTCCCGTCCCTGCTTCGGGGACGGCCTCTCCTCTTGGGTGAGCGGCCCACACGGTCAGCCGGAAAGCGGAGCGCACTGCGGCGGGAAGAGCGGCGACGGCGGGCAGACCCCCGGCGGGAAGCCGCCCGTCTGGCAGCGGGCCGGGGTGCAGAAGCCGAACGACGGAACCAGCAGCTTGACGGGAGCGGTAGTCTCCACCAGCACGCAGAAGTTGAACTCGCAGCAGACCAGGCCGGCCGCGCCGTCGACCAGGACGGCCGGGTCGAGCCGGTCGTCGGACGGCGGCAGGATCACGCACGGGCCGCAGGTGGCGGCGCGGACCTCGCAGTCAGCGGTGGTCCCCAGCGGGCCGCAGACCGTCACGGTCTTCGTGAAGGTGAAGATGCTGCCTGTGATGGTGCAGATGATGATGCCTGCGGCATTGCGGATGACCGTGTCGTAGGTGACCGTGACCGTCACCCGGACGATGGCCAGCCCGTCGACGCCGGTCGGAATCGGGGAGCCGGTCGTGCACTGGACGGCGGTGATGTTACAACTGGCGGTTGCGCCCTCCGGTATGCTGCACTCAGGCGGGATGGGCACGCAATGCTGCAGTCCGGTGTCCTCCTCGAAACAGAAGTCGTAGACCTTGTCCACGAGGATGCATTCGATTTCGAAGGGCGGAGGCGGAGGCGGGGGCGGGGGCGGGGGAGGGGGAGGCGTCGGCTTGCAGCAGGCGGTCGCCTGGACGCCGAAGCGGACGCCCGGATGAGTCGGCGCGTTGGTCACCGTGGCAATCGCCAGATAACGGTAGTCGCTAAGGTTTTCCTGCGGCTCGAACACGATCTCCACCGGGAAACACCGCGTCTCTCCGGCCGCCAGGTCCGCGGGGTTCAGGATCACCTCGGCCCCGGGAACGTCGGCGTAGGGTTCTCTACCGAAGCGGACTTGGATCTTGTTCACCAACGTTAGGTTTTCCGTGGCGTCCGGCCCCAGGTTGGTGACGCAGACCTGTCCGGTCATGGTCGCCGAGAAGCCGGACCCACCGGGTTTTGGCGTGAGTGAGCTCTGGCCCGTGGCGTTGACGGCGATGGTCGCCTCGCCACCCGGCTTCCCGCTCGACATGCTACATCCCTCCCGACAGATTGGGGGCTAGTAAAAGCTATGCGGTGGAAAGCCCTTGGCTACGGGAGAATGGTTGTGTCCGAATCCGGGCCTGGGTGAACGCGCCTGCCCAGGGAGGCATTGCATTTTGTGGCGTTCACCCAAAAGTACTAGAATGAACGAGGGTGAGGTGACAAAAACGCGTTAAGGAGGAAACCAAGTGCGCAAGATCTCCCTCAGCGCTACCCTCGTGATGGTGCTCACCGCAGTCGTGGTGGTCGCCCTGGCGACGGGTCCGGCGCTGGCCTGGACCACCTACCTGACCCGCTCCACCTCGACCTGGACCCAGCCCGTTCCGACCCCGACACCGACCCCGACTCCGGCTCCCACTCCGACCCCGACTCCGACTCCGGCCCCGACCCCGGCTCCGGCTCCAACTCCGGCTCCGGCTCCGGCTCCCAGCGGTGACTACACCGCCAACGAACTGGCGCTCTTCCAGATGCTGAACCAGGATCGGACTCAGAACGGCGTGAAGACGGTCGTACTCGCCGCCGACCTCACCAAGGTGGCCCGCCTCAAGGCGCAGGACCTGGTGAAGAACAACTACTTCGCCCACTACTCGCCGACCTACGGCTATCCGCCTGACATGGTCCGGGCGGCCGGCATCAGCTACCGGTACGGCGTGGGCGAGAACATCGCGGCGAACCGCTCCATGCTGGCGATCAATACTGCCTGGATGAACAGCCCGACCCACCGCGCCAACCTGCTTGACCCCGGCTTCACCGACGTCGGCATCGGCGTGATCTCCGACGGGTACGGCGGCTGGATGGCGGTCCAGGAGTTCATCGGCCGGTAGACTCGCGCGACTCTCACCCAACGCACTTCCTCACCCGCAATAAACCACATAAGCGCAGCGAACGGCATGGGAACATTCCCGTGCCGTTTCCGCTCTGTCTGGTGGCGGGGCGCTTGCTTGTCACTCCTTCTCCCCGGCACATATCATGAAGCCGGAAGGAAGGGAGCTGCCGTGCGCTTGCGGGTCTTCCTGGGGGCCAGCGAACTTCTCGGACTTCGGGATTCGAGCTACGCCGACCCGCTCATCGCGGTCTGCCAGGCGTCGGGCCTCGAATTCTCGTATCGCCCCGACCTGGAGTGCCTGTTCATCTCCTCGCCGGCGGCTGGTTCGCTCGTGGCGCTCCGGGTGGACGAACCGCTCAGCGGAGGGCTCCGGAAACGGCTGGCGGAGCTGCTGCGGGGCGCGGGGGCGCAGGTGCTCTCCGAGGTGGGCCTGGTGGGCCGCCGCTACGGCGACGTGGCCCTGGAAGTCTCGGTCGGGCGCAACTGCCAGGCCTCCTCCGTGAGGTTCCCCTGGGGCAACCGGGAAGCGCGGGCGCTGGCCTGCAGCCTGGCCGGCGCGCTCGACCGGGCCGGGATCGCGGTGGGGCGGCCGCAAGCGGACCTGTCGGGCCTGCTGCGCCGGGTGCCCGTCGCCCGGGTCAGCCTTTGCGCTAGCGACGATTCGACGGAGGTCCAGGCCCAGAGCCTTTTCCTGGGGCTGACCAGGTTTCTCTGGTGGCGCAGCCTCTTCCGCTGCCAGACGCCGGCCGGGGCC
>JBLNBQ010000110.1:0-34225 GCA_050260095.1 Chitinophagales bacterium
GGCGGGGATCGTCGTGAACGCGGCCGTGCCCGCCGTGGTCGGCGGAGACGATCAGCAACACCGGCCGGCCAGCGGCTCGTAACGCTTCCGCCAGCTCCAGGATTCGACCTAGGATGAGGTCGGCGACGCCCACCGCCTTCAGGTATTGGGGGGACATCCACTCGTGGACGTGGCCGAACCAGTCGAGCAGCGCGACGTGGAGGAGCGCCAGGCCGTAAGCCGAACCCCGCAGCAGGTCGACGGCCCGGGCGAGGAGGAGCAACTCGTGTTCGACCTGCGCGGCGTTGTCCAGCCGCGTCTCCTCGTCGATCAGGACCGTGCCGATCGTCCCCGGGCGGTTCAGGTGAGCGAACTTCTGCTTGCCGGAGACCAGGGCCGTCCTGATGCCATGGCGGGCGGTCAGGGTGAAGACCGTGGGGAGCAGCACCGGGCCGCGCGAGGGATCGTAGAAGTCCCAACTGACCCCGTGCCGCTCATGGCAAAGGCCAGTGACCATGGACACGTGCGAAGGAAGCGTCCAGGGGAAATCGACGACGGCCGAGAGGGTATAGGCGCTCCCGCACAGCAGGCGATGGAAGTTGGGGGTTTCCGGCCGCTGAAGGGCATCGGGCCGCAGGCCGTCGAACGTCACGAGCAGGGCCAGCCGATCCGCCCTGGCGCCACCCTTGTCGTGCCCCGGGAAGCCGATTGCCACGTGATCCGTCCCTCCCGCGCCGGCCTTTCCGGAATTCTACGTTCCGCTTCACCGGCGCGTTCTGGACGTTCCTGCCCAATCTGAATGGCCTGCGGTCATCTCAAGGAATCGGCGATGCGGCGCAGTTCCTCCGGCGGAACGTCGCCCACGAGGTAGAAGCGGATTCCGTCGTGCGTCCAGGCGAACCCGCCCCGCTCGGCTCCCTCCCGCACCCCGGGGCGCGCCCACCAGGGGACTTCCCGCTCGTAGAGCGAGATGACTCCTAGCCCATCGAAGAAGGCGAGGTGCACAAAGCCCCCCGGCTTCGGCCCGACGCGCACGCCGACCAGCCGGTAACCGGGAGGAAGATACCTGGGGTAACGGAGCCAGGGGCCGACCGTGCTGGCGGCCTGCTCGGCGCTGAGCCAACGCTCCTTCCCGCCGGCGCGCCGCACCGGCCGCGCCGCCTGCCGGCCCGGCGCAGGCTGAAACGAGATCACCTCCCGCCGCTGCAGCACGCGGCCGGCATGGTCCCGGTCTTCCACGACCATCCTGACGCGGGTCGCCCGGTCGATGATCGCGCGCCGGGAGGGGCTCCCCTGCCATCTGGGGGTCAGGGTGATCTCCCAGGTTTCCCGGCCGAGGAGCACCGGCCCGTTCTTGATGTCCACCGTGTAGTTCTGTCGGAGAAGTTCATTTGCGAAGAGGCGCTCTGCCTCAGGTGCGAAGCCGGCGGCCGCGGCGCGTCCCGGCGGCAGCCCCGGAGCCTTGCTGGGCCTGAGGTAGGTCACCCCGCCCGCACTGATGACGTCGAAGCTCCCCGAACCGAGCGGGAGCCGCACGGTGACGGTCGCCTCGTAGTCCAGGGCTGGGCGCTCGCTCTCGGCATAGACGGCCAAAGCGTCGCCCGGCCCCGCGGGGGACTCCCCCCCGGCCAAGACCGCGACCGGGCGGCACAAGACGGTCAACAGAAGCAGTAAGCAGACCTGGCTGGCGCGCTTCGCCCGGGCCGTCGCGCCGGACCTGCCGTTCACCGGGGTGTCGCCTCCCTCAAAAGGCTCGCCTCCGCGGAGACGAGCGCGTAGTGGTCGCGACGCATCGCCGCCCGTTCGCTCTGCTCGGCCCGCCAGTAGCCGGCCACCTGGAGTCCCCACGAAGCGCCCAGGGCGGCCACGAGCGCCGCGGCAACCAGGCCCAGCCTCCAGTGGCGCGGGCGCGCCGGCGCCCGGCGGCTCTCCACGGGGGCGAGGCGGAGCGCGGGCATGACGCTCAGCGCCTGCTCAATCTCGAGGTAGTCGCTGAGAACCTGCCGGCACCTCTCGCATTCGCTCAGGTGAGCTGCGATCTCACCGGCGGCCGCCTCGGAGAGGTCGCCGTCCATGAACCGCAGCAGTCTCTCTTCCGATACGTGGGTCACGCTCAATCCCTCCGCACCGCGCCCCGGATCATCCGTCTGGCCATGTTGATCCGCGACTTTACGGTTCCCACCGGGATGCCAAGCCGGGAGGCGATCTGTTCGTAGGTGAGCGATTCGTGAACGGCCAGGTAGAGTGGGAGGCGGTAATGCGCAGGCAGCCGTGCGAACGCCGCGCGGATCTCCTGATCGGTGAGGCGTCGCTCCACCACTGTCTCGGGGTTGTCTCTCAGATCGGGCAACTCGGGCGGAGGGCCTTCCTCACCCGCGAGCCCTTCGAGGCTGACCCGGGGCAGGGCGGGCCGGCGCAGGCGCGCCAGGCAGACGTTCAGCAGCACCTTGCGGAGCCAAGCGTAGAAGGACCCGGTGCCCAGGTAGCGGTCGCGTTTGGCCCAGCCCAGGAGCAACGCCTCTTGCACCGCATCACGTGCGTCTTCGGGCGAGCCCAGCAACTGGCCGGCGACGCGCAGCAACTTGCCCGACCAGCGCCGGGCGAGTTCTCCGAAGGCTTCGTCGTCTTCCCTGCTCAGCGTGACCAGCTCGCCGTCACCGAGCGCCTGGTAGTTGACGCTGGCCATCCGCACCGCTCCCGCCGCGAAGGTCTCGGCGGGCGGCCGCCCGGCCGCCCGCCACAGTCACTTCGGATCAATGATGCGCCGCCCAACCGGCCCGGAACCCCGCCCGCCAGGCCCACGCCGCGCCCGGCCAGACGCCGCGCCGGCGCGGGAAGAGCCTGATCGTCTCGTCGTCGAGCTTGATCTTGAACGCCACGAAGCCGGCCGGCCTTCTCACGCCCGTGATGGTCAGGTGCTTCCCGGCGGTCAGCTTCTCCTTGTGCTGCTCAACCACGCGGGCCGGTCCGAGGTACACCTTCACCGTCTTCCCGGCCGAGTCGACGATCTCGGCATACGCCGGCTTCTGATCGGGCACGACCTTCTGGATATCGCCTTCAAGCTTCTCGACCTTCACGGGGGCGACCGGAACGGGTCTGACCACGAACACCCGGTGGCGGACAGGCGGCCCGCCCCAAGCGAGGGCCGGCACGGCGACCAAGCTCAGAACACCCACCAGCAACACCACGACAAGACACTTCCTGACCATCTCCACGACACCTCCGAAACGTTCTCTGCCCGGGCCTCACTTTCCATGACGCGTCCGGGGCGCGAAAAGTTCGAAGGAAGGTTGGCTCGTCTGGATCTCGCCGCGCGCCTACTCGGCGAGCAGCACTTTGTCATCCAGGAGCCGCTCCCCGCGGGCCTGGTGGAACGCCTCCAGGAGCTGCGCCGGCGTCATCTCCCGCCGGGCGGAACCCGACACGTCGAGCACGACCTCCCCGCGGTGCATCATGATCGTCCGGTTGCCCATCCAAAGCGCCTGCTCCAGGTTATGCGTGACCATGAGGACCGTGAGCTGGCGCTCCTCCACCAGCTGCTCGGTCAGGGAGGAGACGTCGGCGGCCGCCTTCGGGTCGAGGGCCGCGGTGTGTTCGTCCAGCAGCAGCAGCTCCGGCCCGCCGAGGCAGGCCATGAGCAGGGTCAGGGCCTGGCGTTGCCCGCCCGAGAGGGTGCCGACCCGGTCGGCGAGCCGGTGTTCGATCCCCATCCGGAGCCTGGCCAGTTCGGCCCGGAAGACTTCCCGGTCCGCCCGGCTGACGCCCCAGCGCAGGCCGCGGGCCTTGCCGCGTCCCTGGGCCAGGGCCAGGTTCTCCGCGATGGTCAGGTGCGGCGCCGTTCCCATGGTCGGGCTCTGAAAGACCCGGCCGACCCGGCGGGCCCGGCGGTGTTCCGGCCAGGCGGTCACCTCGGTGTCGCGGAGCCAGATCCGCCCGGCGTCGAGCGGGAAAGTGCCAGCCACGGCGTTGAGGAGGGTCGACTTGCCCGCGCCGTTGCTGCCGACGATCGTGATGAAATCGCCGGGCGCCACGGCGAGGTCGATGCCGTTCAGGGCGACCGCAGTCAGCCCTTCGCCCAGGGTGAAGACCTTGCGGGCCTGTTCCAGCCTGAGCAGGCTCATCGCGCCTCACCCCCCAGCTGCCGCTTCCGGAGCCAGGAAGGGCCCGGCCTCGTCTTGGCCAGGGCGGGCGCGCCCAGGGCCACCACCACGATGACCGCCGTGACCAGCTTGAGGTCGGTCGGCGCAAAACCGAGCTGCAGCGCGACCGCCACCACGCCCCGGTAGAGGATCGAGCCGGCGACGGCGGCCAGGACCCGGCTCGCCAGCCCGCGCGGGCGCAGCACCGCCTCCCCGACGATCACGGAGGCCAACCCGGCCACGATGGTGCCCACGCCCATGCCGACGTCGGCGAACCCCTGCTGTTGAGCGATGACCGCCCCCGAGAGGGCGACGAGCCCGTTGGCCAGGGAGAGGCCGAGCACCTGCGCCCCATCCGTGCTCGAGCCGATGCTTCGCACCATCTGCTGGTTGTCGCCGGTCGCCCGGAGGATCAGCCCGATTTCCGTGCGGAGGAACGCCACGAGAAGGAGAACGCCCGCGCCGGCCAGGGGGACCAGCAGCAAGAGTTGCGCAAAACCCCCGGCAGACCATTTCTCGAGCGCGGTGAAGAGGGTGGGCTGCATCAGGAGCGGGACGTTGGCCCGGCCCATCACCCGCAGGTTGATCGAGTACAGCGCGGTCATCGTGAGAATCCCCGACAGCAGCCCGGAGATGTGCAGGCGCGTGTGGAGCAGGCCAGTGACCGCACCGGCCAGGACGCCGGCCAGCCCCGCCGCCAGGGTGGCGGGCACCGGCCCCACGCCGGCCACGAGGAGGGCGGCAGCCAGGGCGCCGCCCAGCGCGAAGCTCCCATCCACCGTGAGGTCAGGGAAGTCGAGGACGCGGAAGGTCAGGTACACTCCCAGAGACATGAGTCCGAAAGCCAACCCCTGCTCCAAGACGCCAACTGCGATGTCCAGAATCACTGCATTCGCTCCCAACTGCCGGTGCGCGGCGGCTGCCCGCCCACTACTTGATCACCCGGTCGGCCTTCTCCACCAGCTTCGCCGGCAGTTTCAGCCCGATGGCCTGGGCAGCCTTGAGGTTGACGACGAGTTCGAGTTCCTTCTGGTACTGGATGGCCATGGTCGCCGGCTTCTTGCCCTTGAGCACCTGGACCGCCATCTTCGCCGTCTGCTGGCCCAACCGGTAGTAGCTGACGCCGACCGTGATGAGCGCGCCCCGCTCGACGGTGCCCGCCTCTCCGCCGATCACCGGCAGTTTCGCCTCTTCGGCCACCTTGATCACCGACTCGAGCCCGGAGACCACCGTGTTGTCGGTCGGAACGTAGATAGCGTCCACCTTGTTCGCGATGGCCTGCGTGGCCTGGAGGATCTCCGTCGTGCTGGCCACCGGCGCCTCGACGACCTTGAGGCCCAGCTTCTTGGCGGCCTCCTTCACGATGTTCACTTGGAAGACCGAATTCTGTTCGCCGGCGTTGTAGACCACGCCGACCCGTCCGGCCTTCGGGGCAATCTGCCTGACCAGGCCCAACTGCTCGGCCACGGGGTTCAAGTCCGACGTCCCGGTCACGTTCGTCCCCGGGTTGGCGTTGCTCTTGACCAGGCCCGCCGAGGCCGGATCGGTTACCGCAGTGACGAGGATGGGGATGTCCTTGGTGGCATGCGCCGCCGCCTGGGCCGTGGGCGTGGCGATGGCCAGGATCAGATCGACGCGGTCGGTCACGAACTTGCGCGCGATGGTCTGCGCCAGGGACATGTCGCCCTGAGCGTTCTGAAAGTCGAACTCGACGTTCTTGCCTTCGACGTAGCCCGCCTCGGCCAGCCCGTCGACGAACCCTTTGCGCGCCGCGTCCAGCGCCGGGTGTTCCACGATCTGCGTGACGCCGATGCGGATCTTGGCCGGCGCGCCCGCCGCCCCTGCCGCACCTGCGAAAACCAACAGTACAGCGGCCAGCGCGAGCCCCGCCGCCATCGCCCTCCGAACGCCGCCCATCGCCGCCGCCTTGCTCGACCAGTTCATCCTGCCGACTCCCTTCATCCTGCTCTTCCTCCTGCTACTCCACTTCGTCATCTGAACCATCCCTTGGACTCTCCGAAATCCCGGCCGCTCGTCCGCCACCTAGGCGCCGAACCAGCTGGCCGCCTCCTTCACCGTGCCCAGGATCAGCGAACTGTCGCTCGCTTTGACCCCGTCGACCTGCCGCAAGCGCTTCGTAAGGAAGTGGAACAGCTCTTCGTTGGACTGCACCGCCACCTCCAGGAGCAGGTCGTATTCTCCGGCGGAGAAGGCCAGGTACCTCACTTCCGGAAACTTGGCGAGGATCTCGGCGATCTCCGGCCCGCGGTCGGCGTCGACTTTCACGCCCACCAGGGCGAGCGTGGTCTTCCCCACCTTGGCGGGATCGACCACCGCCGTCAGCCGGATGATCCGCTCCCGCACCAGCCGGGTCAGCCGTTTGCGCACGGTGCCCTCGGCCAGCTGCAGCCGCGCGGCGATGTCGGTCAGCGGCATCCGACCGTCCTCTTGCAGGAACCGGATGATCTCCCGGTCGATGTCGTCGAGCACGCCTACGCCCCTCCGTTCCCACATATCGTACCTGTCCTGGGTAAAGTTTGCTGGTTTTCGTAATTCTCCTGCCGTGAGAGTTATTTTTTCGGAAAGGGGAGGCGTCCAGGGCAGCAAGAGACCGCCCTGCGCCGCGAAAGAAAAGGCCTGCCGCTGGGCAGGCCTTGTTCGCCAGAATAGCGGAGCCTATGTCCGAGCGGTCAGGACTTCATCCCGGACAGCGCGATGCCCTCCACGATGTGGCGCTGGAAGAAGACGAAGACCGCCAGCACGGGCACGACCGCCAGGCTCGCGGCCGCCATGATGAGCTGCCACTCAGCCCCCGCCTCGCCGCTGAAGAGGGCGATCCCCACGGGCAGGGTCCGCATCGCCGAACTCTCGATGGCGATGACCGGCCAGAGGAAGGCGTTCCAGTTGCCCAGGAAGACGAGGATGGCCAGCGCCGCCAGGGCCGGACGAACGACCGGAAGAGCGACCCGCCACCAGATCCCGAATTCGTTCAGACCGTCGATCCTGGCCGCGTCCAGGAGGTCGTCGGGGATGCCCGACATGAACTGGTTCATGAGGAAGACGCCGAAGGCCGAGATCAGGCCCGGCACCATCAGCGCCAGGTAGGTGTCGATCCACCGGAGCTTGGTGAACATCATGAACCACGGGATGATCAGCATCTCAGTCGGGATCATCAGCGTGGAGAGGATGACGAACAGGATCACGGTGCGCCCCGGGAACTTCAGCTTCGCCAGAGCGTAGCCGGCCATGGAGTCGAAGAACAGCTCGCTGGCGGTGGTCACCACCGCCACGATGGCGCTGTTCAAGTACCACTTCAGGTAATCGGTCTCTTCGAGCAGGTGCAGGAAGTTGGCCCAGGTCGGAGCCTTGGGGATAAGGTTGATCTGGAAGATCTCCGATCCTTGCTTGAAGGACGTGGCCAACATCCAGAGGAACGGGAAGACCATGAACAGCATGCCGGCCATGAGCAGCCCATGCTTGAGTAATTCCATCCGATCCCTGGCGGTGAAGCCGCGCCGCTTTCCCGGCACGCCGCCGGCCTTGCCCTGCATCTGAGTCCTCCCCTTCGTGTGGCCTCAGTATTCGATGCGCCTGTTGAACAGCTTCATCTGGACCAGCGTGACGACCATGATGACCAGGAAGAGCACCACGGTCATCGCCGAAGCGTAGCCCATCTTGAACTTGTAGAAGGCCATGTTGTAGATGTACGCCACCAAGCTCAGCGTGCTGTTGAGCGGGCCCCCGAGGTCGCCCTGGCCGTAGCCGCCCGAGGTCATGTTCATGATCTGGGTGAAGATCTGCAGGGAACTGATGGTCCCCAGCACGGCGAGGAAGACGATGGTCGGGTTTAGGAGCGGCAGCGTGATGCGGCGGAAAACCTGCCAGGCGTTGGCTCCGTCGATCTTGGCCGCCTCCCGGAAGCTCGCCGGTATCATCTCGAGGCCGGCCAGGAAGATGATGACGTAGTAGCCGAGGGCCTGCCAGATGACGACCGCGGAGATCGCGTAGAGCGCCTGCCCCGGTCCGGCCAGGAACGGTTGCGCCGGCAGGCCGAGCGCTAGCAGCAGTTGGTTCAGGATGCCGCCGTTCTTGAAGTACAACCAGCGCCAGACCCAACTCACCGCCACGGTGGAGGTGATGTAGGGGATGAAGTAGATGGTGCGATAAAAGCCCCGAAAATGGTTGACCGACTGGATGAGGCTGGCGATGGCGAGCCCCAAGACCAGTTCGAGCGGGACGGTGATGACCGCATACAGCAGAGTGTTCAGGGCGGCCTTCCAGAAGACCGGGTCAACCAGGAGTTCCCGGTAGTTGGCCAGGCCCACGAAAGGTTTCGCCTTGGACATGATGTCCCACTCGTGCAGGCTGACGTTCATCGCCACAAGGGCCGGGTAAATGCGCACCGCCAGGAAGAACAGGAGAGGCAGGACGATAAAACCATACCCCGCCAGGGCCATGCGTCGTCGCAGCGTAAACCGGAGTCCCAAGTGAAATCCCCCTCTCCCGCCTGGAAAGGGCCGGAACCGGCACACCGGCCGGCTCCGGCCCGGTTGCACGTGTCCTACTTCTTGAAGTACTCGTCGCGGATCTTCTGCTCGGCCTGGACCAACCGGTCGAGCGCCACCTTGGGATCGGTGCCCTTCAGCATGACTTCGTTGGTGGCGTTGATCAGTTCCTGGCGTTCGGCGGTCTCATCCACGAAATACGTGGAGTGGGCGTACTTTAGCCCGGCGATGAACGGGCCGTAGATCGGGTCCTTGAGGAGGTCGGGATCGTCGGCCAGTTCCTGGCGGGCCGGGAGCTCGCCTACGTCGGTGAGCCAGCGCTGCATGACCGCCTTCGAGGTGAGGAACTTGAGGAACTTGATGGCCGCCTCACGCTTCTCGCCCTTGGCGTTCACGGTCAAGCCGTTGAGCCAGAAGGACCCGAAGTTCGACTTGAGCCCGCCGATCTCCCTGACGGGGAGCGTCGTGACGCCCCAGTTGATGTCCTTGGCCTTGGTCTTCAGGGTGCCGAGGGCGAAGGAGCCGTCGACCATCATGGCCGCCTTGCCGGAGATGAAGGCGGTCCGGTAGTCGCCCATGAAGGTGGGCTCGCCGACCTTGTACTTGGTCGCAAGATCCGTCCACCAGCGGAAAGCTTCGTATCCGGCGGGTTTGGCGTTCCAGAGCACTTTCTTGTTGTCCGCGGAGAACGGTTCCACGCCCCACTGGCGCAGCAGCACCTGCATGAAGACGTGGTTGTCCTGCCCATCGGCGTTCCAGGCGTACCCTTCCTGGACGAGCTGGCCGTTCTTATCGCGTTTCGTCAACTTGACGGCGTACTGCTGGAGTTCGTTCCAAGTGCGCGGCGGCTTGTTCGGATCGAGGCCGGCCTCCTTGAAGAGGTCCTTGTTCCAGAAGAGCGCCAGGGCGCGGACAGCCGTCGGAATCCCCCAGTACTTGCCATCGAGTTTGACGGCGTCGAGCATGGGGAGGAATTCGTCCTCGAGCATCTTGACCGGGAAGGCATCCGTGGGCAGTGGCTGGAGATACCCGGCCTCGACGTACTTCGGCGCCCACCCGTAGTAGAGGTTCACCACATCGGGCCCGGAGCCGGCGGGAACGGCGATCGCGACCTTCTGGTTGAACTGCTCATACGGGAAGGTCTTCTGTTCAACCTTGATGTCGGGGTTCTGCTTCTCGAAGGTCTTGATCAGTTCGTCCATGAGCTTGACTTTGGATTCGTAATAGTACTGCCAGTACTCGATGGTCACCTGTTTGGCGAACGCGCCGATAGTGCCGAGGCCGAGAACCAGAATCGCCGCCAGGACCAACGTGGCCAGAGTGACCCGCATCTTGCGCATTGATTCAACCTCCTTTTCTATCCGTAGAGGAACGGGACTCACGGGTTCTGTCGGATCTCACCTCCCAAGAACAGGTCAAAGTTCGGCAACGGCTCGCCACTCTTCCGAAAGACGCTGGCGGTAGGCTGTCAAGAGGGCGCTTCTCCCCCGCCAGAGTTCTTCAGTCTTTTCCAGGTCCGCGCCTCTTGTGTTCAGGTACGGCTCGAGGCGTTCCCGGGCGGGAGCGCCGGTGTTGTTGCGGCGGCGCACGAACTCGGCGGGGTCGAGCGCCTGGGCGAGCGCCCCGGCGGTGAGACTGCTCTGCCGCCCGGTCTTCTCGCGCATGGCGGCATTGAGTTCTGACAGGGTGAGTTGCTGCCACGGCCGCCCTTCTGCGCTGAGTTTGGTCACCAGGCTGCTCACCACGGCGTGCGCTTGGCGGAAGCGGAGGCCGTCGACGCGCACCAGGGTATCGGCGAGTTCGGTCGAGGTGGAGAAGCCCTCGGCCACCCGGCGCCGGAGCACCTCCCGGTCCACGCCGACCGTGCGTACCAATTCCCCCAGCAGGCGCAAGGCCTTGCCGAGGATATCCCACTGCCCGTGAACGATGGGCTGAAGCTGCTCGCCGGCGTCATTCACGTCCCCGAAGGGCACGTTGTGGAGGAGGAGATACGCGGAGTTGGCGGCGCCCAGCGCCTTGCCCACCAAGGCCCGCAGGTGCTCGAGGGCGACGGGGTTCCTTTTCTGGGGCATGATGCTCGAAACCTGGATGAACTGGGGCGCCAGCCTGAGGGCGGCGACCTCGTTGGTGCACCAGTACAGAAGGTCGGTGAGGAAGCGGCTCAAGTCGGTCGCGAGCACTGCGCCGCAGGAAGCCAGTTCCACCAGGTAGTCCGCCGAGGCGACCGCGTCGTAGGTGTTCTCCACCAGGCCTTCGAACCCCAGCAGCCCGGCCTCGCCCGCCCGGTCGACGCGGAAGCCCGTGCCGGCCAGCGCCGCGGCGCCCAGGGGGGAGAGGTTGGTGCGGCGCCAGGCACCGTCGAGCCGGGCTGCGTCGCGGCCCAGCGCCGCCTCGACCCCGGCGAGGTAGTGGCCGAGGGTGGTCGGCTGCGCCTGCTGGTTGTGGGTGTACGCCGGCATGACGGTATCCAGTTCGGCCACGGCCAGGTTCAGAACGGCCCGGCGCAGGAAGTCCAGCTGCCCGGCCGCCTCGACCAGCCGTTCCCGAGCCGCCATGCGGAACATCGCCGTGTCGAGGTCGTTGCGGCTCATGGCCAGATGCATGCTCCCCACCGCATCTGCGCCTGCGACCTTTGCCACTTCGTCCTCGATCATGAAGAACAGGTCTTCGAAGGCCGGATCGTACCGGTCGGGCACGCTCCGCCGCTCCATCATGGGGCCGATCACCCGGAGAAGCGCCCTCGCCTCCTCCCGGCTGAGGTGGCCCTCCTTGAGGAGGGTGAGCACGTGGGCCACGTTGGCCTCCAACATGTACCGGGCCAGGCGCTCCCTGGCGAAGGTGAAGCCCGGCTCCAGGACGACTTCGACGTAGACCGGATCCCGCTGCGCCGCTCCCCCACTCATACCGCACTCAGCAACCTTTCTTTCGCCGCCTCGACCGCCAGGGCCGCCGCGCCCAGCATCCCCGCCTCCGCGCCCAGGGAAGAGACGCAGACCTCCGGCACCAGCGGCGACAACTCCTGCAGCTTCCGCCGCACGGGTTCGATCAGGACCTCCCCGGCCCGGGAGACACCGCCGCCCAGGATGATCGCGGCCGGATCCAGCGTCACGGCCAGGTTGGCGAGAGCGGCGCCCATGTAGCCGGCGATCTCGTCGACGACCCGGTTGGCCGCGGGGTGCCCCTGACGGGCCAGCCCGAACAAGGCTTCGACTTCTCCCGCCGGTCCGCCGTCGGCCAGTTCAGGGATGACCTCCCGCGCCTTGCGGGCGATCGCCGGGGCGGCCGCCATGCTTTCGAAACAGCCGAAGCCGCCGACGGTCTCCGGCCGCCAGGCATGGTCGATCACCAGATACCCCACCTCGCCGGCGGCGCAGTGCCTGCCCCGGTGGAGCTTCCCGTCGATCACGATGCCGGCGCCGATGCCGGTCCCGATCGCCACGAAGACGAAGTCGGCCAGTTCCTTGCCCCGCCCGAACAGGATCTCCGCCAGGGCGGCCGCGTTGACGTCATTCTCCACCCGGCAGGGCACGCGGAAGCGTTCGCTCAAGAGCTGCTTGACCGGCGTCTGTTCCCACCCGACCGCCGGCGCCAGGGTGACCTGGCCGGTCTCCGCATCGGTCGCGCCGGGAGCGCCCACGCCCAGCCCCAGCACCTCTTCCCAGCGGACTTCCGCCTCTTGCACCAGACGTTCCACGGCCGCGATAATCGCCGCCACCGCCGAGGCCGGGCCCGACTTCGGATTCGGCGTGGGCTCGTCCAGCCGGTGGACCACCCTGCCGCCAAGGTCGGTCAGCGCCAGCTTGAGGCTGGTTCCCCCGAGGTCGACACCGATGGCGTAGCCGGCACCGGGGTTGAACCGCAGCAGCACCGGGCGCCTGCCCCCTGTGGAGTCCCCCGCGCCCTGCACCCGGATCAACCCGGCCCGGGCGAGGCCCTCCGCCCCGGCGCAGACCGTCGGCTGGCTAAGGCCGGTCACCCGCGAGAGCTCCGCGCGGGAGATCGGCCCGGTGGATTCGATCAGGTCGAGCAGCAGCTCCATGTTGTTCCGGCGGACAGCGGCGGGGTTCCTGAGTGCACGCATGTCGGTTGTCCTCCACATCTGCCCCCTGACGTCCTGCGGGGCCGGGTGACCTGCTCCTACTTCATCCTGGGCAGGCTGATCATGTTGGCGAAGGCCCGGTACGCCCCGGGAACCAGCCCGTCGAGCTGCCGGTACCAGACCAGCGCGGTGTAGATGTACGTGCCTTTGCCATACCGGGCGATCAGCCAAGAGCCTCGCTGTACCGGCTCGTTCTCGTCGTTCATGGCCACCAGCGGCGTGTACTCCTCCGCCCACTCGTCGGGGAAGTACAGGCCGCGTTCCTGGATCCAACCGTCCCAGTCGCGGGCCGTGAGCTTGTTCGGGAAGTTGAACAGGGGATGCTCAGGCTGGAGCACCGTGACCTGGGCCTCCTCCGCCGTCACCCGCCGGGAACCCACCGATAGGGGAAAGGGCGCGAAGGCGGACTTCCACTCCCCGGTCTTGTTGTACTGGACGATCAGGTTGCCGCCGTTCTCCACGTACTCGAGCAGCCGCTGGTTGTTGGCGACCAGGTCCGGCCGGTTCAGGTACGCCCGGATGCCGAGGACGATCGTGTCGTAGCGCCGGAGGTCGGCGGCGGCAAGGTCTTCCGCGCCGAGCAGCCAGACGTCCACGCCCATCTGCCGGAGGTGATCAGGCACGTTGTCGGACCCGCTGCTGACGTAACCCACCCTGAGGCCGGGCGCCACTTTGACGCCGATGACGGCTGCCGTCGCCTCCGCCGGCTTGTACAAGTACCTCGTCTCGATGTGAGGATAGGAGATCACCTGGTAGCCGGCGGCACACCGGCCGCCGTCCCATTCCGCGGCAGCCCGCAGCCGGTACGCGCCTTCCGGCGTTCCCCCAGGGACCGAGACCCTCAGGTTGACCGAGGTCTCGAGGCCCCGGCCCTCCATGGCGAAGGCCGGATCGCCGGTCGCCGTCCAGCCGGCCGGAAGAGCCAGCTTGACCCGGCCCGCCAGCGGCCCCGTGGTGTTGTTGCGCAACTTCACCGTGACGGCTTTCACGGTCGCAGCGCCGCTCACCGGCAGCATCAGCTTCTCCGGAACGAGTTCCACCGCCACGGCGGGCACCACCCGCAGGTCCGGCGCGCCCGCGGTTTCCAGCCGCGTGCCCAGGAGCTGCCATTCGGCCGCTACGGTCACGGGAGCCGGATCAAAAGCGCCGGTGAAGGAGGCGTCGGGAGGCACCGCCACCTCGAACCTGGCCTCCGCTTTCTGGTTCTCGCCCAGCGCGGCCGCCACCGGGGCGTCGCCGCTCGCCAGCCAACCCGGGGGCAGGTTCAAGGCCAGGCGGACCTGCTCCACCGGCAGCACGCCCCGGTTCCAGAAGCGCACCGTGACGGTCACGGTTTGCCCGGGCACCACGTCGGTGTCGCCGGCCGCGACCTCGAGCGAGGTGGCGGCGAGATCCTCCACTACCCGGACGAAGTCGCGCTCCTTGGCGAGCAGCCGCGGCTGGATCAGGTCCTTGCCCGCTTCCGTGAGGGATAAGCCGGCAACGATGTTCTTCAGCTCCCGCACCAATCCTAAGCCCCGCAACACTTCCGGCGCCACCCGCCAGGGCGCGAACGGGCTGAACGAGGCGAGGACAGTCGAGATAGTCTCGGTCAACTCGGCCAGCTTCCGGTGAAACGGGCTGAGCGCCGCGGGTTCTTCTTCGACCCCCTCCAGGAACTCGCCCAAAGAGAAGTCCAAACCGTCGGTGAGGGCCTGTTCCTCGGCTCGACGATCCGGCAAAGCGCTCTTCACGAGCTTGTAGCCCCGGACCTGGTCGCCCTTCAGGCCAGGTGCGACCATGCCCTGGCTCTTGTGCATCGACCGGCTGAGCATGCCCACCTCATGGTAGGACCGGCCCAACGCCGGGCTGAACCGGCCGACGTTCACTCGGACCGTCGGGTTCTTGTCGGTCACGTAGAGCTTCCTGACCTGCCATGGGTGGAGACCTTCGTTTGCGAGCTGCTCCGGGAACCTCGCCGGGTCGCCCGCGGCGTCGAACGCCTCCACGACGAGCGTGCCGATGGCCTGGTGCTGGCCGTGGCCGGTCGTGGTGTCGTGGTGGGTGATCACGATCTCCGGCCGGTAAAGGCGAAAGAAGCGCACCATCCGGCCGAGGCATTCGTCGTGCCCCCACTTCGCCAGCGCTTCCGCGCCGGTCTTGGAGAAACCGAAATCATGGGTCCCCAGACACAGCTGCGTGGCGCCGTCGATCATCCGGGCGGAGGCCAACTCCTGGGCGCGGAGGACGCCGAGGGCCTCGTAGAGTTCGGCCCCGATCTGGTTCTGACCGCCCTCGCCCCAGTTGGCAACGAGGTAATAAGCGTTGAGGTGAAGTCCCTTGACCAGATAAGCCAGCAGGGCGTTGTCTTCGTCGTCGGGGTGGGCGCCGACCTGCAGAACCGTCCCGCTCACCGGGAGCTTCTGCAGATCAAGCAGGAGTCTGGTCATCCCGACCTCGGGAATGGCCTCGAATTCAGCGTTTCTTGTCATGGCGGCCGGAAACCCGACTCACCCCCAGCGGCGCGTCGCCCCGCCGTCCACGGCCATACCGCGGCGGCACTTACTTAATAAGCCTTGCTAAGTATGGTAGCAATTCCACGCGCGCCCGGGGATTCCTTGCTTTCTGTGCGGGCCGCTCCCGATTGCGCTCCAGCGGCAGACCGGCAGGTCATGGGATCCAGGGTCCGATGCCGATATTGATGTTCCGCTTCCACCACACGGCGTAGACGAGGGGAATCAGCGCCAGGATCCGCCCGGGGTTCTGCCACGGGGAGAAGAAGTGGTACAGCGAGAACAGCGCCACGTTTAGCAGCGGCGCCCCCCAGCGAAACCGGGAGATCCGGGGCAAGAGATACCCGCGGAAGTATAGCTCCTCGACCAGCGGGCCGAGCACGCCGTTGAGGGCGAGGTTCATCAGGAGGGTGACTTTCAGGACTGCGCCGGAATACCGGCCGAAGTCGAGTTTCGCCAGCTGGAACCAGGACGGCAGCCACGGGAAGAGCTTGGCGATGAGGAAGCTGTCGATCGGTTTGGTGACCACGGTGAAGACGAAGGCGGCCCAGAAGAGCAGGATCGGCACGAGCAGGAAGTACTGCCACCGCGGGACGGGCTCCCGGTAAAGCACGACCCCGCGCAAGGACCACCTGCCGTTCAGGCGCCGGCCCTCGTGCAGCAAGTAGCCAAGCTCAAAGGGCACGAGCACCACCAGAACGGCAAGGAGCAGGGTGAACAGGGACGGGTAACCGGCGCGCAGCAGGACCGGTGCGAGCAGGGCGAAGAAGGCCGTGATCAGCGCCCCCGGCAGAAGGTGCAGAACCAGTGACTTGCCCAAGCCGTGCTGTTCGAGGGCGGGACCAAGGCCGTCGGCCGCGCCCCGCGCCGACGGTCCCCATCGTGCGCTTGGCCCGGAACGGGTCCGCAAGAATCGCCGACCAGATGAGCCTTCTTATGAAGGCCGGTATGATCCCCGCCCAAGCGGCACTGGGGGTTCGGTCCCGGCCCAAGGCCTGGTAGCCCTGACTCACATCCTGCGCCTGGGCGGCCCGCACAATCTGGCGGGCGTTGGAAAAGGGCGTCACCTGAACGCCTTCCGTTCCTGCCATCGCGGGCACCGCCCCCCTCGTCTGTCTCACCCCAGTGGTTCGCCAACCGCCTCCCTGTCCCTCCAGGGCCACTTCGTCTCACCGGGCACGGTGGCAGAGCAGGAACCGGGCCGGGCGCCTGGAAAGATAGCCACCACACCTCCGCCATTCCGGGAGACGAAAGGATGACCGGCATGGATAGCTGCGAATTTGCTTCTATCGCTGCCGGCGTTGCCGCACGGTCTGCCCAAACTCCGGTTGGGAGGTAACGACATGACGACCATCGACCCTCGGAACGAACTGCTCCCGTCGCTGGGCCCCCGGGCCTGGCGCTTGCTGGCCGGACAAGCCCTGTCGCAAATCGGGACCGGCATGACCTTCCCCATCCTGCTGCTATACCTCTCCAAGGTGCGCGGGATGGACCTGGCCACGGCCGGGCTCGTGATGGCGTCGACCAGCGTGGCCGGGCTCTGCACCCTGCTGCTGGCCGGCGCCTTCACCGACCGGGCCGGCGCCGGGCGGGCGCTGGTGCTCTGGCTCCTCGTCTGCGCGGCGGGAACCGGCGGGTTCGCCTTCGCTCGCCAAGCGCCGGCCGCGTTCGGTGCCGCGATCCTGTATGGGACGGGCGTCTCGGGGATGTGGAACGCCCTGGCGACGCTGTTCGCCCGGGTGGTGCCGGCGGAACTGCGGGGAAGCATCTTCGGCGTGAACTACGCCCTGCAGAACCTGGGCTTCGGCCTGGGCGCGACGGTCGGAGGGCTGTTGCTCGACGTCACCCGCCCCCGCTCGTTCCAAACCCTGTTCTGGTCGGATGCCGCCTCCTTCCTCCTCTTCGCCGCGCTGCTGAGCTTCTCCGGCGAGCTTCGCCCGCAGCCGAAAGACGCCCGGCGAGATCATGCGAGCGGGGCACGCGCCGCCGACGGCGAGGGATACCGGCGCGTCGTGCGCGACCGGGGGCTTTTGGCCTGCGCCGGGCTGAACACGCTCATCAGCGCCGTGGGCTTCAGCCAGTTGAACTCCGCCCTGCCGGCCTGGGCCACCGGGCCGCTGCGCCTCTCCCCCAAGGTGCTCGGCTTCGCCTTCCTGGCCAACACCTTGGTGATCACCCTGGCGCAGTTGGTGGTCATGCGGTATCTGTTGCGCGGGCGGCGGCGCACCCGGGCTGTGGCCGGCACTGCCCTGCTTTTCAGCCTGGCGTGGCTCATCACCCTCGCCGCTGGCTGGTTCCCCGGCGGGCTCGCGGCCGGCGCGGCCCTCGTGGTCAGCCTCGTGGTCTTCGGCGTGGGCGAAACGCTGCTCTCGCCCAGCCTGCCCGCGCTCGTCAACGACCTCGCCCCCGACCACCTGCGGGGCCGCTACAACGCTGTCTACAGCCTCTCCTGGCAGGTCGGCCCGATCATCGGCCCAGCGCTCGCCGGGTTCATGCTCTCGCGCGGGCTGGGCAGGGCCCATTTCGCGGGACTGGCTCTGGCCTGCTGCCTCGCGGCGGCCCTGTCCATCGGCATCGAGCGGGTCGTCCCGGCAGGGGCGAACCTCGGAGCGTCTCGCCCTTGACGCTGGGGGTTTGCGGGGTGTAATTTAGTTCTATGTTCAAACTATTTGGCCGCCTAACTGCTTCCCCGTCCCCCTCCGCTGCCGCGACCGTCCCGCCGAATGGCCGCTACAAGTGGCTGGTGCTCTCCTGCACCACGCTGGGCGCGCTCGTCTCGGTCCTAAACAGCACGAGCATGGAGATCGCGCTGCCGGAGATCGTCAAAGCCCTGCACTCCAGCGTCGACATGGTCATGTGGGTGCTCATGGGGTACGTGCTCATTCTGACCGTGCTGGTCCCCACCCTCGGACGGGTGGCTGATATGTACGGGCGCAAGAAGCTTTACGTCGCCGGCTTCGGGGTCTTCAGCCTAGGGTCGCTCCTCAGCGGGCTGGCGCAGAACGGTCCGGAACTCCTGGCGCTCCGGCTAGTCCAGGCGGTCGGCGCCGCGCTGATGCTCGCCAACAGCATCGCCCTGGTGACCGACGCGTTCCCCCGCCACGAACTCGGCAGGGCCTTGGGCATCAACGGAATGGCCATCGCGGTCGGGGCCGTCGTGGGCCCGATCATCGGCGGCTTCCTGGCGCAGCTGGGCTGGCGGTGGATCTTCTGGTTCAACGTCCCCCTGGGCGTCTTCGGGACCATCTGGGCCCACGTCCAGCTGCGGGAACTGGCGATACTCCCGGCGGGACAGCGCTTCGACTGGGCCGGCGCGGCCACCTTCATGCTGGGCCTTTTGGCGCTCCTCCTCGGCCTGACCTTCGGGCCGCTCGGCGGCTGGCTCAGCCCGCCGGTCGCCGGGTGCTTCCTGGTGGGCGTGGCGCTGCTCGCCGCCTTCGTGGCCATCGAAGCGCGGGTCAGCCAGCCCATGCTCGACTTGAACCTCTTCCGCCGGCGCCTGCTCCTGTCGGCCTACGTGAGCATCCTGCTCAACGGGGTCGCCCGCGGCGCCGTCACCTTCCTGCTCGTCTTCTACTTCATCGGCGTGCGGGCGCTGAACGAGATGCAGGCGGGGCTGATGCTGGCGCCGTTCGCCGCCGCCATGATGGTGACCTCGCCGCTGTCGGGCGCCCTCTCCGACCGGTACGGCTCGGGCGGCCTGAGCTTCCTGGGCCTGGCCGTCTCCGCCGTCGGGCTGTGGGGGCTTGCCCACCTCACCCCGGTGACGCCCTATTGGCAGCTCATCACCTGGATGGTTATCATGGGGGCCGGCTCCGGCTTCTTCAACTCGCCCAACACCAACGCCATCATGGGCGCGGTCAGCCCGGAGCGCCGGGGGGTCGCGGGCGGCACCCGGACGATGATGAACAACGCCGGATCGGTTATCAGCATGGCACTGGGACTCGCGGTCACCTCGTCGGCCATCTCGCCGGAGGCTTTGGGACGGCTCATCACGCACACCCAGGTCGGCTCGGCCGGCATCTCGGTGGGCGCCTTCACGCAGGGGATGAACACTGCCTTCCTGGTCTCGCTGGTCATGACCGGCCTTGCCGCGCTCATCTCGTTGACCCGGGGAGCCGAGGCGCCGCGGGTGGCGCCGGAGAGATCGGCGACCGAAGCCTGAGCCAACCGCCTCGGTTCGGCCCGGCGGCGGTCAAGGGGAGGAGCCGGGCCCCTTGCGAGCCCGGCTCCTCCAACGCCAGAAGCGCCAGCCGTCAGCCGAGCAGCCCCTTGCTCTCGAGCGAGTCGGCGACGTCCTTGAGACCGAGCCGCTCAAGAGTGGCGCGGGTCGGCGCGCCGGTGGTCTTATCCCACCCGAGTACCTCATAGAGCAGGTCCTTGCCGAGTTCGATGTCGGCGCGGTCGCACCGGTCATGCCCCGGGGTGAACGGCGCCTTGTCGTGCGGGTACTCGAAGACCCACTCGGGGGCGGTATCGTGCTCTTTCCGCATCTCTTTGGTGCCCATGTCGCGGATGGTGAGCGCCCGGTGGAGGTTGAAGATCCGCTCGGCGACCAAGTCCAGTTCGGCCTCGCTCTTCTCGTCGCCGGTGATCACGGAGTAGAACTTGGCCTCCAAGCTGGTGTCGCCCTCGTAGTTCCGCTCCTTAAGCGGCGAGAAAGCGAGCGGCCACATCCAGTTGCAGAGCGTCATCGAGTCGTGGAGTTCCTTGCGCAGGCACGACCAGACCGCGAACTTGGCCTTGTACTTGTTCATCGGCGTCCAGTTCTTACGGGCGTCGATCACGTCGGGCGAGCCGAAGATCTTGGCCATGACCGCCTTCTGCTGCTTGATCGGCAGGCCGTTGCCGAAGATGTTGCAGGCCGAGTGGCACTGCGAATCCCGGTTGTACATCATGTTGATCAGCACCCCGACCTGGCCGCAGTCCTCGTTGGAGTGGTGCTTCGGGTGCCCCATCTTCCACCACAGCACATCGTGGTCCGCGTAGTACTCCTCCGGGAAGTGCCACCGCTCGGCCAGCCGGCCGGCGCCCTCGCCCATGGCCGTACCGAACTCGCCGATCTTGTACGCGATGCGGCGGGTGAACTCGAAGAGGAACTCGGGATCACCCTTTTCGTACTTGTCCCACGGGATGCTCTTGTACTCCGCCTCGGGGACGTTCTTCTTGATGTAGCCGTTGTAGTAGGCGTACTGCAGGTCGCGGTAGAGCTGAGCGTAGTTGCACCAGATGCCGTAGTCGTCGAGCAGGTGCGAGCCGAGGGCGGCCGCTTCGAGGGCGGTCATGCCGTTGGGCCCGTCGGGGAAGCTCTTGAAAGCCGCACGCCCATTGAGCAGGCCCGAGCAGGTGTTCGCGACCTCCTTCGGCACACCGTACTTCGCCTCGAGCGAAGGAATCTCCATGTGGGTCATGCAGCGGATCGGGCAGGAGTGGCATCCGCCGGTGCGGATAGTGTAGCGCTCGGCGATGGGCCCGCAGTAGAACGACGACAGGTTGGACCGGTAGCCCATGCGGCCGAGGTCGTGCGGGTCGCAGGTCCCCGTCTCTACCGGCGGGTTGGCGGCACCCCAGAACTTGCCCTTCGCGGCGTTCCAGCGGGTGGGGGCGCTGAACTCGGCCCACGGCTGGGGGGTCGCCGGCACGACGTGGTTGTTGTTGGCGCCGATGATGCTTAAGGTGTAGTTCACCAGCGCCTCGTACTGCTCTTTGCTGCCTTTGATCCTGACCGAGCCGGTGCCCCGGACGCCGATGGCCTTTAACTTCTTGGCACCGAGGACTCCGCCCACGCCGCCAGCCGAGTGGGAATAGGAGTTCATGACGCAGGACTGCCGGACCATGTTCTCGCCGGCCTGACCGATGGCCGCCACGATGGTCTCCTGGCCCATCTCCTGGCAGATGACCTCGGTCGTCCGGTAGATGCCGTTGCCCCAGAGGTGCGACGCGTCGCGGATCTCCACCTTGTCGTCCATGATGGCCAGGTAGACCGGTTTGGGCGAGGCGCCCTCGATGATGATGTTGTCCCAGCCGGCGTACTTCAGCTCGGCGCCGAAATGGCCGCCCATGTGCCCGGTGCCGACCAGTTCCTTCGGATAGACCGTCGGGAAGATGGTGGTGATCGAGGTACGTCCGCCGCTCGGCGCACCGGTGCCGGTCAGCGGGCCGACGCCGAAGATGACCTTGTTGGCCGGGTCAAAGGCGGCGGTGCCGGCGGGCACCTCGTCCCAGATGACCTTGTAGCCGACGCCCGTGCCGCCAAGAAAGTCCTTGTACTTGGCGATGGTGTCTTCCGTCGTTATCTTGCCGGTGGTCAGGTTGACCCGCAGGGTCTTCCCCGTCCACCCACCGTACTGTGCCATGCTGTCTACCTCCTATGTCTTTCTTAGTGACAGCTATCGCAGCCGTCGGCCTTCGGGTTCATGGCCATGACGCTCTGGCGGGCCGGAATGTCGTGGGTCAGGTCACGCCACGGGATGAACTTCAGGGCGGACAGAGGACAGGCCTTGACGCACTTAGGCGCGCCGTTGCACAGGAAGCACTTCGTCGCCTTGGCGGTGTCCTCGTCGAAGGCCATCATCTCCCACGGGCAGGCCTTCTGGCAGAGCTTGCAGCCCTTGCACTTGGCGGGGTCGACGACCCGCGCCTTGGTCTTCGGGTCGACCACGATCGCTTCGTTCGGGCAGGCGGTGGCGCAGGGCACCGGGTGCGGGCACTGCTTGCAGGTGTCTTGCACGAGGCGGAAGTTGCCCCACTCTCCACCCTGGGCGCGACCGGCGAGCTGGACACCCTTGGGTCCGAAGTTGTAGTTGCGGGAGACCTTGATCCGGGCGAGGCTTGGTTGGGCCTTGCCGTCGTTGAACTCGGTGCACGCCAGTTCGCAGCGCTTGCAGCCGGCGCAGAGACTGGAGTCCGCCAGGATAACGCCCTCGGCGTTCTCAAGGATGACGAACGGCGCCGAGCCGGCTTTCCGGGCGAGCGCCCCGATCACGCTGAAACCGACCGCCGTCCCCACGGTAGCCTTTAGGAAGCCCCGGCGGGTGGTCTCGGCGGACAGCCCCAGGTAGTGCACAAGGCGCTCAAAGAGTTCCTGGTCTTCTTTGGCCATGTTTCTACCTCCTTCTTCGACGGTCCCCTCTCGGACCAAGAGGGATTTTCTGGCAGATGACAGCATGAACCTCTCAGCGGGCTTCAACAGGTCATCCGTGTGAGTGGGCAGCGCGTGAGACGGCTTGAATGGGTGCCGGCCGCCTTTCTCGCCACCGCTGCGGGCGGGGCAGGAGGAGAACGGGGGGCGGAAGGAGGACAGGTCAATTGGAAAAAATGGTTGACAGGGGACGGCGGCGGCAGTACAATTCAAATAGGACTCCAGGACTCCACTTTGGAGGCAGGCATGCCGATCCAACAGGCAACCGACTACGGCATCCGGGCGGTCTTGCACCTGGCCCTGAAACCCGGCCAACTCGTCGAGGCGCAGGAAATCGCGTGCGAGGAGAGGATTCCCCTGCAGTTCCTGCAGAAGATCCTGCGTCTGCTCGGCAGTGCGGGGCTGATCGAGACCAAGCGGGGCAACGCGGGCGGCTGCCGGCTGCGCAGGGATCCCGCCGAGATCACGCTGCTCGACGTGGTCGCCGCCGTCGAGGGGACGCACAAGCTCACCCGCTGCCTCGACGACCCCGACCACTGCAGCAAGGGGTGGGCCGACCGCTGTCCGGTGCACCGGCGGCTGGGAGCTATTCAGGAGTACCTGGAAAAGGAACTGGGGGCCTGCACCTTCGCCGACTTGGTGGCGGAAGTCCGGACCCACCAGGACGAAGCGGATTTAGAAGGGAGTGTCAGGCAGTGAAGAGATTCGTCTGTGCGGTCTGCGGTTACGTTCACACCGGCGAGGAACCGCCGGAGAAGTGCCCCCAGTGCGGCGCGCCGAGAGAGAAGTTCTCCGAGCAGGCCGCGACCGGGACGGGGTGGGCCGACGAGCACCGGATCGGCGTGGCTCAGGGCGTCGACCCCGAAGTGCTGGAGGGCCTGCGCGCCAACTTCACCGGAGAGTGCACCGAGATCGGGATGTACCTGGCGATGAGCCGCCAGGCCGACCGGGAGGGATTCCCCGAAGTCGCCGAAGCCTACCGGCGGATCGCGTGGGAGGAAGCCGAGCATGCCGCCAAGTTCGCTGAACTGCTCGGCGAGGTCGTCTACCCCGACACCAAGAAGAACCTCCAGCTGCGGGCGGATGCCGAGCGTGGCGCCTGCGAGGGGAAGAAACAGCTCGCCACCCGGGCCAAGCAGTTGAACTACGACGCCATTCACGACACCGTCCACGAGATGTGCAAAGACGAGGCCCGCCACGGCGCGGCCTTCCAGGGACTGCTGCGCCGGTTCTTCAGCTAGAGCTTTCCGCTCCCCGCACCAGGGAGGCGTGACGCCGGAAATCCCGAGATGGCCGGCGGGCACGCCTTCTTTTTCGCCGTGCCGCGTGTGGCGCGCAGGACTTGCCAGGCCCGTTGGCGAACAGGAGTGGTGTCCTGGATGCCAAATGTTGGAGGAGTTGGCAATGTCCCTGAAGTTCCGGCTGTTCGTGGTCCTCAGCGCCGTAGCGGTGCTCTGCGCCGCGGCGGTCCCGGCTCTGGCGACGGAGGGCGGACCGTACACGATCCGCGGCGTGGTGCTGGGCGTCGATGGAAAACCCATCGCGGGTTGGCCGCTTCGCTTGAGCCCAGTCCGCCCCAACGGCGACGATGACCTGGGCAACGTCTATTACAAAATCCCCAACTACGACGATCACTTCACGTACACCGACAGCGACGGGCGGTTCACCATGACCGGCGTCATGGACCTCGCCCAGGTGGAGACGCACAAGTATCGCCTCTGGACGGGCGGCAGCGACACCGACGCGATCCGGATGCGCATCAGCCCCTGCATCCAGGTCTCCACGATCCTCGACTTCACCACCGCGACCAAGAGCGAACTCTACGTCATCCTGCGGGCCGAAGCCCGCTCCGCCGTGCGGGTCACGATGAAGTACGCCGACGGGACGCCGTTCAACGGCTCGGTCAGCGTGGCCATCCTGAACGGCAAGAAGCTGCAGAACCGGACGGCGGTCTTCAAGGACGGCTCCTGGGGGGCGCCCGCCATCCCCGCCGGCGACGGCCGGGAGATGGGCCGCATCCTCATTCTGAAGGAAGCGAGCAGCGCCGAGACGTTCACCCGGCTGCTGGCCGAGGGCAAGGAAGCCAACGCCGAAACGGTCAAGGAAGCCGGAGTGCTGCTGGATAAGCGGGTGCAGTTCCTGCCGCTTCAGGTGGCCACGGTCGAACTGGTCCTGCCGAACGAAGCCAAAGCCACCTTCGCGAAGTAAACTCGGGCGGGTGCCCGGCCAAGAAGGAAGTACTTGGTACTACTTCCATAGAATCCCTCGAACTCCCGCTCAGTCCTGCGCCAAGACAGGCCGGCTGAGCGTCGCCCCCGTGTGCGCCAGGCTCCCCTTGGGCATACTCACCCTGTTAACCAATCCAGCCCGAAGGGAGGGCCGGGGCGGTCTCCCGCCCCGGCCCTTTCTCTGCGCCTTCAGCCTTTTCAGTACCAGTTGTTGTTCAGCTCGAACAGGAACTGGTCGACCAGGCCGCGGTAGACCTGCTGCGACTCGAGCATGCAGGCTTGCGAGTAGTCGCTGACTACTTTGAGCGCCGCCTTCGGATCGGATTTGTACAGCTCCAGGGCACGCTTCTCGACCTCGCCCTGCTTGTCGTAGAACTTCTGCTGCAGCAGGTCGCGCACCGCCTCGAGCTTCGGCATCAGGCTCTGGTACCGGCGGTTCACGCTGTCGTCGACGAGGGCGAACGCCCACCAGGCCGAGTTCCAGTCGAGTTTGGTGCGATCCACGTTGGCCCACGAGGGCGGAACCTCGGTCTGCCCGGAATAGACCGGCACGAAGACGCTCATCTCGGGGTTGTCCAGGCCGAACCAGGCCACGCCGCCGATCTCATCCGGCAGCCAACTGCGCGCCTGCGAGACGAAGAAGTACGAGCAGTAATAGCGGGCGATGGGCCGGTAGAAATCGATGTCCAGGAGGCCCCGCCACGTGCTGTCGACCTGCGGCGTGGCCATCGGGCTCTTCTGCCAGCCCTTGTCGCCCTTGGCCTGCCAGGCCCGCTCCTCGGTCATGTCGTACTGCGTGCCGCGGTAGGTGTCGCGGAACAGCTTCATGACATCCTGTGCCGAGACCTTCGCTTCGGGCGCGATCGAGAACGGGTAGTCCGGGGCGTCCATCGGGTCCCACTTGACGGAGGGCGCGAACGTGCTGTGCACCCGCCAGAGACGATAGCGGCTCCCCATGCCGGTCAGGCTGTTGTGGGCGTCGCCGAAGACGTGGTTCCAGACAAACGGCTCGCCGCTCTTCGGATCGTACAGCCCGAGGTCCTCGGCGGTCTCCAGGTAGTTGTCGCAGACCATCTGGTCAGGCGCGCCCGGCCGGATCTCGGCGATCCGGCTCATGTTGGGCACGCAGGCGATGTGATCGTCGGGCACCCGCTGCGCAGCCCAGACCGCGCCCGGCTTTCCGCTCTCCGGGCTCCAGAACGGACCGGCGCCGAAGACCTCGAAGACCCAGACTTCGTTCGGGTCGGAGATGGTCAGGCACTCGCCCAGGGCGCACGACTCGCGGTAGCCGTACTTCACCGCAAGGTCGCCGATGACCCGGATGGCCTCCCGGGCCGTCTTGGCGCGCTGGAGCGCGTACACTTCCAGTTGTTCGATGGTCATGATCGCCTTTTCGCTGTTAGCCGTCTCCTTGCGGCCGCCGAGCGTGGTCTCCCCGATGATGACCTGGTGTTCGTTCATGAAGGGGTAACCGGTGTTGATGTACTGGTAGGTCTCGGCCACCTGAGGAATCTCGCCGAGCTTCTTCAAGGGATGCCGGTCACCTTCGATGATCCACTCCCAGACCGGCGTCATCGTCCCGGGGGCGAACTGTTGCCGCGGGACGATCCTGAGCCGGGTGTCGTAGTAACCGTCGGCGGTGTGGCTGGTGATCACCGACCCGTCGGTGGAAGCCCCCTTGCCGACCATGATGTCGGTGCAGGCGAAGCTGGCTGAACTGGCCGACAGGATCAAGGCCAGAGCCAGAACCGCGGCGAATCTCCGGCGTCTGCTCATCCTCATCACTCCTAACTGCTTGCTCACGACTTGAATCCGAGGGCTGCCGCAGCCGGTCCAGCCCTGCCCCCTTTCCGGCGCGCGATTCCCCTCCGTAGGAGCACAGCGGCCAGTGCCATGGCCTTCGCGCGCAGTATGCCATCTTGGGCCAAAGTTAACACCCAGAGAAGGAACGCTTGACCATCCCGGGTAGGATTCGGCTGGCGTTCCTGGCGCGGAGGTACGCCGGGCCAGTCGAATGGGATGGGGACGCTGACGGAGGAGTGCCTCGCAACCTTGAGCTTGGCGGAGAAGGTCGGGCAGATGGTGATCGGGGGCTGGTCCGCGCCTTCGCTCACCCCTGACGTGCGCCGGTTGATCGAGGAATACCGGGTCGGCGGGCTGAGCCTGCTCCCGCGCAACTTGCGCGACGCCGCCCAAACGGCGGCCCTCTGCGGCGAACTCCAAGCCCTCGCCGCCGCGCCACGCTCGACGGCAAGCTGTACGGGGTGCCCTGGTACGGCGGCGCCCGGATGCTCATGTACCGCAAGGACCTCTTCGAAGCCGCCGGGATCAAGAAGGCCCCCACGACCTGGGATGAGTTCCTGGCCGACGCGAAGCTGCTCACCAAGGTCGGCAAGGTCGAGCGGTACGGCTTCGCCTTCCAGGGCGGCGCGGGGCGCCTGACGTGGCTGCCGTTCATCTGGCAGAACGGCGGCGAGATCGCCGTGAAGAAGGACGGCCGCTGGGTCTCCGCGCTCGACTCCCCACAGGCCGTCGAAGCGCTCAAGTTCTACACCGACCTGCTGCTCAAGCATCACCTGGCGCCTGAGGCCTCCCTGACCTGGAGCGCCCTCAACGCCCGCCAGGCTTTCGCCCTGGGCGACGCGGCCATGCTCATCGAAGGCCCGTGGGCCATCGGCGCCCTCAAGAAGACCAACCCCGACATCGAGAAGGTCCTCGGCGTGGCGCTGCTGCCGGGCAACAAGCGGATGGCCACCTTCGCCGGCGGCAGCAACTTCGTCGTCTTTCGGCAGTCGAAGCAGAAGGAACTCGCCGCCGAGTTCGTGCACCTGATGGTCAGCGAGAAGTACCAGTTGGAGCTGGCCCGGCTCCTGAAGTTCCTCCCGGGGCGGATCTCGCTGCAGAAGAACAAGATGTTCACGTCCGACCCGATCCTCAAGGTGGCCGTCGAGCAGATGGAGTACGGGCGCTCGTTCCCGGCGGTCGCGGGCTGGGGCGCCGTGGAGAAGACGAACCTGCCCAACATCATGATGGACCGGATCCTCACCGGAAAGATGACGGTCGAGCAGGCCGCCGCCTGGGCGGCGGACAAGATGACCGACCTGTTCACGCCGTGAGGCTCCGTGCGACGGGAGGGGCGGCGCGGCTGCCCCTCCTCACCCAGCCTGTGGGAGCGGGACGCGCCCCGGCCCGGCGAAGGCTCCTCCGCCGCCACGGCCTGCCCTACCTCCTTTTGGCGCCGGCCCTCGCGTGCGTCCTGGTCTTGACCATCTACCCGTTGCTCCAGACGGTGTGGCTCAGCTTCCACAAGCTGAACCTGGTCAACCTGGGCAAGGCGCCGGCGTACGTGGGGCTGGCCAACTACCGGCGGCTCCTCACCGATTCTTTCTTCTGGTTCGTGGCCCGCAACACGGCCCGCTTCACCCTCGCCTGCGTCGTCCTCACGATGCTCCTGGGCTTCGGCGTGGGACTGCTCCTCAGCCGCCGCTTCCGCGGGCGCTCCCTTCTGGGCGTGGCAGTCCTGCTGCCCTGGGTGATGCCCAAGGTGGCGGCCGGCATCATCTGGAAGTGGATCTTCGACGACCAGTACGGGATCGCCAACTACCTTCTGACCCGGCTGGGGCTGCCGTTCCGCGGCTTCTCCTGGTTCACCGCGGCGCCGGTGGCCTTCGGCGTGATCCTGCTGGTAGTCGTCTGGCAGAGTTTCCCCTTCATCGCCCTCTCCGTCCTGGCCGGGCTGCAGTCGATCGACCCGTCCCTCTACGAAGCGGCCGAGGTCGACGGCGCCTCCGCCTGGCAAAGGCTGCGCTACATCACCCTGCCCATGCTGAAGAGCCTGCTCGTCATCCTGACCATCCTCTCCACGGTCTGGGATTTCAAGATCTTCGACCAGGTCTACGTCATGACGGAGGGCGGGCCGGCGCAGAGCACCTATGTGATGGGCATCCACGCCTGGATGGCGGCGTTCGGCGAGATGCAGATGGGCCAGGCGGCGGCCATCGCGGTGGTCATGTTTCTCATCCTCGCCCTGATCACCGTCATCTACCTGCGGGCGGGCAAGGAGGAGGCGGTGGAATGAGACCGCTTGGGGTTCGCCGCGCCGCCCTGGGCCTCGCCGTCTACCTTCTGGCCGCCCTGGTCTTCGTCTTCGCGGTCTTCCCCTTCTTCTGGATGCTGATGACCTCCCTCAAGGAGAACCGGGAGATCTTCACCCGGGTGCCGCAGCTCCTGCCGACCCGCTGGACCGTCGAGCACTATGTGGCCGTCTTCGCCCGGGGCGGCTTCGCGCGGTACTTTCTGAACAGCGTAATCGTGGCGGTCAGCACGACGCTCGGCAGCATCGCGGTCGGCTCCCTGGCCGCCTACGCGGTGGCCCGGTTCTGCTTCCCGCTCCGCTCGGTCTTCCTGGTCCTGATCCTGTCGGTGCAGATGTTCCCCCTGGTCGTCCTCATCATCCCCCTCTTCATCATCATGCGCGACCTGGGACTGCTCGACCAGTACCTGGGGCTGATCCTGGCCTACGTCACCTTCACGCTGCCCTTCGGGGTCTGGATGCTCAAAGGGTTCTTCGACAGCATCCCGGCAAGCCTGGAGGAGGCGGCGATGATCGACGGGTGCAGCCGGATGGGCGCCTTCGGGCGGGTGATCTTGCCGGTGGCGGCGCCGGGGGTGGCGGCCAGCTCCATCTACTCCTTCATCGGGGCCTGGAACGAGTTCATGTTCGCCATGACCTTCATCAGCCGGGAAGAGATGCGGACCCTGCCCTTGGCCCTCCAGTCGTTCTTCGGCCAGTTCAACGTGGAGTGGGGGCCGGTCATGGCCGCCTCGGTCGTCTTCACCCTGCCCGTGCTCGCCTTCTTCCTGGCGGTCCAGAAGCGCTTCACCACCGGGCTGGTGAAGGGGGCGGTCAAGGGATGATCGTCCTCGGGCTGATGTCGGGCACCCAACGTCCCCTCCGCCACCGGCGCCCGCCACCCGGTCGTCATGGGGAAACTCGTCCCCGGCCAAAGCTGCAGCAAGAAAACCGCCTGCCATCCGTCGGACAAGGCCTGAGCCGGGGTAGATATGGATATAGGTGGGGATCGAAGCCGGGATGTACGGTCGTCTCCACCGACGACCTGCGGGAGGAGTTATTCGGCAGCGCCGAGGTGAGGCACGGTCAGGGGGTGGTCTTCGAGACCGCCCACCGGCGGGTCGCCGAGGCGCTGAAGGCGGGAAGGGATGTGGTCTTCGATGCGACCAACACCCGTCCCGCCTACCGCCGAAGCCTGCTGAACGGTTTTGGGCGGAGGGGCTCAAGTTCGACGCCGTAGCCGTGGTGGTGGAGGCGACGCCCCAACGCGCCTTGACCCTACAGAGAGGCCGGACCCGGAAGGTCCCGGCCGCGGTCATCCGGAGATTCTACAAGACGCTCGTCCCGCCCACCGAGGCGGAAGGGTTCGCCGAGATCCGCTTCGTCCGTACCCCCTGTACCCCCTGAGTCTCAGGCCTCCTTGCGGAGCGCCTCAGCCTCTGGAAGATCGGTCGTCTCCGGCTCAACCAAGGTCAGGTGACGGCGCAGTACCTGCCGTGCCTCGGACCGCAGAGCGCGGTCGGCTTCGTACAGGGCATCAAACGCCTTGCGCTGGGCCGACTCGACAATCTCGCGCACTCGCTTCCCGGCCATGTCGATCAGTTCGCGCTCCTTCTCATTGAGCTGCCCCACTGCGCCTAGCGCATCCTCACCGATAAAGCCGCTCGACGCGAGCTTGCTCACGAAACGGTTCAGTTCGGCGTTCCTGGCCGCCTGGGCGTCGTTTTCACGGCTGAGCGCGACGCACTTGCGGCTGAGGTTGTCCTTTTCGAGCATGAGAAGGGCGACGCGCTGTTCGAGTTCCTGTCTCACCCGGGCCAAGTTGGTCAGTTGCCCGATCACCCCGATCGCGATCCAGGAGAAAAGGGCACCGAGCATGAAGATTCCTATCACGTTAGCCACAGAAGACCGCCCCTTCCCTTCCGGCTGGCGAAAACCACGGCGCCTCGGCCTCGTCGGCCGCATACTCTGCGTAACCCTTGAGCGCGCAGAGGGCGTCGACCACGTCCGGGTGAAACTGCGTGCCGGAGTTCTTCCTCAGTTCGTGCAATGCGACCTCGTCCGAAAAGGCCACGCGGTAGCGGCGACCACTGGTCATGGCATCGAAGGCGTCGGCCACCGCGATAATCGCCGCCGACAGCGGCAAGCCGTAGCTCGGCAGGGCAATCTCGCGAGGGTAGCCTTGGCCGTCGAAGCGCTTGTGGTGAAAGACGACCGCTTCCTTCACATCGAAGAACTGGTCCAGCTGCGTAAGCATCTGCATGCCCAGCACCGGATGGCGTTCGAGCTCCGCCTGCTCGGAGGCGCTCAAAGGGCCATCGATCAAGGCGATGTCGTCCCTAAGACCGATCTTGCCGATATCGTGGAGGCGCCCGGCCAGGTAGATCGTGTCCCGCTCCGCCTCGCTGAGCCCCAGCTGGCGGGCGATTTCCAGGCTTAAGGTGGCGACCCGCTGACAGTGCCCGGCGGTGTAGAAGTCGCGGGCGTCGACCACGTCGGCGAGCAGCGTCAGAGTCTCCTTGGTCTGCAATTGGAGCCGGCTCTGCTGGGCATACGACCGGTGAACGAGGACGAGGGGGATAGCCAGAAGCCCCAAGGCGATGGGAGCCTTCACCCAGATAGTGCTCGCCAACGCGCCCAGCATAAGCAGAGCCGTGTACTGGAACCAGACCGCCTTGAGCAGCCGGACCAGGTGATCTGTGAATCGGAAGCCGGCGTGCAGCGCACCCACCCCTGCGACGAGGCCAACGTCAACCAGGAGGTATACGGCGGCTCCCGCCACGATGGGTGCCAGTGTCGCCAGGTTAACCAGCGGACCGCCGCCCAGCGCCCGGACGAGCAGCCCGGCGGTGGCGGCTGCGACCACCAGTTTCGCTGCGTTGAAGAGCACGTTGTACCAGGGGCGTTTCAGCCACGCATCCGAGAGGGCGCCTGCCGCCGCCACCGCCCCCAGCGCCAACGGAAGGGGCAGCGAGAGGACGCCACCAAAGACTATGGCGGTCTCGACCGTCAGCTTGGTTTCAGTCGCGACCTGCACGGGTACGAGGCTCGCCGCGGTCACCAGCGCCAGGAACCCCAGCGCCGGAAGAGCCCCGGGACCGAGCCCGGCGGGCGTCAGCCGGAGCGCCACCACGAAGAGTCCCGCCGCCCCCAGCGCGACCGCCGTGATGTAGGCGCTAACGCGTTGGTTCATCAGCGTAGATCCTTGTGCCGGTTCCGGTCAGTGCGGTCCCAGCACCGCATCGGCCGGGAGTCTCGCCGGGTCCACCGGATTGTGTTCAGCCGGGGCGCTGGTCTTGGCGGAGTTGCCCGTGAACGGGTCGACCTCGTGGAGGCTGAACCCGGCGCCGGCCTGTACCCGTTCGAAAGCCGGCAGCGTCTGATCGTCCTTGGCCCCCAGACCGGGCGGAGTCCCTTCACTGCACCACCGGACACCCGCCAGCACGGGCAGGCTCACCAGCAGGAGAAGCACCGCTACCATCAAACCGATGCGCATTCGCTTCACGATCCATACCCCCTCCAGAAGCTTGGGGAAACAAAAACCCTTGGTCTGGGCAATGCAGCCCGACCAAGGGTGGTCAACTCAACCACGCTTTCGGCAGCCCGACTGCCATGGCCGGTGACCCGGCGGTAGACTCGTAGCTTTGCGTCCCGCCCTTTCGGACGGTTTGCCCTTGTCGCTGCATGCGATGCCCTATGCGGTTTTGTACCCACCCTCAGTGTACCGCACGGCTTGGCCTAAGAAAACGGGTCCATGGGACTATTTCCGCTAGGACCATAGCCCTAGGTTGCACCGGCCCCCGGCGCGCCGCCCGGATCACGAGGTAGACGACCGTAAAGACCGCTACCAGGGACAAGCCGGCCACCAGTCCCGCACCTTGCCCAGGGACGAGCGTCAGAAAGAACCGCCGATGACCGTGCCCAGCGCCATCGTGGTGAGCTGCCCGGCCGATAGCCCGCTGCCGCGTTTGCCCAAGGCGAACCCGCCCTCCGCGAAGTCTCCACCAGAAGGTATTTGCCGAGGGCCCAAGGCGGCCGGACTGCGGCATGAAAAAGGGAGGGTTCGCGTGGCGGCCCTCCCGAAGGGTCCTCGCTTCCGCCGGCCCCCGGCCGGCGCTACCAGTGCCGTCAGCAATGCTCCTTGGAATTCTCGGCCTGCTGCCGGCGGAGGTTCTCGATCAGTTTCTCCCTGGCAGTCTTGTCCAGCGGCGCCACCGTGGGCGGGTCACCCGGAACGAACACCCTCGCCGACCGATGGGAGATCACCTTTTGGGGAACGGGCGGCACCCAGTTCTCAGGCGTCATAGGCTCACTCCTCCGTTCGCCCCTACAGTATGGCGGCGCCCCGGCGGAGCGCCACAGGACCAAGGGACGAGTCGGGGCGGCGGAGCCAGCGCGGCGCGCCGCTTACCCCCGCTGCTCCTCGTAGGAGCGGCCTTCGCCCAGCACCCCACAACTAGGGGCTTGATCTTTTCCGCAAGCCGGCGATGCCGAACGCCGCCCCTCCGGCCAGCAGCACGCTGGCCAATTGGGCAAGGGAGAGCCCGTGCCAGAGTGGCGGGCTGGTGCGGAAGAACTCCAGCACGAACCGTCCGGCCGAATACCAGAGCACGTAGGCCAGGAAAGCCCGGCCCGGCGTCCCCTCCCACCGCCGGCACGCCCACCGCAGGTACAGGAAGAGTCCGAACAGGAAGGTGGCGCTGTACAGCGGCACGTTATGGTAGGAGACCCCCTCCGCGACGAGGGGAAACGGTCCACGGCCCGGCCGGCCGATCAGGTCGCAACCGAGCCTTCCGAGCGCTTCGCCCAGCGCCAAAGACGGGACCAGAGCATCCGCCACCCGCAGGAAGGGCAGGCCGCGGCGGCGTCCGAGCAGCCAGACGGTGAGCCCTCCGGCGAGCAGCGCCCCGTGGACGGAGAGGCCGCCTTCGTCGAGCCGGAAAAGCTCGGCCGGGTGGGCGACGTAGAAAGGCAGGCTGAACAGGACGTGCTCAAGGCGGGCCCCGGCGACGCCGGCCAGGATCGCCGCAAGGCAAAGGTCGAAGACGGCCTCGGCGTCGAGCCCGCGCCGCCGCGCCTCCCGGTGCGCCAGCCACAAGCCCGCAAACAGCCCAGCCGCCACCGCGGCGCCGTAGCGGTAGACGTGGAAGGGGCCAAGGGAGAAGAGCACCGCCTTCACCGGCGCTCCTCCCGGATTTCGAGAAGCGCCCGGTGCGGCAGGCAGACGTCCAGCTCGCCCGGCCGGCTGATCCAGGGGTTATACAGCTTGTGGACCTCCGGGTCGCAAGGCGGGTTAGCCAGCGCGATCCGCGCCTTTCCGTTCTTCACTTCCACCACGAGCTGTCCCCAGGGGGCCGAGACCGGATAGGCGCCCGGCCGGTCCAGCGGATAACGGGCTATCTCGATCTTCTTAGCGCCAACGCGATTCCCGCCGTCATGCCGGCCACGGCGGTCAGGACGAGGCCGAGGACCATCCGGGCGCGATCGCGACGGACGGCAACCATCACCGGTGCTCTCCTCCTTCCCACCAGGGCGCCAAGCTCCTGAAGCAAGGAACGCATCGCGAGGCC